>JAYKJL010000282.1:0-21002 GCA_035285725.1 Nostocales cyanobacterium 94392 | reverse complement strand
GTTAAGTTACCCAAGTTGGTTTCTTGAGTCCGCACATCTTGTCTAGCTCCGTTGAGGAAGACATCGGTAATACCCAAGACATTACCATCTTGTTCTTGGATTACTTTCCGTAAAGCATCGGTAATCGCTTTAATTTCTGGGTCTACCAAATTCTCAGCGTTTAGCGCTGCAACTCCTTCATCATCGGTAGCATAAGCACCACTGACAGTGGGGTCAATACTATCAGTAATGATGTTGCCTTGAGCATCAAAGTCTACTACTAAACGACCGACGTATTTGTAATTACCGTCAGTATTTATAACCGCAACTGGTTTCCCATCAGCATCGGTTTTAATAATGGGGTATTCACCTTGAGCAGTATCACCCGCACGCAAGCGGTCAGTTTCGTCTACCAAGCGAGTGTTGGAACCACCAGCCATGATGATGTCTACGTTTTTGAGCAAACCAGCCAATTGTTCTTCAATGGCGATTTGCTGCATATGAGACAGCAAGACAACTTTGTTGAGTTCGGGGTTCGCTGCAAGTAGCGCATCAACTGATTTTTGAATTTCCGCAGCTAAAGCATTGATATCTGTGGAATCTGCGGGAAGAACACCAACGGTTCCCGGAGAAGAAATCCTTGGCAATGTAGGAGTTGTGGCACCGACTACACCAATTTTTTCACCATTAACGGTTACTACGGTACTTTTGGCAATTTTACCGGGGATAGTACTAGCTTCTTGACCATCCGCAGCGACTAAAGGAGCTAAGTCAGTATTATTGCTAAAGTCGAGGTTGGAACTTAGATAAGGGAAGTTGGCACCAGGATAATCACCATCGGGAGCAAGTAGCGATTTGATCTGAGCAGTACCGAAATCAAATTCGTGATTACCAAAGGCGATCGCTTGGAAACCAAGTTCGTTTTGAATGGCAATATCAGCACGTCCTTTACCTTCTTTACCTAATAAAGGAGCAAGTGTTGGATCAGCTGCTGCATCAAAGAATAAACCGGGGATATAAGCATCACCAGAGGACAACAGTATGGTATTTTCGTAATCTACATTACCATCACCATCGGCATCTTGGTTCTTCAACGCATTCAATACAGCACTGAAACGGGGTGCATCATCGAGTGCGGGAACTCCAGCTTCTTGATCTGCGGCGTGAAGTAGTTGTAGGGTGAAAGTTTGATCTGTGGTGACAGGTAAATCCTTGGGTAATTCCAGAATCCCTAGCTTTTGTGGTACATCACTATTGAAATCATTATCGTTGATTAACGCTAGGGTATTGGGTGCAACTAAGGCTAAACCTTCTAGTTTTTCCACCCCGGTATAACCAAATTCTGCCGCATTAGCGATCAAACTCTTAGTCGCAGGTTTGATATTTGCCGTTGTTAATTCTTCAGGAGTTAGTTGTTCAATGGTTTTACCCGCTGGTAGAGTAAAGTTCGCAGGGTTATTGATATTGGTGGCTTCTGCTAAGTCAATTGAGTAAATTAACTTGTTAGAATCGGTAGTTGACAAGTCATCTCGCTCTACAACTGCGAATTTACCATTACCAAGAGCAACTGCATCGCCGATTTTATCTGTTTTGGCGTTTCCACTACCTGTAATATCATCAAGAAGATATAAATACTCTCCAGTAACCTCTTTGCTAACAGTATCAAATTCTAAGATTCTCAGGTTACGAGAACTTCTTGATGCTGTATCGCTACCGTTATCCGGATTATCGATGGGACTTTGGATAAATGCGTAAAGTTTATTTCCTTCCAAAGCAACCGCTTCAAAACCACGGTTGGCACGTCTTTGGGCATAAACAGCAGGTAAAACAGGAGTTCCAAAGGAAGTTCCGCCATTTTGGCTAGAGTCAGTAGCACTACCCTCCGGAATAAAACGTTCAATTAATTTACCATTATTTTCAAAGTGGTAAATCGCTGGACGGTATTCATCAACCATCCAAAAACTGCCATCTTGAGCAACTACAATCCCTTCTAAGTCTGCTCCCAAGGTGTCGTTAGCAAGAGTATTACCGTTTAAATCAACACCAATTTCATCAGTGTAAGCTGTATTTGCTGCCCCAGATTGTAAGTTGGGTAAACCAGTTAGGGGAGTGGTTCCATCTTCACGGAATAAACCAGTTCTGTTAGTAATAGCAATTTCCCCTGTGGAACGGTTAAGTTCAAAACTAACTACCTCTGGTTGGAAATCAGGTAAGAGGAATGGTCTTTTGCCATCAGTTGGTTCTCCGTTTGGTCCGCGATCGGTATGGGTGACAAATTTCAGATTACCGTTTTCAGCAATTCCCTGGAAATATAAACCGGAGAAACCACCTAAGAAAATATCTTGATTGGTCGAGGTTGTACCTAATTTGGGTAGGTTGTCGAAGGTGTAATTAGTAATTGTTGGTTGAACGTCAATATTATAGAGCGTAGTAGTTCCACTCACTTCGTTCGCAACCGCTAACACGGGGTTTCCGTTGGGACTTTCCGCAGCGGAGATAAACTTAAATCCTTCGGGAGAAATATCACCTTCGGTACGAATGTACTGGACAAATTTCGGTGCTGCGGGGTTGCTGAGGTCGTAAACCATAACACCACCACCAGCACGTTCTAAACCAACGAATCCGTAGGGTTTACCGTTAATTACACCAACGGTTGCAGCTTCTGGTTCTGGTCCTTTATTATCGGAACGGGTATCAAAATCGCTGGTTGCACCGTTATTGGCATTAAAGAATTCAGGAGTCAGTTCTGCGGTAATCCGTTCTAGTTGGTCGCCACTATCAAAAACTAAATTACCTTGGTCATCCCAAATTGAGAAGGAACGAGTACCATAAGCATACAATTTATCGTAGTCACCATCACCGTCCGTATCACCCAGGGTATTTGTAATTAGCAAACGACCAAGATTGGCATTATTTTTCAATTCCGCAGCATTGGGGAAAGCGGTAGGGTCTAAAACAACTGCACTACTTCCAATTCTGACTTCTTCATTAAAAATATCTCCCTCGCCATCATTAGGAGCAGGTAAGATATCATCACCTGTGGGACGGATGCGTGCATCCCCTTCATTTGCGGTGAGATAGTAAGTCTTGCCATCAGCTTCAAAGGAAGCAATACTATCTGGCTGGTACATCCCGAAAACTGGCCAGTTTTTGATGTTAATTTTACCGCCACCACCGCTGCTGCCATCAACATCGCGATCGCTAGCATCTAGACCATTTCCTGGTAAGTTGTGGTCTTTATAACCAAGAGGTAAAATGTCTTCTACGGTTGCAGTAGCGACATCAAGAACAGCGATCGCGTTATTTTCCTGTAGAGTTACAAATGCTTTAGTCCCATCGGCAGAAACTGCGATATATTCTGGTTCTAAATCTTGAGCAACGGTTGCACCTGGTCCAAAAATCCGGACACCACTATCAATTAACGCTTGTTTTTGGTCATTAAAGCCAGTAAAACCAGCAGTAGTTACGCTCGCATTAGCAATACCACCAGAGACATCAATAATGCTAATGGAACCTTCTGGGTCAACAGTATAATCTTCATTGGGTTCACCTTCGTTAGCAACCAAGATTTTGGTTCCATCGGGGGTAAAGGTGAGCATATCGGGAAGCGCACCAACTGTGATCGGGGTACGTAGAGAGTTGCCATCTGCATCAAAAAAGGCAACAACACCAAGTTCTTGTGGATTATTAGCTTCAACTGCTACAGCAACGATACCGTTTTTAACTGCAACGCTATTAACACCACCACCAATAGAGGTAATATCAATTTCAGCAAACTTAGTCGGACTAGCTGGGTTACTAATATCAATTATTTCTACAGTGTCCCCAGTAGTTACGAACAAACGTTGACTTGTGGGGTCATGGGCAACAATTTCTGCACCATCTTCACTAGTAAAAGTACCGATTTTACTGAGATTAATTTTTGGAATGTCCATGTTTTTAGGAATTGATAAACTTGCAACTAATGGGTCGTGGTCACTAGCTCTCTGAGTAGTTTCCGCAAATTCAGAGTTTAAGTGTACGATATCAAACTCTGCTTTGCCAGTTAATTTATCACTAACTAAAATATGATCCAAGGATTGTGAGTTACCTTGGAAGATAAAACTGTAACGTTCGTTTTCTGGAACAGTTTCCGTCAAGTTTGTCAAGCTCTGTGCCAAAGTTGTTACAGGAGAGACAAATTCAAATTCGTTTAAATCACCTACAACAACAACATTAGCGTTTGCGTCTGCGGCTAAAATTCCATCAACGTAACCTTTAACTGCTTGGGCTTGGGCTTGACGTTCATCAAGGCTTCCGTTAACTGCGACTTCTTCTTGACGTGCTTCAAAAGGTTGCTGTACACCCAAAATTGGAGCGCTACCACCTTTGGAGGAGAAGTGGTTATTAACAACCGTAACTTCCTCATCGTTGAAAGTAAATTTAGCAACTAATGGTAAACGACTACCATTGAAAGCAACATCTTGAATTGTGGCAACCGAACCATCTACTAAGTTTACGCGGTCGGGATTGTAGAGGAAAGCAGTACGAATATTACCACCGGGTTGACCGCCGCTAGTATTATTACCAATAAATGTGTTGTCGATAAAACTGTATGTGGGACCACCTGCTGCTGCGATCGCATCAACTAATCTTTGTAAAGTTTGATCTGCTGCTGTCACACCATCATTGGTGGAACCTGTATTATCTTGAACTTCTTGTAAACCGATGATGTCAGGAGCTTTTAAGTTACTGACGATTTGGGTTGCGATCGCGCTAAATCTTCCATCTGCGATATCTGTATCCCCATCTGCATCATTGGGATCGAGATTCAAAACGTTGTAGCTAGCAACTGTCAGCTTATCTGCATCACTTTCTATGGTTGTGGTTTCTGGTTGGATAGTTGCAGGTGTGCCGGTAAAGGATTGAGTCGGGTAAATCTCGAAGTTACCGAAACCATAACCAACAACCCCGGTAACATCTCCTAAGTTGGCACCAACATCCACTTGAGGAAGAGTAAACCCTGGTAAAATCCCCGTGTCTTGATTAATTTGGACTCTTTCGGGGTTGAAATCATCGGGGCTGATATTGAGTGTACCGCGCTGACTGATACCTGTAGCACCCGTACCATCATCTACAACCGCGAAAATTTCTCCAAAACCGTTGGTACCAGCAACAGCAACGGCATCTTTCGCTGTCACCAACATTGCTTCTAAGGATTCAAAGAAATCAATCCCATCGGTATTTGGATCAAAGCTTGTGAAAGCATCATCATCAATATTTTCGGTAGGAGGAATTCTACCACCAGTACCAATGATTGTTGCTGCGGGAAGAGTATTACCGCTAGATTTGATGGTGACAGTAGGACTTCCACTAATTTGAGTTGTGGAAAGATTACCAGTAGCAACACCACCTGGGAAGAATTCGCTAACTGTACCGCTAACTTCTACATCATCACCAACTGTGACTGTAGGAGCAGAACTAGTAAACACAAAGATAGCGTCGGAAGTTGCATTGTTATCATCTCCTGTAGAGTCTTGGAGATAAAAACCGTTAGTATCAACTGCGGTGACAATCCCAGTAGTAGTTACAGATTGACCTACAAGTGGTGAAGTGTGAGCAGCACCTTGGATGTCGTAGATTGGAGTAATGGAATCTTCGGTACCAGTAGTAAAGTTCCAAGTACTGTTACCCGAAATTCCCGCAAAGTCATTTCCTGCTGCATCTTCAATAGCTCCCGCATCAATCTCTACATAGAAACCAGTTGAAGCTGCAAGGTTATTTGTAGGATTAATAGTTACAGTATCGCCGCTAACGGTAATTGCTGTGGAAGTTGCGACATCAAAGGTTTCTACTACAGAACCATCGGAGCTATTCTTGATGAGGATATTACCCGTACCCTTTTGGACGCTTTCGTTGAATTTGATTGTTAAATCGGCATCAATTACGGCATTTGTTGCGTCGTCTGCTGGGGTTAAAGGGTTTGCAGCATTGAGTTCGGGAGGGGTGGTATCGTTATTACTAGAGCCACCAATAGTGAAAGAACTAGTTGGTATAGTTAGAGCATCATTGGAACCCGTCCAGTTTACTGGGTTACTAACTGCTGCAAGAATTTCTTCTTTAGTTCCACTAGTCACGGACATATTATAAACAGAATTGTCCCATTCGTCTCCTGCACCAGAACCTTGTCCCACTGCTACAGCAGAAGTACCACTGACTAAACCATTTGGTAAAGCGGAATCATTAGAAGTAGTAGCAGTAGTTTGAAATTGGGTACTATTTGTTTGTACTGCGTATATAAAAGTTGGATTTGTTGATGCTCCTTGGAAAGCAATAACTTGGTCTCCATCGGTAGACAAATTAAATCCATTAGTACCAACACCAGCATCATTATCGGCTGCAAAATTTGCCGAATTATTAATAAAGTTGATTACTGTTCCAGCAGATAAGTTTGTTGGAGCAGTATATTTAAACGCTCCTTCACTAGCTCTAAAGGCATTACTATTCGTCCAGCCACTGTCAGTAAATCTAATTTCGGTACCTGCTTCAATGTCTACTAATAAAACGAAACTAAAGTTATCAGGATTATCAGCATTTACGCCAATAATTGCAATATCGCCCGCAGATAGTGTTGTAGCCATAAGTCAATTGTTCTACCGTGTGAAATAGCTAAATTCTGAGATGAATACGTCCGTCAAGTTTTCCAAGTCACCCAACTAAATTAATTCAGCTTGATAGATAGGAATCAAATTAGTTGACGAGTAATTTTGTCAATCAAGAAAACTCTCTTGTCATGAAAAATTACTCAAATATTCATGTCTAATTTTTCTCCATACCACCATCTCAGAATTAATTAGAATTGATATCCTTTTTTTGAATTAAAAATGCATTTCGCTCGAATATTTTTTCATATCGCCAGCATTTTTACTAGTATCGCGGTTTACATAAGTTGCCAATTTATTTGAGCTAATCAAAACCTTGTTGATCACAAGTCCAGCACGCACGATTCCAGTTGTCTGAGCCATAGAATTTGTTTGCAAATTAACTAGTTAAAGCATTTGTTTTTAACTCAGTATCTCTTCTCAGAGTTTTTTCTGAGTTATGCAATATAAACGTGTAAATGTTAATACTGACACTTCAAATGCTAAGAAAAGTGCATTAACAAATAAACCTTTTTTGGTTAACGTTTATTTAAAAAAACATTGGTAAAATGTTAATTATGTGCTTGAGTGTTTAGATAATACCAATTTTTTGGATTTTGTATTTTAAATATTAATTTAGATAGATATTTAGATAAATATTTAAATAAACATTTAAATAAAGATTGAAGTTAAAAAGCAAGCATTTAATATCCTGCTAATAACATCACAGACTATTCATATATAATATAGGATTTACGCAACCGGCACATTTTTCTTCTAGGGTGCTGTGACACTTCGCTTGATTATTAACGCAATAATGAGGTTGTAGTGTCACGCACCAACCAGGGTTTTGTGACAATTGCGTAAGTCCTGTAATATTAGGAAATTTATAATAATTTAAAAACTTGATTTTTGAGTAAGCCAAATTTTTAAATACTATCAATATAAGTAATTCGGCAGAAAAAAATACAACTATATAACGGTTAGGTAAACTACCCTTAAACCCTTATTCCCACTGCCGACTGCCGACTATATGCCCTAATTACAATTTTCAACGCCAACCTACTTAGAGATATTCTGTGAAGATTTGCGGAAAAGTCATGTCAAAGAACCCGATACATTAACCGAATATTGATTTTTGCTCAAATGTAAAATAATTTACATTATGAATTTTTATCTATGTAAATGAAATAATCTCAATTTATCAAACAAAGATTTGTCAAGGGTTTCAAAATTTTGTCTGCAAAAATAAATCTTAACTACGGAGATGTATGTATAAATTTATTGTAAAGTAGTTTTATTTAACAGGACTAAGGCTGCGTGTCACAAGACTCGGATGGTGCGTGACACAGAAGAAGCTGATTATTACGTTCAAAATTTCTCAAAGTGTCACACACCCGTTGCAAAAAAAATGTGCCAGTTGCGTAAGTCCTATTTAAGTTGAATTGCTACTGTCGGATGTTATGGTACTAATTGTATAAATACTGATGTTAACTAAAAGCTAGTGGATAAACTCTGAAAATAAATAAGTAATTCAGATTCAATGGCAACTTATCTAGTTTGATTTTTCTAAAGTTACTCTACGAAGTATGTGGAACTTTATTATTACAGTTTTCGGTAATGTCAATTAGTCAGATAATCTGTTAGTTTTAACAGTGTTAAAGATTAATTAGCAACAGCATCTAGGTTTTATCCATTAGCATCAGGCTTTGCATTTTCCAGCAGTTGTTAATCAATTCTATCAAAAAAGTTCTGTAGCAAAAGACTTTAATTGATGATTTTAGAGTTGGGCTGAGATAGTTTCTATCATCCAGTCTTTCTCAAATCTACTGTGTCTAAATGGTAAATGTCGATTTAAATGGATGTTTTGAAAGTCTAATTTAATACTTTACCTGGCGACTAGAAGTCGCGGCTACACAAACAAAACCCGCCATAAGGCGGGTTCTAAACTAACTAGTCCACGCAGGTGGACCTTGTTTTTGTAGTAGCGGTAAAAAAGCGCCGGATACTTTTAAAACGGCTAATTTGCTGCTGTCAATTGTGTCAATTTTTAAGATTATTATAGATTGTTTGTAGCTATGACAATGGAAACTCTAGACAATATTGAAGAAATAGATATTCAAAAATATTTACAGGTTCTCAAACGTCGGTGGTTACCTGCTTTAGGAGTTTGTGCATTGACAGTGACGGGAGCAACGTTATATGCATTCTCTCTCAAACCCACCTATCGAGCAGAAGGAAGTGTGATGATTAAGAGTAATCGGACTTCTTCTCTAACCGGGGTATCAGAAGATTTAGGACGTTTGGAAGCATTAACTCAAAATAATAATCCTTTAGACACTCAAACACGTATTGTTACATCAAATCCTGTACTTCAAGAAACAATTACCGCACTAAATCTTAGAGATGAAAAAGGCGAAAGTTTGCCAATTTCTAGCTTAGCGGCTCAATTGTATGTTGAAGGAATTAAGGGTAGTGATGTTTTATTGATTTCTTATGCTGATCCAAATTCTCAAAAAGCAGCCAAAATTGTGAATACAGTTATCGATAAGTATATTCAGCAAAATGTTTTAGCGAATCAAGGAGAAGCACAAACCGCACGCAAGTTTCTTTTGGAGCAATTACCAAAAGCAGAATCATCTGTGAAAAAAGCAGAATTAGAATTGCGAGGATTTAAAGAACAACATCGAATCATTGCTTTAGATGAACAAGCTAATGCAGCAGTTGGGACAATTAATAAGTTAGAAGAACAAATATCCCAAACTCAAGCTCAATTAGCAAATATAACTGCACGTTTAGCAACTTTACGGGCTGAAGCTCAGGTGGAACCACAACAAGCTGTGATATCCGCACAGTTGAGTCAAACACCAGGAGTACAAAAAGTACTTGCTCAATTACAGGAAGCAGAAAGTCAATTAGCGTTAGAGCAAACTCGTTTTAAATCGGGACACCCTAGTGTTGTTAGTTGGGAAGAAAAAGTTGCAGCTTTAAAAAATCTGCTTAATCAAAGAACAACGGAAATTACCGGTAATGAACAGCAAGTTGAACAGGGAAATTTACAATTAGGAGAGCTCAGACAAGGTTTGATTGCAGAGATTACCCGTGTGGAAGCAGAGCGTGTCGGCTTAGAACAACAAATTATTTCGCTGTCTAACAAATTTTCTGCCTATAAGCAACGAGCGGATTATCTACCACAATTAGAACAAATTCAACGTGAATTAGAGCGTAGACTCAAAGCAGCACAATCGACTTACGAAACCCTGTTGACGAAAATTCAAGAAATTAATGTTGCAGAAAATCAAAAGATTCCCAATGCACGGATTATTTCCCCAGCTTTAATACCTGATGTACCCCAGGGACCTCGTAAGCTGTTATTTATCGTCGGTGGAGGTGCTGCGGGTGTATTATTAGGTATCATGACAGCTTTTGGTTTAGACTTGATAGATCGCTCTGTTAAGACAGTCAAAGAAGCTAGAGCAGTTCTGAAATATACATTACTGGGAGTTATTCCCGCAGTGGTTAAACATAGCAAAAATCAGTCTTCTACCGCTGGAGTAAACAGAGCAATTCCTCAGATTATCGGTAGAGATATTCCGGAGTTTCCCGTGGGGAATGCTTATCAAATGTTACAAGCTAATTTAAAATTTCTCTGTTCTGATACGCAATTAAAAAGCATTGTCGTCACAAGTTCTGTTAGTAAAGAGGGGAAATCAGAAGTTGCTGCAAATCTAGGTGTAGCAATGGCTAGTACGGGAAAACGAGTATTGCTGGTGGATGCAGATATGCGTCACCCAATTCAGCATCATACTTGGGGACTTACCAATGCGGTAGGTTTAAGTAATGTAATTATTGATCGACTAAATATTAATGCTGCTGTACAAGAAGTATTACCTAATTTAGATGTACTTTGTTCTGGTGTTGTACCTCCTAATCCCATTGCTCTGCTTGATTCTCAGCGAATGGCAATATTACTAGAAAATTTTACACACAAATATGATTTCGTAATTTTTGATACTCCAGCGGTAGTTGGAACAGCTGATGCAGCAATATTAAGTGACCTTACTGATGGTATTTTACTAGTAGTTCGTCCTGGTGTTGTGGATTTAGATAGTGCAAATGCAGCAAAGGAATATTTAACTCAGTCGAATCAGAAAGTTTTGGGGATAGTTGTTAATGGTTTGAATGTCAAAAATGAACCGAATAGCTATTTGTATTACACCAAGGAAGCTATTGAGTCGGTTACAAGTCCAAATGAGTTTTCACCAATTAAACAAACTATGTTCAAAAAAATTCCAAAAAGTGAACTTTATGAGACTAATAAAAATGAAAACAACTTGTCTAATTAATAATTACAATTATGCGAATTTTATTGCAGATGCGATTAACAGTGCTTTAAATCAAAGTGTGAAATTTGATGAAATTATCATTGTTGATGATGCATCTACGGATAATTCTGTTGAAGTAATTAGTAAGTTTGAAGTAGAGGCAAATGTTAAATATATATTGAAGGGAAAAAACCAAGGACAATTATCTTCATTTAATGAAGGGTTTTTAGCTGCAAGTGGAGATATGATTTTTTTTCTTGATGCAGATGATATGTATGAACCTGAATATTTAGAAAATGCACTCAATTTTTATCGACGCTATCAAGAATGTGATTTCTTATTTTGTGGATACAAAAAATTTGGAGTAGCAGAAGGGGTATTTCAAGAATATGCATATGATTTAGATTTGGGTTATTCCGTAATTAAAACGTTTTGTCTTGGAGAATGGATTGGCTCGATTACTTCTACATTATCGATGCGTCGAGAAATCGTAAATAAAATTTTGCCAATTCCATATACAGATGATTGGAGGATTCGCTCTGATGATTGTCTTGTGTGGGGAGCTTCTTTGGTGGGGGCTAAAAAGTTTTATATGTCTCAACCTTTGGTTATGTATAGAATACATAAAAATAATAATTTTCACAATGATACATCTGTAGATGTTAATGTTTGTTTTGAATATAAAAGATTGTTAAAGCGTTCTGCAATTATCAATCATGTTATACAAAAAAATAGCTTAACTTTACCGCTATTTTTAGCTTATACATCACTTCAAGAGTTAAAAACTATTCCTTGTCCTACAAGTAAAGATTTTACGTTATATCTGAAAATTATCTGTTTATTGGAGCCAAATTTTTATTGGAGAATTAAAGGAGTATTTTTATTGTTTGGATATTACTTAAAAATTTTGTTGGCTGGAAAGTTAAATAAATAAGGAGTATTTTTAACGCAAAGGCACGCGGAGGAAAGCGCAGAGTTACACAGAGATAAATGTTGAGTAAATAAGAGTTTTATTTATTAATGCTGAGAAACTTAAAAGTTAAAAATCTATCACATTTTAAATCTCATTCAAAACTGCGAGCAATTGTTAGTAATACTGGATGGTTATTTTGCGATCGCGTTTTGCGGATGGGTGGAGGTTTGTTTGTTGGGGTATGGGTAGCGCGTTATTTAGGGACTCAGCAATATGGACTTTTTAATTATGGATTGGCTTTTGTCAGTTTATTTACGCCAGTTTTTACCTTGGGTTTAGATGATGTAGTAGTGCGTCATTTAGTGCGAGAATCGTCAGATAAGTTAGAGATTTTAGGAACTACTTTTGGTTTAAAACTAATAGGTGGAATTATTTCGGTTTTATTAGCAGTAGGAAGTATATTTTTTTTAGAAGAAAATAAACCATTAACAATCTCGTTAGTGACAATATTAGCCATAACTGGAATTTTTCGCTCTGCTGATACTATTGATTTATGGTTTCAGTCACAGGTGCAGTCAAAGTACAGCGTGATTGCCAAAAATATTACCTATTTATTAAGTATTTTGTTGAAAGTATGGTTAATTTTAATTAAAGCACCGTTATTAGCATTTGCTTGGGTGACATTAGCAGAAATTGTGATGAGTGCTATTGGTTTAATTGCTATTTATCAAGTTAAAGGATTTTCTAAATTATGGAATTGGAAATGGAATTTTTCAACTGCAAAAAAGTTACTCAAAGAAAGTTTTCCTCTGATTTTTTCGGGATTTGCAATATTAATTTTTATGAAAATAGACCAGATAATGTTAGGTCAAATTAAGGGGAATAATGAAGTTGGTATTTACTCTGCGGCTGTACGTGTTTCGGAGTTATGGTATTTTATTCCGACTACGATTGTCTCTTCTGTTGCTCCGGCAATTTATGCAGCGAAAGAAAAATCAGAGCATCATTACTATAAACGAATCGGGCAGTTATTGCGTTTATTAACATATATCTCCCTAGCAATTTCTATTCCCATGACATTCTTTTCAAAAGATATCGTTTTGATGATGTTTGGTAGTGGATATATAGAAGCTGGAGCAATTTTAGCAGTGCATATTTGGGCTTCTTTATTCGTGTTTATGGGTGTCGCAACATCACCTTGGTTTATCGCTGAAGGATTAAATAATGTTTCTTTAGGTAAAACTTTACTCGGAGCAATTCTTAACGTGATTCTCAACTTTTTATTGATACCTGAATATTCCGGACTTGGTGCCGCGATCGCAACTATTTCATCTCAAGCTGCGGCAGCTTTTTTGAGTAATGCTGTGGATAAAAGAACGCGCAAATTATTTCAAATTCAAATAGAGTCTTTTTTACCTTTTTATAAATATTAATTACCATGAATTAATTAAAATTATTTCATTTTTAGACATAGTAATTAGTTTTTATATACTCGAACGTTGTAATTCCAAATCTTAAAATTAATTCAGATATTAGAGAACACAGTACAATCATGAATCAACAACTAGAAACACCAATTACTTTTATTATTTTCAAGCGTCCACATACAACGATTAAAGTTTTTGAACTGATTCGTCAAGTTAAACCTAAAAAGCTATTTGTGATTGCCGATGGACCTCGAAATGACCGTGAAGGTGAAGCTGAAAAATGTGCTGCAACACGGGCAATTATCGAAAAAGTTGATTGGGATTGCGAAGTTATCAAAAATTACTCTGAGGTCAATTTAGGCTGTGCAAAAAGAGTTTCTAGTGGTTTAGATTGGGTATTTGAGAATGTAGAAGAAACAATTATTTTAGAAGATGATTGTATCCCGAATATCACATTTTTTCGGTTTTGTGAAGAATTACTAGAAAAATATCGATACGATAGTAGAATTACTTCTATTGCTGCTCAAAATGCCCAATTAGGAAGAAAACGTACCGATTATAGTTATTACTTTTCATCCTACAGTCACTGTTGGGGATGGGCAAGTTGGAGACGTGCTTGGCAACATTATGATTTACATATTAAATTATGGCAAGAAATCAAACAATCAAATGTTTTAGATAATATTCTTCCTAATTCTAAAGCAGTCAGTTATTGGCAAAATATATTTGATTCTATTTATGAGAATCCTACAGGTATCACTTGGGATTATCAATGGACATTTGCTTGCTGGATGCAAGGTGGATTGAATATTATTCCTAACGTCAATTTGATTAGTAATGTTGGTGTTGGTGAAGACTCTACAAATTTTAATTCTTCTCAAGAGTTTTCATTTATCAATCTTCCTACAGAAGAAATGAAATTTCCTTTAAATCATCCACCTTATATAGTAAAAAATTTACAAGCAGATAAGTTTATTCAAGATACTGTATATCATGCAACTAGAATCGATATTTTTAAACAAAATTTGAAGAAAATACTTCGGGATAAAAAGTTAATTATGCATTCGTAAATATAGGGAGTAGTAAATAAATAGTTTGTTGAGGTGGAAAATTGAAACTTGAACGTATGGAAAAACTTGCCACACTTTTATTAATACTAATTACTGTCGGTGCTTTGGCAATCAAACCAGTCCATGAAATTTCCGAAAATCCGTTAGGAGGTGCCATGGTAGATAAATTATTAAATGCTACATCATATTTAATATTATTTGCTTTAATAGCCAAATATTGGAAAAGATTTATATATGTTGGTAGTAAAGGAGTATTTCAATTACTACTATTAATATTAATCCTATTTTCTGTATTATGGTCAGCAGATATGGCTGCAAGCTTAACCTATATACGAGGTTTGATTAGAATATATTTGCTAGCAATTTATTTAGCGATGCGTTATAGCTTCAAAGAACAAATTAGATTCATCGCTTTTGGATTGGGAACAACAACAATTTTATCAATAATTTTTCCCTTAATACCAAGTGTTGGAGGAATTCATACAACACCAGAATTAGCTGGAATGTGGGCTGGAATTTTTGGTCATAAAAACGAATTGGGATACATGATGGCTTGGAGCGCAGGAATTTTTTTACATTTAGCTTTGAGTGAATCTCAATCTCGTTGGCTCAGATTAATAATATTTGGCTTATCTATTTGTTTAATTATTCTCTCCCGCTCCACAACTTCTTTGATGATTGTGTTCACAATGATATCTCTTTTACCTTTATATAAACTTAGTACAAACAATAATTATAAATTACAAATAATTGCAATTAGTTTTGTTTTAATATTATTAGTCAGCGCTTTAATCTTAATTGCAGGTAACGCAGAAACTTTAGTCGGCACATCTGGTAAAGATTTAACTTTAAATGGACGTACTGACTTATGGGAACCTGTATTAAACCAAATTCTAAAAAGACCTTTATTTGGCTACGGATATGCTGGATTTTGGACTAGTTCATTCGCTTCAAATACCAGATTAACTTACGAATGGGCAAGTAATTCTCATAATGGCTTTTTGGAGATAATGTTAGATTTAGGAATTGGTGGATTCTTCGTTTTTATTATCGGTTTTATTCGCTTCTTTACCATGGCACTTTATCGAGTTGTATTAGTTGCGAAAAAAACTGAAGATTATTTACCAATGCAAATGCTTGTCATCATTATTATCGTGAATATTTCTGAAGCTAGATTATTAACTCCTAGCTGGAATTGGTTTATGTATTTGACAACTTCTTTAACTTTAACAATGGAATTTCACAAAATAAGAAAAAAAACATTGCTCAATCTGGCACAAGTTTAAGACTAATTAATTATTCAAATAATTAAAAGAGAGAAATAATCAATGAAAATCTTACATTTAAGTACTCATGATATTAGCGGTGGTGCAGCAAGGGCTGCATATCGATTACACAAAGGATTACAACATATTGGATTCGATTCACAAATGTTAGTGCAAGAAAAATCAAGTAGTGATAAAACAGTAATTGCACCAAAAATACGATTATTCCAAGGTATAGCTAAAACCAAATTAACATTTGAAACTTTACCTTTAAAACTTTATCGCCATAGAACTAAAAGTACATTTTTTAGTCAATGGTTACCAGATAGAGTTGTTCCACAAGTCAATAAAATTAACCCAGATATTATTAATTTGCATTGGATTAGTGGAGCTTTTATGCAAATAGAATCCATTGCCAAGCTCAAACAACCTTTAGTATGGACACTTCATGATATGTGGGTATTTACTGGAGGTTGTCACGTTGCTAGAGATTGTCAACGCTATACCCAATCTTGTGGTGCTTGCCCGCAACTTAATAGCAATCGCGAACGCGATTTATCTCGTTGGGTACACAACCGTAAAGTTAAAGCCTTAAGCAACCTAAACCTAACTTTAATTGCTCCTAGTAACTGGATAGCAGAATGTGCTAAATCTAGCTCATTATTTAAAAACTCACGAATAGAAGTAATTCCTCATGGATTGAACACTCAAAAATATCGACCTATTCCCCAAAATATAGCTCGCGAAATTCTCAACTTACCTCAAGATAAAAAACTGATTTTATTCGGAGCATTAGAAGCAACCAGCGATAAAAATAAAGGATTTCATTTATTACAACCAGCATTACAAAAACTAACTCAATCCGCTTGTAAAGACAACACCGAGATAGTAATTTTTGGTGCTTCTCAACCAGAAAATCCACCAGAATTAGGATTCAAAACTCACTATTTAGGACATTTATATGACGACACATCTTTAGCTGCCGTTTATTCCGCCGCCGATGTAATGCTCGTTCCATCTCTACAAGAATCTTTCGGACAAACTGCTTCCGAATCCCTTGCTTGTGGAACTCCGGTAGTAGCATTTAACGCAACTGGTTTAAAAGATATAATCGAGCATCAACAGTGTGGTTACTTAGCCAAACCTTACGATGTTGATGATTTTGCTCAAGGAATTATTTGGGTTTTAGAAAACACTGAAAGACAGGAAAAACTATCTTTCTACGCAAGAGAAAAAGCCCAACGAGAATTCACCCTCGAATTACAAGCAAAACGTTATTCTCAAATATTTACACAAATTATCTCTCAAAATAATCCCCTTCTTAAAACTACTTATACCTCCTTACTTCTTTCCTCAGCGCTCTCTGCGTCTCTGCGGTTTAAATAAATAACTGTCTAAAAACACCATCAAGGATTAACACCAAATGACAACACCATTAGCCTTCATAATTTGTACAGAACCAGGTCGTTTAGAACCTCAATCATTGATGCTTGCAGAAAGTATTCGTAAATTTTGCGGCAACTTAAAAGATACACCAATATATAGTTTTCATCCTCGAACAGGTACACCAATTGCCATAGAAACCCAAAAAGCATTTCAACAATTAGGAGTGATTCATCAACAACTACCGATAAACCAAGAATTTCAGGAATACTATTTAGCAAATAAACCCTTAACTTGTGCATATGCAGAACAAAATATAGATGCAGAAATTTTAGTTTTTCTTGATAGTGATAAATGCTTTTTCGCAGAACCAACAGAATTTTTACTCCCCGCAGATTGTAATGTGCGGATGCGTCCTGAATATGGTCAAGGTATCGGTTCCACAGGTAGCAAAGACCCCCACGAATGGTACTGGCAAAAACTTTATCAAGTGCTAGGAGTTAAAAAAGAAATATTTGTCAACACTCCAATTGGGGATAAAAAAATTCGAGCTTATTGGAATTCCGGTTTAGTTGCTGTGAGAAGAAATGCAGGAATATTTACATCCTGGAAAGAAAATTTTGAAAAAGTAATGCGTTTAGATATTGCTCCTCCCCAGGGTATTTATTTTGTAGAACAATCCGTTTTATCTGTTACCTTATGTGCTTTATCAGAAAATGTCTCGCATTTTTCCGATAATTATAGTTATCCATTACCTTTACATAATCGATTATCAAAACAATGGCGCTTAAAAAAATGGGATGATTTAATTTCTATGCATTATTTTAATTTATTCTACTACCATGACTGGAATCAACAAATTAAAAAACTGAAAAATTTTAATCTTGATTCTGATAAATATAAATGGCTATGTGAACGAGTAATTGCTCATCAAATGCCCCGTACTTCTGTATTACATAGACATATGTTGACGGTGAGAAAAATTGAGAAAAAACTAAATAAATTTAACTTGAATATTAACTTGAGTGGCTGGATAGAACGGGTAGCAAATCTTTAAAAATAACCAAAAAAATCAGAAATATTTCACGATTACTTCACAGTAAAAGCTATTATTTTTCATTAATGAAAACTACAATAAATCAAGCACAAATAGCGGTCATCATGACCTGTTTTAACCGACGCGAAACAACCCTTGCTTGTCTACGTGCATTACATCAACAAACAAATAATTTTGATGTTTACTTAACTGATGATGGTAGTTATGATGGTACCGCAGAGGCAATTAAAGTAGAATTTCCACAAGTAAAAATTCTTCAAGGAAACGGTAATTTATTCTGGGTTGGAGGAATGCGTTTAGCATTCGGAGAAGCAATTAAAAATTCTTACAATTATTATCTTTGGTTGAATGATGACACGTTTTTAGAAACCGATACCTTAGATAAATTGTTGAATATTCAAACTTATTTGAACAAACAAGGTTGTGAAAATTCGATTGTCGTAGGTACAACTCAAGATGCAGTTACTAAAAAACCTACCTATGGAGGAGCAGTTAAATCCAAAAAATGGTATTCCAATAAATTTGAATTTTTAGAACCAACTAAAGTTATACAGCAATGTGACGCGATGTTTGGTAATTGTGTGTTAATTCCTCATAGTGTTGTTGCAAAAGTTGGCAATATTGACGCAGCATTTATTCATAGTTTAGGAGATTTAGATTATAGTCTCAGAGCGCGTAAATTAGGCTGTTCTATTTGGATTGCACCTGGATATGTTGGTACTTGTAGTAAAAATTCTATTCGTAATAGCTGGGCTGACACTAATTTACCACTGCAACAACGCTTGCGAAAAATATTACACGTTAAAGGATTTCCTCTCAAACCTTGGACTACATTCTGCTCCCGTCATTCTGGACCATTTTGGTTAATTTACTGCTTATTACCTTATATTCGTGCTGTTATCGGTTATAAAAATTTAGCTGCATCTCCAACATTTACTGAAGAAATACCACAGTAAATTGCATAATACCAATCACCAATCACCAATTACCAATTACCAATTACCAATTACCAATTCTATTATGGGCAAACGTTTATTAATTGTTTCTAATCTTGATTCTAGCGAGCCTTTTGGTGCTTTTACCAGACCTTTTTATCTCGGACAATATCTGGTTAAATATTTTGATATTTGTCAAATAGGATTAGACTGTTCATCTGTTAATTATGCACCTGCAATTTCTATTGGTTCTAGAAGTCTTAAATCATATATTAAAGCAATACAAAAATCGATTGATGAGTTTCGTCCAGATATTATATATGCTCAAGAAACACTTCCAAGTATAGCTGCAATCATTGCTCTTAAACTCAAAAAAACTCCAAATTGCTCTCTTGTCTTGGATTTTCATACTTTTTCTGCTTATGAATATTGGACACGTTTATCTTCAGTTAATAATTGGTTTCAAGAATTAAAACAATGCATTAAAACCTATTTCGCTCAAGGAATACTCATTTTTTCCGGTCATCCCATCATTGCCGCTGGGGAATCTACCCCCAAGTTAATTTCTCAGTGGTATGGAATAACTCCCAAACAAATATCCTGTATAGGAAATGGAGTTACAGAAGATTTATTAAATAGTCATTCTTTAAATGATACAGACCCTTATCAACAATTACGACCAGCAAAAATTGTAGTAGTTGTAGCACCGAAAACCTATGGATTTCCGACTAATGATATGTCAGTATCCATGACAATAGATATTGCTAAAAAGCTAGAAAATCAGCCGCAAAAAATTAATTTTGTTGTCATAGGTCGCAGCATAAATGACATTAAAGAAACATTACCATCTAATATTTCATTCACAGGATTCTTACCGAACAGAAATGATTTTATAACTCACATTAAATATGCAGATATTACTCTATTACCATTTTCTAAACAAGCAGTAGCAGGAGGAGCGCGGAATAAAGCCCTTGATTATTTCGCAAGTCAAAAACTCGTAATTTCCACACCTGAAGGATTACGTGGTTTAGAAGAATTTCGCCATCTCCAACATCTCTTAGTAACAGATTACTCTACCGAAGATATTGCTCAAAATATCTTAGATGTTGCTTTAAATCAAGCAAAATATCAACCCCTTGCTCAGGCTGCATACAACTTAATTAAAGAGAAATATTCTTGGAATGCTAGAGCGCAATCTATCGCAAATGTTCTCTTATCCACAAGTAATTCTTAACTGTTGAAACATTATAAACCTATGAATCGTTCCCCATTAAAATTTCTCGGTATTGAAGTAGATGCACTCAATATTTCCCAATTGAATAGTCTAATTGCAGAGTCTATTCAACAGCAAAAAAAATGGATTATCGCTAATCACAATTTGCATAGTCTGTATATTTACCATCATGACCCCTTAATGCGTGCATTCTATGCCAAGGCTAATTATATCCATGTTGATGGTATGCCATTAGTATTCATTGGTAAACTGCGGGGATACTCCATCGAGCGAGAACATCGAGTTACCTATGCTGACTGGGTATGGTCTTTAATGGAAGAAGCTGCTAGCAAAAATTGGCGCATATTTTATTTAGGTTCTAAACCGGGAATTGCTCAACAAGGAGCAGAAATCTTACGTCAAAAATACCCTGGTTTAGAGATTGCTTGCGCTCATGGTTATATAGACGTGTCTAAACATAGTCCAGAGAATCAAACTATCATCGCCGCAATCAACGCTTTCCAGCCTCACATTTTAATGGTAGGAATGAGTATGCCTCGTCAAGAACGTTGGATTCTCGAGAATCTCGACCAACTTCAGACTAATGCGATTCTACCTAGTGGTGCTTGTATGGACTATGTTGCAGGTGTCGTTCCCACTCCCCCACGGTGGATGGGGGAAATCGGTTTGGAATGGTTATACCGTCTGTTTAGTGAACCAAAAAGACTATGGAAACGCTACTTAGTTCAACCCTGGTTTGTCGGTAAATTATTGATTCAGGAAATTCTTGGTTTTTCTGATCAAGCAAAATC
>JAYKJL010000281.1:0-12444 GCA_035285725.1 Nostocales cyanobacterium 94392 | reverse complement strand
GGGACAAGGGGATGGGGGGACAAGGGGATGGGGGGACAAGGGGATGGGGGGACAATCCGAAATCCAAAATCCGTCTTGGAAAGTTTTGGGGGAAGATAATCTACACCCCAAACTTTCCGCAAAATCTAAAATCCAAAATCCAAAATCGGGTGTTGCTGCAACTGTTGATTGTAATTCTCGTTATGTTTATCTTGACCCTTATGAAGGTGCGAAAGCTGTGGTGGCTGAAGCTGCTCGTAATCTGAGTTGTGTGGGTGCGGAACCTTTAGCGGTGACAGATAACCTGAATTTTGGCAGTCCGGAAAAATCAATTGGTTATTGGCAATTAGCAGAAGCTTGTCGGGGTTTAGCTGAAGGTTGTCAAGAATTATCGACTCCGGTAACTGGCGGAAATGTCTCTCTCTACAACGAAACTTTTGATGTTCAAGGCAATCCTCAACCAATCTACCCGACTCCCGTTGTGGGAATGGTGGGATTAATTCCCGATTTAACCAAAATCTGCTCTCTAGCTTGGCAATCAGTTGGGGATATAATTTATCTCCTCGGTTTACCCATTCAATCCAAAATCCAAAATCCAAAGCTTGTACTGAGCGAAGCGAATGTATCTAAAATAGAATTGGGTGGCTCGGAATATTTAGCTACCATCCATAATACTGTTGCCGGGAAACCGCCCAGGGTCGATTTTGACTTGGAACGTCGCGTACAGCACGCTTGTAGAGAAGGTATTCGTCAAGGTTGGGTGCGTTCTGCTCATGATTGCGCTGAAGGTGGAATTACTGTTGCTCTGGCTGAATGTTGTATTAAAAGTCAACTCGGTGCCGAAATTATTTTAGATTTACCAGCAAACAATTCTCAAAGATGGGATGAAATACTTTTTGGCGAAGGGGGAGCCAGAATTATTGTTTCAGTTGCGTTAGAGCAACAGCAAATTTGGGAATCCTACTTACAGGAACAATTAAACGATAATTGGCAAAAACTTGGTAAAGTCGGAAATTCCCCAACAACCTTGGGGGTATTAACCAGTGATAATAAAACTTTAATAAACGTTACAATAGAAAATGCAAGCAATCACTATTATCAAGCAATTACTAGGCGTTTAACTGCCACTTAAGAGTAAAACATTCAACTGACAATTAAATAACTGGCAACTTACTATTAGTATCGTTGAGCATAATTACTGTACTGTGGTAAATGGATGGTTAAGAATTAATTAAATTTTAGATTTTATTTATATAACTATCCAATTTCACAATCCCAGTGGCTTGACATCATCATCAGGAGCATAGGTAGCATGATTTCCCCAAATTCCAAAGCCGTCACTTCGGATAAATACGCCCAAATTAAACCCAATTTAATTAAACCCAATTTAATTAAACCCAATTTAATTAATCAAGATGAACGTCCAGACAAGCAAGAAGAAGCTTGTGGAGTTTTTGGCATTTACGCACCCAAAGAAGACGTTGCCCGACTCACTTATTTTGGATTGTACGCTCTTCAGCATCGAGGTCAAGAATCCGCTGGGATTGCGACTTTTGAAGGCAAACAGGTACACCTCCATAAAGATATGGGTTTAGTATCTCAAGTCTTCAACGAATCCATCCTTGATCACTTACCAGGTAGTATCGCTGTTGGTCATACCCGTTATTCCACCACAGGTTCAAGTCATAGAGCTAATGCTCAACCTGCGGTTGTGGAAACTCGGTTAGGAGAAATAGCTTTAGCACATAACGGTAATTTAGTCAATACAACACATTTGCGTGACGAATTGCTCAAAAAAAGCTGTAACCTAACTACCACAACCGACTCAGAAATGATTGCCTTGGCGATCGCCGAAGAAGTAAACGAGGGTGCGGAATTATTGGAAGGTGCAATTCGTGCCTTTCATCGATGCCAAGGAGCCTTTAGTTTAGTAGTTGGGACAAGTGAAGGCATCATGGGTGTACGGGATCCTAATGGCATTCGTCCTTTGGTAATAGGCACTTTGCAGGGTAATCCAACACGTTACGTTTTGGCTTCCGAAACCTGTGCTTTAGACATTATTGGGGCTCAATACCTACGAGATGTGGAACCCGGTGAGTTGGTTTGGATTACAGAAGAAGGTTTAGAATCCTTGAGGTGGAGTCAGAAACAACAAAGGAAACTGTGTATCTTTGAAATGTTTTACTTCGCTCGTCCCGATAGCATCATGAATGAGGAAAGCTTGTATAGCTACCGGATGAGATTAGGGCGACGATTAGCACAAGAATCTCTGGTTGATGCGGATATTGTTTTCGGGGTTCCAGATTCGGGAATACCTGCGGCAATAGGGTTTTCGGAAGTTTCCGGTATACCTTACGTAGAAGGATTGATCAAAAATCGTTACGTCGGAAGAACTTTCATTCAACCCACCCAAGCCATGCGTGAATCGGGTATCCGCATGAAGCTCAATCCGCTCAAAGATGTATTATCCGGCAAAAAAGTCATAATCATTGATGACTCAATTGTCAGAGGTACCACCAGTCGTAAATTAGTAAAATCCTTACGGGAAGCGGGTGCGGTAGAAGTACATATGAGAATTTCTTCCCCTCCAGTTACCCATCCTTGTTTTTATGGTATTGATACTGATAGTCAAGACCAACTAATTGCTGCAACAATGGGAGTGCAAGAAATTGCTAAACATTTAGAAGTAGATAGTCTGGGATATCTGAGTTGGAAAGGGATGTTAGAAGAAACCAAACAAGATACCAATAGTTTTTGTTCGGCTTGTTTTACTGGAGATTATCCGGTACCAGTACCCGAAAAACTCAAACGTTCTAAATTAATCTTAGAAGAAGCGATAGTTTAATAATTTTAGATTAAATTGCATTTTTGGGAAAATGATTAATGTAGAGACGTAGCAATGCTACGTCTTTTTAACTGTCTGTACGCACCATACGAGCAAGACTTTATATTCCCTTAAACTCAGTTTGTTATTGTTTATAAAGCCAAGTATTACGTAGTGCAAATTACATTTATATTCATGTTCAACTACACTAATAAACTAATTCAAAATTGGAAAGAACAAGTAAGTCCCCGATTATCTCCTTTGCTGTCACTCGTTTCGATTGGAGGGTTTGCGATCGCAATTTTGTCGTTATGGCTATTTTTCCAAATTACGGAAAGAGTCTTTGCAGAACAAACCACAGAAATTGATACAGAGATTTTGCAAAGTATCTATAAACTTCATACTCCTTTGCTAAATCAAATTATGACTGGAATAACATTCTTGGGTAATGGTTCAACATTAATTTATTTCAGTTGTATTGTAGTAATATGTTTACTAGTTAGTAGAAAATTTGCGAGTGCTTTTGCTTTCGTTATTGTCACATTTGGTGGTTTGAATTTAAATGTGTGGTTAAAAACAATATTTGGCAGAGTGAGACCTACATTATGGGAGCGTATTGTAGATGCCAACTCATTTAGTTTTCCTAGTGGTCATGCAATGGTTTCATTAATTGTTTATGGTTTTGTTGGTTATTTATTAATAGCTAATTTTCCTGTTTGGAAGGGATTAATATTATTTTGTACAAGTTTATTAATTTTAGCAATTGGTTTCAGTCGTCTTTATTTAGGAGTTCATTGGCCAACAGATATAATTGCTGGATATGCGGCTGGTTTAGTATGGTTAATTAGCTGCATTTTTAGTTTAGAAATTTTACAGTATTTGTTGCGAAAAGAAAAGCAAGAAAGTGTTATTCAAGAGTAAAAATATAAAAGTAAAAACATAAGTAGGTTGGCGTTGAAAATTGAACTAGGATAGGCAATCGGCAATCGGCAGTCGGGGTAAGAGTTTAAGAATGATTTACACTCTGTCAAATAATCTAGGACTTAGCAAAAAAGGCACATTTTTTTGTAGGGGAGGTAAAAAGGGGTGTAGATAATATCCCCCTTTTATTGCCGTTGCTTGTACACTGCGGCAATTCTTAACGCAATCAGATGAAAGTGAGAGTACGGCACCATCAGAGTCTTGTGACAATCGCGGCTATTCCTGATAATCCTCAGAGAATGTTTTAAAACTCTAATTGAATACTTTATCCGGCGACTAGAAGTCGCACACCACTTGCTAAAAGTCGGGGAACCATAGCCGAGCAGTGGCTTGGCTACACAAACCCGCACCCGCCGTGGCAGCGGGTTATGAATTACCCCTACTCTCGCTGGGTTTTGCGTAAGTCCTATAACTAATAGCTTCTATTATAAAAACTGTCTTTACTAATCGACTTAAATAACTTTATTAGATACTTTTAACTACCAATACCATATAAGAATATTCTTTTACCAAAAAGTATAAAAATTATTTATTGATACTTGTACTGATAAATATAAAAAAAAGTATTCTAAATACTACAATACAAATTTATTACTTGAACAACAGAACAGAATAAATCAATCTATTTTATTCAAACCGATGTATTTTGAAATACAAAATAATAAAAGGCACACGAAAAACCTTGAAATCCCTTATATAAAAACCAGCGAGTGCATGGTAAATTTTTCAAATCCATTGTCAGCGCTTTCCGCTCTACATAATGCATTTGCACTACCTACATCCAAAACATCTAAAGGAATTAGTCAATAGTAGTGGCATTGATTTACACCTGCTGAAGCTGAATTTTCGCTCACTTGAAGATAAAACTGCTTACGATTATCTATTGATTTCCGAACTAATTCCCCGTACAAATACTGGAATAGTCAAAAGTTCGTGGTTGGAGCGGTATGCTCATGTGAGTGCTGGTGGTTGGTGGTGTTCCGGAATTGATGTGCTGAATAATTGGCAGATGATGGAATGGGGGTGTTTCAAACCAAATCAGCCTCGTGTTAATCAAAAAGGTAAGTCTATCAAATACGAACATCCACCTTGTACCCCAACCCGGATATTTTGTTTGCGGGTACCGTTACAGTTGTGGGAGCAAGTCGCGAGGCGTTACAACGTTAAACTACCCGAAAATATTGCTATTGCTGAAGATGGTGCTGCTGTAGGCTTTTGGAAATGGGTAATGGAGCGTAATATACCCGTAATTATTTGTGAAGGAGTGAAGAAAGCCGCCGCACTTTTAACACAAGGATATGTTGCGATCGCGATTCCTGGAATTACCAGTGGTTATCGGGTTGTCAAAGATAAATTTGGTAAAATTACCCGTCGTCAACTGATTGGGGATTTAGCGGCTTTTAGTATTACTAAACGTACTATTTATATTTGTTTTGATTTTGAGACTGAACTTAAGAAAATAACTGCTGTAAATAATGCGATATCTCAACTTGGTTTATTATTTCAAGAAAAGAATTGTCCGGTTCAAGTAATTGAACTTCCGGGAACAGAAAAAGGTGTTGATGAGTTTATTGTTGCTAAAGGTGTGGTTGCTTTCGATAAAGTTTATCGTCAAAGTCTGGATTTAGAAGTTTATCTGGCTCATAGTAAAACCCATAGTAATTTAAGTATTTCTCCTGCACTAACTATCAATCGTCGTTATTTAGGTAATATAGCGTTTCCAACTTCGGGATTAGTGGGAGTAAAGTCAGCGAAAGGAACTGGAAAAACCACAGCATTACAAACAGTTGTTCAACAAGCTTTAGATAAACATAAACCTGTTTTATTGATGACTCATAGAATCCAACTAGGGAAATTTTTGTGCGAAAAAGTAGGGATTAAATGGGGTATAGGTAATCGGGAATGGGGAATTGAAAATACATCAATAAATTCTTCAATAGGATTATGTATTGATTCAATTTGGAAACTTAATCCAACAGATTGGGAAGGAGGAATAGTTATTTTAGATGAAGTCGAACAATCTTTATGGCACTTGTTACATAGTAATACTTGTAAAGATAAACGAGTCAAGATATTAAAGTTATTTCAGCAGTTAATTTCGACGGTTTTAACAACAGGAGGATTAGTTATTGCTCAAGATGCGGATTTATCAGATGTTTCTTTAGAATACCTGCAAAAATTAGCAGGAATAGAATTAACACCTTGGATAGTTGTAAATCAATGGAAACCAGAAAAAGCTTGGGATGTAACTTTTTATGATTGTCCCAATCCCACACCATTAATTCAACAGTTAGAATTAGATTTACTCGCTGGAAGAAAATGCTATGTAACTACCGATAGTCGTTGCGGACGTTATAGTAGTGAAACAATCGAAGGTTATTTAAAAGAACGTTTAGATAAGTTACGACATTTATATCCTAAAACGTTAATAGTTAGTAGTCATACTACTAATACACCAGGTCATGAAGCGGTTGATTTTGTAGCATCTATTAATCAAAAAATTACCGAATACGATGCTGTTTTTGTCACTCCCACTCTTGGTACAGGAATTAGTATTGATGTTGAGCATTTTGACCGAGTTTACGGAATTTTTCAAGGAGTAATTCCCGATTCTGAAGCTAGACAAGCTTTAGCAAGGGTACGTGACGATGTACCTCGTGTGGTGTGGTGTGCTAAACGAGGAGTCGGTTTAATTGGTAGCGGTAGCACGAATTATCGCTCCCTATCTTCCTGGTATCAAGAGAATCAAAAAGAAAATTTGGCTTTATTAAGTCCAATGCATAAAATAGATGTTGATTTACCCTTAGTTTATGATCCAATTCATCTACGAACTTGGGCAAAATTATCGGCAAGGGTAAATGCTTCAATTAACTTTTACCGTCAATCAATGAAGGAAGGTTTGACGGCTGAAGGTCATAATTTATGGGTACGTACTAATGATATCCAAAAGAATATTATTCGTGATTTACGTTATGCATTTTTAGCTAGTGATAAAGAAGATTTAGCAACTCGCAGAAGATTAATTATAGAAATCATCAAAGTCAAAAAAGATTGGGAACAAAGCCGTTATAAATCCCAAGAAATTAATCATAAAATTAAAAAAATTAAGCAACAGAATCAATTAGCCGTAGCAACTGCTGTAAGTAATGCTCCAGATATAGATTATTTGGAATATGAACAGTTATTAAAGAAACATTCCCTTACAGATAAGGAACGTTACAAAATTAATAAATATTTTCTCAGAAAAAGATACGGTGTAGAAATTACCCCTCAATTAAAATTGCAGGATGACAAAGGCTATTATTATCAATTGCGAACCCATTATTATCTAACTCATTCCAGTGAATATTTTCATATCAGAGATAAACAAGAATGGAATCAACAATTGTCATGTGGTGAAGGAAAAGTTTTTCTACCCGATTTAAAAAATTATACTCTGAGAATAGAAGCTTTACGAGCATTGGGTGTATTACAGTTACTCGAATCGGGTAGAGAATTTACTGAAAATGATGCCGATTTGATATTACTCAAAAATACCGTATTGCAGTGTAACAAACATATTCAAAGAGCATTAAATATTAATTTAGTTAATTTAGCAATAGAAAAAGAACAGGTTTCGACGATAAAAATTATTCGCCGACTGTTTAGTTTATTAGGTTTGAAAATCAAACGAGTAAACAATCATCTATATCGTATCGCTACAGAAACACTTGATGATGGAAGGAATGAGATATTTTCTATATGGTGTCAGCGAGATGAATTGATGTTGACTCATATAAAGAATATCACCGATTCCTTGCATACCGGGGACGACACGGTGTACCCCAACAAACCTGTCCATCAGGTATATCAGTAAAAACCGTACTTCTGGCACCGATTACAGCATTTGCTCCAATTGTAACTCCTGGTCCGACAAAACAATCTGTAGCAACCCAAGCACCGTTACCGATTACAACCTTCTTTGTTTGTAAACTAAAGGCTGGGTCTTTGATATCATGGGTACCAGTACAAATATAGCTTTTCTGTGAAATTACGCAGTGAGAACCGATATTAATTTCATTGAGACTGTATAAAACGACATCATCACCAATCCAACTATAGTCACCGATAGTCACTTTCCAGGGATAAGTAAAACGGGCAGTAGGTCGAATCAATACACCTTTACCAATACGTGCGCCAAAAAGACGTAGTAAAGCACAGCGTATACCACTCAGATTATGAAGCGTCAAGGGAAAAGTAATTGCTTGAATGAACCACCAAAAAAATATATACCAACCCGCACGTCCACGGTCAAAGTTGGATTGGTCATACTTGCGTAAATCTACGAAGGGTTTGGTATCTAATAATTGAGACATCGGAATTTTGGATTTTAGATTTTAGATTTTAGATTATAAAGAGTTAGGAGTTACTCCCTTCCCGGCAGAAGATTACCGATAAAAAAACCGCAGAGACGCAGAGAACGCAAAGGAAAGAAATAAAGAGAAATAGGTAATTTTCTAGCGGGATAGGAGTAATAATAAATTATCTCTTTGTCCCTAAAGTCCCTTTGTTTTCCATCAAGTTAAAGATTGAGTAACTTTTGCAGAAATAGTAGGTTGAGATTTTTCTGGAGATGCAGTATTTAAACTACCACCACAGCTACGCAGTTCGTAAAGTTTTACGCCGATTTGATATTCATATTGACTCAAGAGTCGTCCGTAAATATAGCCAGCTTTTCCATCTAGGAAACCGCGCTGAATGATATAAAACAAGATAAAGCGTAATAATGGTTTAAAGGGTAATCGTACCCAAATTTTCTTTAAGAAGCGTTTGCGCTGTACTGCATCACCGAATAAACTTGCGCCGATGGTGCCATCATCACCTTTACCCGTGAGTAAGTTATAGTAAACTCGTGCTTCCCAATTGGAATAACGATTATGTCGGGCTAACCAGTGATAAAGATCACGGAAGTCTTCGTGAAGCATATCATTTTTCAGATATCCGACTTTATTACTTAAAACAACGTGTTCGTGAACTTCGTTGTCACCTGTATTGGGAATATCTTCGGTATTCAGGTTTTCGTAGCGACCTTCTTTATGTTTGAATAAACGTAGGTTCCAATCGGGATATTTACCTCCGTGACGAATCCATTTACCCAAGAAAAATACGCGACGATTGAGATAATAACCACTATATTCTGGATTTTCAATCGAAGAGGCAATTTCATCCCATAATTCGGGAGTAATCCGTTCATCACAATCAACGATTAATACCCATTCGTTACGAAAAGGTAAGTTTTCTAATGACCAATTTTTCTTTTTTGGCCAACGTCCGTTAAACTCGAACTGTACGACTTTTGCACCAAAATTTTCACAAATTTCAATACTTCTATCGGTACTTTGAGAATCGACAACAAAAACTTCGTCTGCTCTTTCAACGCTTTTCAAACAAGCTGGTAAATTTGCTTCTTCGTTTTTAGCTGGAATTAAAACGGAAACTGGTATTTTAGAAGTCATATTATATTAGTTGATATTTGATGGTTGATAGTTGATAGTTGATATTTGATGGTTGATGGTTGATAGTTGATGGTTGATGGTTGATAGTTGATGGTTGATAGTTGATGGTTGATGGTTGATGATTATTGGTGGTTGATAGTTGATAGTTGATAGTTGATGGTTGATGATTATTGGTGGTTGACAGTTGATAGTTACTTCTTGAATCTTAACCACTAACCACTAACCACTAACCACCATCTACTAACCACCATCTACTAACCACCATCTACTAACCACCATCCACTAACCACCATCCACTAACCACTATCCACCATCTACTATCCACTATCCACTAACTATTTTTTTTAGATAAAAGTCCCTGAATAGCTGCGTTTAAATAACCTATTTGACCGTAAGCATATACAAGTTTATCAAAACGTTCTGCTGGGTCGGAATAATGTTTTACTGCTTTATATAAACCACGAATAAACCGTTCGCTACCGCGCTGTAATTGTCTTGTACCGGCTTTTCCGGCTAATTGTTCTCGGTAACATTCACTGATGCCTTGCCACCAACCTCGACTGAAAAACCAGGAACGTTTGAGACGCTCTGGAGAGACATTATGAGCGACTAAAGCATCGGGAAGATAAGCTACTTGCCAACCTTTCTCCAGGGCTAATTCGGTCATTTGCAGTTCTTCATTGGAAAGTAAGTTTTTCCCTACTCTTCCGAGATTGATGTCGAAACCTCCAATTTCATCTAAAAAACTGCGACGTATTGAATAATTCAAGCCTCTAGGAGTTAAACCTGGATTTTCAATCGAGACAACGCGATCGCCTAAATCATATGCTCCCAAATTACCGGCTAATCCTGGTGATAGCCAACGTGGTGGTAGGGTTTGTTCTGGCCATAATAATGTGACTTTACCACCGGCGATCGCCAACTTCGGATTATTTTGATAGGCATCATAAAGAATTTGCAGCCAGCTTTTGCTTGCTACAGCATCGTCATCAAGATATGCTAAGATTTCACCCCTAGCAGCTTTAGCACCAGTGTTACGAGCTACAGAAAGACCAAGTACAGGCTCGTAAATATACTTAAGAAGATGATTCTCAAGCCTTTGTTCTACGACCTGTTTGGTATTATCTTTTGACCCATTATCTACCACTACCACTTCAAAGTCATTGACGAAATTCTGCGACAAAAGACTATCGATGGCAGCACCTAAATAATGATCTCGATTGTGAGTACAGATAATGGCAGAAATTTGCGTGTCTGGCATTTTTATTGCAATTTAAGATTTGCCTTTATTTGGATTTTAGATTGTTAAGTGTTATGACTAAAATTTAACAACTGCCTACAAAGAATCTTAGCCAAAAATTTTATACCTACCAACCGAGTTTTTTCGGATATAAGTTTTAAAACTAGTTAAAACTTTATTTTTGCTGTTTAATATGACCGTGTAGAACTACTAGAGTTTCAGCAAGCTGATTTAAGTGGGTTTCGAGTTTCTGTTTGCGTGCAAGGAGTTGACGTAATTGTTGATAACGGGCGATCGCCATACTAACGCTAGGGACTTGTTCGGGTGGACAGGGACGACACCAAACTTCACCATTAGCATCTAAACCACATAAACGGTAGCCAGTACGTTTTGATTCAGATTGGGGTTGTGTTTGTGCGGCGCAAATTTCTTCTACATAGTTCATCAAGTGGTCAACTTCTGCATGACGTAAAGTTGCAGTAGCTTGGGGTTGTGGTTCTTTTTCATGAGATTCGAGCCAACCATTAACAATCGGTCCTTGTAAGTATAAATCCTGAATTTGTCGGATGATTTTGTGTAATTCAGTTTGCCAAGCAGCAACAATTTCTTGAATTTCTCGCAAGACATTAGATGCTAAAGCGGGATTGGGAGCGTTACGATGACTGCTAAAGCTTGGGGATTTAAATTTCGGAAGACTTGGTGGTTTAATTTCCTCATCTTGTGCCGAAAAGGTCTGAACTGAGTTATCTTGTTGGCAAGAATCTGGAGCAACGGACGGTGGGGGAGTTTGGGATTTAACCTGTTCGTGGGATTCCGTTGCTTCGTCAGTAGATTCTGAGGCAGTTATACGAAATGATAAAGACTCTTGAGGAGAACCACTGCTATCGTTCTGTTCGTCGATAGGGTTGGCAACGCGAAAGTCTAAATCCTGCAAAGTTGCCTCAATACGCTTTAAGCCTGCTTTCATAGAAATATTCGGGGGTTCGTGTCTTTGTGCAGTTGTACGACGCTTTTTTGGCTAAGGTTCAATTTATTATTGTCTTGCCAGCGATTGATTGCGCTAACCAAAAAATGCTGTATTTTTATCTATTAAAAGTTATTTGTTACCAAAAATTGCACCCTTGAATAGAAAAAGCTGGAAAAAATTGCCACCCTACTTATTAAAGATACTGAGGAAACGGCTTTGAGTAAAGTTATCCTTGTCACTGGCCCTGCTCGTTCCGGAAAAAGTGAGTGGGCAGAAACTCTAGCAAACCAGTCAGGTAAAAAAGTAGTGTATATAGCCACAGCACTTTTATCACCCGATGATAAACAATGGCAGCAAAGAATTATTCAACATCGAAATCGCCGTCCCCAAAGTTGGATAACATTAGAAGTACCTTTTACATTATCCGCTACTCTAGCAGACGCAAAACCCAACGATATTGTTTTAGTAGATTCACTAGGTACTTGGGTAGCAAATTTCATAGAACAAGACGATATTTCTTGGCTTAATATTGCTGAAGAATTTTTACAAACCGTACAACTTGTAGCAGCACCGATGATTTTCGTCGCTGAAGAAACCGGATGGGGAGTAGTACCAGCTTATCCCCTCGGTCAAACTTTTCGCGATCGACTCGGTTCATTAACTCGTAAACTAGGAGTTATCAGTCAAACAACATATTTAGTTACCGGAGGACACGTTCTCAATCTCAGCGTACTCGGTACTCGTTTACCGTCTTGATGGGGGGACAAGGGGATGGGGGGATGGGGAGATAGGGAGATGGGGAGAAATCAACCATCAACCATCAACCATCAACTAAGTAGGTAGGCACTAAAAAACCTTCATTATGTAACGAAACGTAAAGTTGCCCAAAAACCTCTTCCCTTCTGCCTCCTGCCCTCTGCCTTCTGCCTTGTCTCAACGATAAATATTTATGCCCACC
>JAYKJL010000280.1:0-5724 GCA_035285725.1 Nostocales cyanobacterium 94392 | reverse complement strand
CCTTTATAAATGTAGAATAATTGATTATTGTTTGATTCTTTCGTTTGAGCCGAAGCAGTTGAATTAAATTTAATATTTGCTGTAAATGGCAAGATATTTGTGAAAGCCAAAATACTACTAGCGAGCAGAATACCTGATACAGTGCGTTTGTGATTCATAATTTAGGTTTGCAGTTGAATTATAGGATATTGGTAGCGAATCTAGAAGTCGAGTTTTTAGGATAAATATCTGTAAAACATTGACAAATCTGATAAAAACCCGACTTCTGTAGTACGAATATGCTTCTTTACCCGCTTCAAGTATGTATATATCTGGGTGTTGTACGGGGTATGCAGTTTTTACGAAATCAATCAATTAACCCCACTTCCCTAGCGCGGATTTGAGTAACAATTCGTAAATTTTTACCTTGATTTTTCAACTGTTCGCAATCAATACTTAAAGCATCTTGCAGTCCATCCCAGTAATGCCTTACCATACGTTCCGATACACAAATATGTTGCGCGATCGCCTTATCTTGAAATCCTTGTTTAAAAGCTAAATCTAACAACCTCAACCACTCTGGTTTAACTTGTGAGGCTCCATTCATATGTGTGATATCTTTTGTATGAGTTAATCCCTGTAATGACCATTCGATTCTATGGGATAATTCAACAGTGGGAATACTTTTATCAACGACGGTAAAGCCTCCACAATGAACATCGATTTCAGATTTGATTCGGATTAATGTTTTAATATACCCACTTTGAACAACAATATTTAACTGTGGATAATTCTCCATAATTGTTTTTAAAAGCTGTATTCCCGTATTAATTAATGGTATTTCTCCAGGTTTTTCTGCAATACAAATATCCATGACAACCAAATCGGGTTTATATATTGAAAGTTGATTGAGGAAATCTATTGCATTTGTAGCTGTAATTATTTCAGCCTGGGGATATTGCGATCGCAATACCTTAATTGTTCCATCTACATATAATTCTTGACTATCAACTACAAAGAATTGAAGTGATGGTTTATTTAGTAATTGATTCATAATTTCTTTCCTCTACAATATTTGGATGGTTAAGAAAGGCAGAATATAGCTGCATTCTGCCAATTGATGCACCTTGATGACGATTCGGTTATTTATGCTCATCAATTGATGAACTATATATGTATATATCTCTGGGTGTTGTAGGGGTTATGCAAAAACTAAAATAATCATCTTGCAACGGGTGTGTGACGTTTCGATCTTTACTGTGCGTAGTTACAATATTTATACTCCTATCCCCCTGGAAAATTACCTATTTCTCTTTACCTCTTTCCTCTGTGTACTCTGCGTCTCTGCGGTTTTTTTTATCGGTAATCTTCTGCCGGGAAGGGAGTAACGTCACGCAGCAACCGCGAGTTATAACAAAATAGTAAGTCTTATTAGATAAAAATTCACCTATGGGTAAAACTTTAAAAGAAAAATTAGAAGAGTTATCACCAGAACGACGAAAAAAAATTGAAGTAGAATCACAAAGGCTGATTGTAGAAGAAATTACTCGACAGCAGTTGAGACAAGCTAGCCTTACTCAGAAAAAAATAATTAATTAATTCTTAAATTACCTAAAAAGACTGAGAGATTAGAAGCGCCGTCTTTTTACGTGATTAGAAAACGCTATATTTGAATCAATCAAGGTTAAGAAAGTCTCTGGGAGTAATAATCTGGTTTTGATATTCGGCTAAAGTCTTGAGTGATAAAAGGTCTCGATCCCCTGTGATTAAAAACTCAGCATTGGCATCTTTAATAAGTTCTAAAAATTTGTTGTCATCTGGGTCTCTACAGATGTTTACTTGGGATTTTATTTCTATAAATTTACTGTATTTTTTGACTACATTCAAAAAATCTTGTCGGTCTGTATCTGAGATATATTTATCAAATTTAGGTTTATAGATTCGTATGTTTAATTCTTGGTAAGTCTCCTCGCTTTGAGCGATTTTGAATACTTTATAGGCTTTATCTAAAGCTTGACGCGCTGTTCCGTTAGGACTGAGGACAGCACTAAGTAAAACATTTGTGTCAATGACAATTAGTTTATGATTCATCGGCGAGTAATTCTTCTAGAGTTTCTTCAGTTAGTCCTTTGATTTGAGCATTTCTACCGATTCTGTCAAAAACACTAAGTAAATCTTCATCTTGATTTGTTGAAGAAGTTTTCTTGATTTCTTGAATGAGTTTTTCTTGTTCCTGTGCTGGAAGTTGTAGAACAAGATTAAGAATTTGCTCGAACGTTAGGGGGAGTTGATAGATTTTTTGAGTCATGGTGGTTTATAAGTTTTAGGTTATGGAGAATTGCTACATATCGATTTTATATCTAGATTCTGCTACAGCGATATAACAGTCTCCGCAACTTCCTCAGCGCCATTACGAGAACGAATATGTAAAGTAATTTCCGTATCAAGTTGCTTAAGAAAAATCAACAACTTACCTTCACTAAAACGTTGAAATTCTCCTTTCATCAGATGAGATACTTCTGGTTGGGGAATTTCTAAAAGCTCGCTAATCTCCCGCTGTTTTAAATTGCGTTGTTTCAACAGACGGAGTACGTGAATTCCGATTTTACCACGGGTATACAGTTCCTCTGCATTCTCCAAACCGAGGTCGGTGAATACATTACCACTGCTTTCTTCAAATATACTTTGTTGTGTCATAAGCTGATGTGCAGCTAAATTGTATATAGCAAAATATTGTAGTGCGAGCATCTTGCTCGCTAGTCCCATACAAATTAAGTGCGTAACAGCTTACCAATAAATGAGATACTTCTGGTTGGGGAATTTCTAAAAGCTCAAGCTTCTAGCCTGTATGCACCAAACACTAATCAAATTCATTTTTCCTACCTAGAATCTCGCAGAGCCATCTCTCCATCTCTTCTGGTTGTTGCCAATTAAATATTCCTAGTATAAAATCATCAAACTGTTGACTGTTTAGCTCTGCGAGTTGAGTAGCTAGCTGTGGTGTGAGAGCAGAAGCGCCAAATTTAGCTTTAATTATGGTATTGACCGATTCAATTTTGCCCTTTATTTCGCCTTCTAGCCTAGCCTTGCTCATTTCGGCTTCATACCAAGCATCGATTTGTGCCATTGTTTTCATAAAATCTCTATCCTCTGGAGTTAAGCTATCAGCAGGTATGTCTTTTAGGTAAACACAGTATTTTATACATGCACTGATTATATCATTTTTCTCTCTCCGCTCTGGGGATAATTGTTTGATAGAATTAAAAGCAATTTTGGCTGTTTCCTTATTTCCTAACATTTTCAACCACATTGTTTCTGGACTATCTACTAATTGTTCGATAATCACAATTCCCAACCGTAAAATTGCTGGAAGTCGGTATACACCTACACCCAGTTCTGCTGCTGCTTGAGCGTTACATAATGTCAAGAGTTTTTCACTGCAATTAACTGTGAGAATCCAGGTAAATGGATTTTGATTGTCAATTTGTTTTTTGGCTTCTTTTTTACTTAGTTGATAATTTGTTGATTCCGGTTTATTTTTGGCGTTTTCAACCAATTCTTTTAATTCTTTTTGTTTTCTATCCCAGTAAAGATTCTTACGGGTAATTGATTTATTAATGTCTGTTTCTTCTAAATAAGAACTGTAATGTTCGATAATCAGGGTGGGGTGTTCTTGCATTAATAAGTCGAATAAACCTAAATTCTCTTGTTCCCACCCGACTTTTTCTTGTTCTACCATAAACAGCAAATCAATTTCCAAATCTTCATCATTGCGGACTTGGATATTTTGTAGAGTATTCCCTTTGGTTTTATACAAAGATTGAATATAAAACGTAGAAGTTACGGTCGTGTTTGTATTGAGCCATTAAATTCAAACCAATCCCCGTCGGATGGGTGATATGAAATTAATCATAATCTAAATCGACAAATTTGCGATAGCCCGTCCTTTTACACAAACACCTAAACAACAATATCACTCCGCTTCCCCAATCAAGGTAAAAGCAGCCCAATCAACAGGATTTGGATGCTGCTTCATCGTCGTCAACATCGCCTGTCGCAACGCCTGCGCCTTATCGGGGCTTTTTTGCAGATTTTGATAAAATTCCGTCATCAACTCGGCTGTTGGGGCATCTGGAACCGACCACAACGATACTAAGACACTGGGTACACCCGCAGTAATTAGGGAGCGGGATAAACCAATTACCCCATCCCCAGAGATTTTTCCTCTTCCTGTATCGCAAGCGCTGAGTACAACTAATTCGGCATTCAGTTTTAAATCCAGGATTTCCCCTGCTGTTAACAAACCGTCACCTTTTTCATTTCCTTTGTTACCTGGTGATGGTGCTAGGGCAATACTACTATTTAATCCTTGAACGTCATCAAATAAACCGTGCGTTGCTAGGTGAATCAATCGTGCTTGGGGTAAGCGTTGTGTTACTTCGGTTTCCGTGGCTTGATTACCTGTCAGAGATTGGGTTTTGAATAATTTAGCAATAGCTTTGGCTTCCTGTTCTGTACCTGGTAGGGGTGATAATTGTTCCGGTGGATCACCGATTTTTGGTGGTACTTTCGGCATGGTGGGATTACCGACAATTAGTGTATTTTTTCCCTCGATGGGTTTGCTGCCGATGCGTTGTCTTTGTTTGCGGGTTAAATCTAGAACTTGAATCGATGGGGAGGTGAGGATGGTGTGTTTTTCAATTAGGTATTTACCATCTTTGTCTTGGAGTGCGGGGAAGGGAACCAGGAATAAGCTACTTTGAGGAATAAATGTAACTCTGTCGTTGGGGTTTTTGGGTAATAAATCGGCGATGGGGTTGATTAATAATTCGTGGAGACGTTTGAGTTTGTTTGTTGCTTTGGGTGCATCGGGGTTGTAGGATACATCAATACCACGAAAATTTGTACCCCTTGCACCGATGGAGTTACGACTGGTGGTGACAAGTTCATCTAAAGTCGTGTTTTCTTTTTGCCATAATGGTTTTAAATCAGCCCTGCGGAAAGTAACTTCTCCAGTGGGTTTAATTACCCAGATATATAGTTCTGATTCTTTCCATTCTTGTTTTCCATTGATTTTGAAGTCATCAGTAATAATTGAATATTGTACCAAGGTGGCGTTTTGTGCTTTAGCAGTTTGTTTAATTTGGTCAATATTTGGTGGGTTCGATAATTGTTCTCTAGGGTTAGAAGATATTTGAGAAGCGAGTAACTCTACAAAGGCACGTCCTCTTCCTCGCTCGGCTATTTCTAGCGCTCTATCAGTCTTATTTTGAGCAATGAGGACGGATTGTAAAATGCGATAGATACTACTTTGCGTATCAAAAAAAGAAACTTTATCATTATCTTTTAATTCTCGACCTCGCAGAGATTCTAAAACGTTTATTCCCTCAAATAGGATACTTTCTGCTAACTTGAAATTTCCTTGTTTGTAGTAAGTAAGTCCTAAATTGTTAAGTGCAGCGCCCTCTCCTATACGGTCGTTTATTTTTTGAGATATTTTCAACCTTTGTTGTTGATACTCGATGGCTTTGGGGTATTCTCCCAGACTATAGTAGATATTACCGAGACCACCCAGTGCATTACCCTGAACTTTACGATCTTGTATTTCTTGGGCAATTTTCAGACTTTGTTGTTGGTACTCAATAGCTTTGGGGTAGTCTTCCAAATTACGGTAGGCAATACCAAGATTGTTGAGTCCAGCCATCTCCCCTCGACGGTCGTTTATTTTTTGAGATATTTTAAACC
>JAYKJL010000279.1:0-8217 GCA_035285725.1 Nostocales cyanobacterium 94392 | reverse complement strand
TTACCACCTTCATCGATTTTGATACCATCATCACCATTAGCTGTGACTGAACTGTTGCTGACATTCAACAGGTTGTCAGTGCCATCAATTTCTAGTCCGGTTTCGGTGTTACCAGTGGCAGAAATATCTGTGAGGCTAATGCTGTTGCCATTGCTGTTGATATCTAAACCATCACCGCCGTTAGTCTTAAAAGTTGTTGCAGATACGTTTAAAGTGTTGTTGTTTCCGCTTACCTGAACACCATCGTCTGCATTGTTAACGAAGGCACTGTTCATCACCGTAACAGTGCTGTTACTACCAACGTCAATGCCCTCCAGACCATTAGCAATAGTCAATCCATTGAATACAACATTAGTGTTGTCTATGAAGAAGTTGTCAAAGGTGTTGTTACCACTAATAGTAAGGCTCTCAGCGCCAAGTCCCAAAATATTTAGGTCGTTCGTGATCTCAAGTTTCTCAGCAAGGTTAATCACTGAACCTGGTGCAAGATTAAATGAAATCGTGTTTTGTCCACTTAGAGAATTGCTAGCGTTAATCGCTTCACGTAAAGTAGTGACACCATCATTAGGATCTATAATGTCTTCAAAACTATCAACAACGAAGCTGTGACCAATGTTATTAGGAAGGTTATTGTTGTCGTTTGACATATGTTCTTTCTTTCCTCAAATGATTTTAAGTATTTAACGTATGTAGAGTAGCATTCTTTTTAACTCCAAAATTTTAGCTTTACACAAAATTGATGTTGTCTTTACCAGATATTCAAAAAGACCATAAACCCTGATGGGGGAAAATTAAAGCTACACAAAGGTAGATATAATAAACTTCAAGCTAGTGAATTTCGTGCCTATGTATAAGTATAAATATCAGTATAAGAACGTCGCTTACTTATCTATGCGGTTCTAAAAACGTAATAGGGAGCAACGCAAAGTAAATTGCATATTGTCCGAAGCTAGTGCAGCATTCACGTACTGCGCCGTTCACCGTCAGGAGTGGCGTTAGTCAAGGCATCGCGAAACGTCCTTCGAGCGTTTCCCTCCGGGAGATAGCATTCACGCAGTGAACAATGACACAAATCGGAGGAAAAATAACTCTATATGTTCTTGGTTTTTGTATCTAATTGAACTTTTAACTTTTCATAAAGCTTGATAGAGTTAAGGTATTTTAAAAACTTTCAGCCAAAGCTTTATTTAATGAAAAAATACAAAAGATTGAATAATTAAACTTTATATTGTTGAGAATTTTATTCCAACCACTTTTATCATTCCACTAAGGATGTGAAGAAAATTTAGATTCAGATTGTGGTGGTAGTTTTAGTAATTGTTCACCATGAATTATACAGATAAGCGATACAAACAATCTCCCACCATCTTTCAATTTGTGGATAACTACTCCTATCCCGGTCTAAAATTACTAATCTCTCTTTACCTCTTTCCTCTGTGTTCTCTGCGTCTCTGCGGTTTTTGTTTCGGTAATCTTCTAGCGAGAAGGGAGTAGTTACAGGGAAATCCGCGATAAACCGGACTCAAATTCAATCAATCAAAACTAATGAAACGCAATACTACTACTCCTTTTCATTAGTTTTGACGGGTGGGTATCCAACTCGCCAGGGACTGTAAGTCCCTGTCTAATAGCGAAAGTCCTATAAATAGGACTGAAGTAATACCCCTCAAAATTAATGGGACAGACTACTACTACTTCACCACATAAGTTATGAGGGGTTAAGATACCTCTTGGTAGGTTGGGTTAAGCGGAGCGCAACCCAACATCAGCGTCGCTGCTCCACTCCGTTCAGCCCAACCTACAATATTACGCCCTTAATTTGAGCGATAAATCGCAACTACGAGCCTTAAATTACCTGTCACACTTTTAATTATGCAAAAACAAACTGGCTAGCGTTACTTGCATCCAAGCCAGTAACACCATTAACAATAGCCAATACTTGACCGTCAAAACCAACTTCGGTATTACCATCGATTTCGTCGAGTACTAAACTATTAGCATCAATACCCAAGCTTGCAGCACCCAAAATACCAATTACATCAGTACCAATCTCGAAATCAATGATCATATTGGCAGATTCGGCAATTTCGGTGTTCACAATCCAGAATTGGTCTGCACCTTGACCGCCAGCTAAAATATTATCGCCACCGGATTGTACGAAGAATTTATCATCGCCGTTACCACCCAATGCGCGGTCATCTTTACCGAGGAAGAAGGTATCATCACCTTCACCACCGGACATCCGGTTTCCACCCATGCTGTCACTAGCATCAAATTCGTCATTTCCAGCAGTACCGAAAACTCGATCTTGACTACTTACATAGATGAGGTCATCATCGCTACCACTATTTACACGGTTGTTGCTTCCACCAAATAAATCAATTTCGTCTGCACCAGCACCAGTAAATACAGTGTCACGAACACCATCAAATCCATTCAAGCCAGCAATTAACGTGTCAGGTTCATTAGTTCCCGATATTAAGGAAAATTCTGTGTCTTCCACAATTCGTGTTGGTAGATTGACCTCATAGGTAGTGACGGTTCTACTAACCTCATTGGATAAAACTAGCAAATTTTTACCATTGGGACTATCACTAGCAGGAATAAAAACTATTCCTTCAGGGGCTTGGTCGCTAGCTTGAGGAGGGGCATACTCAACGAATTGAGGTTTTTGTGGGTCAGTAACTTCATAAATCATCACCCCACCAACCCTTTCTAAACCAATGAAGGCATAGGTACGGTTATTAATTACACCGATGGCAACTCCTTCGGGTTCGGGTCCTTTATTATCACTACGACTATCAAAGCTTGCAGCAGTACCATCGGAGTTGAAAATACTGGGAACTTGTTGGGCAATAATTTTCTCAAAATCTGCGCCACTGTTGTAAACTAATTCTCCTTGGTCGTCCCAAATTGAAAAGGAACGAGTACCGTAAACAAATAATTTGTCGTAATCGCTATCGTTATCGGTATCACCATCAATTCTCGAAACCGTTAGCCGACCTAGGTTATCATCCTGCTTGAGTGTCTCTGCATCCGGAAACACACTTGGGTCGAGAGTTAATTCTCTTACCCGCGCATCTTCAGTACGGGTATCTCCTTCGTTCCCAGTCACATAGTAGGTGCGATTATTTGCAGCAAAAGACGCGATCGCATCGGGCATAAACATCCCAAAAACTGGATAATTCTTGATGTTGATACCACCATCGCGATCGCTTGCATCTAATTCATTTCCTGCCAAACTATGGTCAACGAAACCCAAGGGTACTATTTTGGTAACGGTAGCAGTGGCAATATCTATAACTGCAACTGCATTGTTTTCCTGTAGTGTTACCCAAGCTTGTGTACCATCTTGAGAAAAGGTCAGGTATTCTGGCTCTGCATCTTCAGAAATTGTCTTATTGGGGAAGATCCGCACACCTTGATTTCTTAAAGTGGTTTCTTGACCATCAAAGCTAGAAAAACTAGCTGTAGCCACAGTTGCATTCTCAACCCCTTGGGAAATGTCAATAATGCTGACAGAACCAACTGGGTCGCTGCTATTAGTAGGCTGTCCTTCATTTGCGGTTAGAACTTTCTTGCCATCGGGGCTGAAAGTCACCATATCAGGTAATACACCGACAGCGACATCTTTAATAAAAGTACCCGCAGTATCGTAAAAACCAACTTTGCCGGGGTCATTGGGGTTTGTCGCTTCAATGGCGATCGCCACTACACCGTTTTTGACCGCAACACTATTGGCGCTGATACCGTATTGAGTTAAATCAATCGCTGAAATTGTTGTGGGGTTGGTAGGGTCGCTAAAATTGATAATTTGTACGTTTGCTGTACCGTCCACGACAAAAAGTCGTTGGGAAACCGGGTCGAAAGCAGTAATTTCTGCTCCTGCGCCAGCGAAACTACTAATTTTTTTCAAGGAGCCGAAATCATTATCGGTAACATTGGCGTTAACCGTGGCAACAGCAATCCCGTTATAGTTAGTATCGCTACTGGTAACTGTGTGGGTAATACTACTGCTGTGAGGGTTACTTTCCACTTTTGGGTCATCGACTGCTGTCACCGTTACAGTTTGAGCAACATTCCAATTATCTGTAGTGAATGTCAAGGCTGTAACATTCGTTGTAGTTTGGGAGTCAGGACTAATATTAACTGTCACATTTGCTGAAGGTTGACTTTTCAGCACAACTGTGTATGTATCAGTTGCATCACCTTCGGTGACATTGGTGCTACCTTCAGATTGAGTAATTGTGACACCAGCAGTTGGTGTTGAGGTGGTATTGTAAATGCCTGGATTGCCGATATCACCAGCAGCAGAAGCGTAGGAATTTTGAGCATCACCAGCAGCAGAAAGTACCCATTGAGCATTAATATCAGTCGCGGCAAGATTTTCTACTTCCGTCCAACCGCTAACGTTTTGGGTACGAATCGTACCAGCAAACCTTTCATCTCCGTAGGTGAGGCGATCTACAAGCTGGTTATTATTATCAAATAGGTTAATTTCATCAGAGCGTCCTAAGCCTGCGAAGGTTTGTCCACCGATCACTTTAACAGAGGCAGGTAGTCCCCATGCGGTGCGGAAAGTTGCTTCCGCAGTTTCTGTCAAAATCACCGATTCTCCAGGCTGGACAATGCCAAAAGCACTCAGAGAAAAAGTCCCAGCTGTGCGGTTTGAATCGGCGAAACTCCAACCCGTCATATCTATCGGAGTAGTATCGAGGTTGGTAAACTCGACGAATTCGCCGTTGTCACCACTGTACATATACTCAGTAATTTGAATATTAGCAGTATTGCTAATAGTATCGTTATCAGTAATATTTGCGGTGACGTTGGGAATACTAATGCCGTTATAGCTAGCATCAGTACTAGTGGCAGTATGGGCGATCGCGCCTGTATGGGAACCCTCAAATGCAGTATCATCGACTGCTGTCACTGTTACGGTTTGAGCGACATTCCAGTTACTGGAGGTAAAAGTTAGCGTGGTAGGAGTTGTGGTAGTTTGAGCATCGGGATTAATATTAATGGTGACATCTGCTGTCGGCTGTTTGCGTAATACTATGGTATATGTATCAGTCGCGCCGCCTTCAACGACATTGGTACTACCGTCTGATTGAGTAATAGTAACACCAGCAGTTGGGATGGAACTGCTAAGGTAACTACCTGGGTTGCCAATATCACCACCAGTGGAACTTCGAGAATTTTGAGCATCACCAACAGTGGAAAGTACCCATTGGTTATTAATTTCAGTTGCGGCAAGATTCCCGGCTTCAGTCCAACCACTGGCATTTTGGGTGCGAATAGTGCTAGGAAATACTGCATCTCCGTAAGTGAGGCGATCGACAAGTTGGTTGTTGTTGTCGAACAGATTAATCTCGTCAGCACGTCCTAAATTTGCGGTCAATCCACCGATCACTTTGACTGTGGCAGGTAGTCCCCATGCTGTCCGAAAATCTGCTTCTGTAGCTTCTGCGAGAATAACCGATTCTCCAGGTTGGACAATACCAAAAGCACTCAAAGAAACCGTACCCGCTACACGAGAATCATCATCATAACTCCAACCAGTCATGTCTACCGGAGTGCTACCAAGGTTTGTAAACTCGATTATTTCCCTGTTCGCACCGTCGTACATATACTCAGTGATTTGAACGTTGGGGGTAGTAGCAACCGTAAATCCATCTGCACTAAAACCAACAAATTCAATATCGCCCGCCAATAGTGTTGTAGCCATAAGTAATGTAAAAAATCGCAGAATTATTAGATGAGTATTGCCAACAAAAAATTTCTGAGTCACCCTACTCCGTTGACTCAGTTAATAGATAGAAATCAAACTATCTCAGGAGTAATTTCCTGACTTGTAAGAAAATCTCGCAATCAAAAAATTGCTCAAAGAAAATTCAACTCGCTACTAACATTTCAGATTCAATATAAGCTAACAGCTAACTTTCGATCCAAAAATACAATTTATTTAAGTAGTTTTACATAGAAAGTTCCATATAGCTAGTGTTTTATTTGGCATTTTCATAGCGATTAGTAGAATTAATAAAAATTTTGTTGTTGACAAATGTGCCACGAATTAATCCGGTTGTTTGAGTCATAGGATTTGTTCACTATTTAACTACTGCTTTGTCCCATATCAACTCATAAAAAAACACCTGGCTAACTGCTTTCCAGGTGTAAATATTTAATAATTATCAGTATCTAACAGTTAACTCGTAACTGTTAATCGATTTAAGCAATGCTTTTAATTTCGATCACGATATCGTTGAAGTCTCTATCACCACCGTTGGGTAAGTCTTCAAAACCGAAGGTGTTATCACCAACGAATTTAATATGATCAAAGTTGCCGTCGTCAGTGTTAGCACCTAAATATGGGAAGTAAACTTCTGCTGCACCCCTGAGTGCATCATTTACGTTACCATCAGCGATAATTAGGGGAACTACTATCGAACCTGCATTAAACTGCAAACTTCCTGCTTCTGTATTGTCATCGCTAGTAGCGAATACAGGAGAAATCCGGTTGTTCAAAGCAGCTTGGAGATAACCACTTTCACGAACTGATACACCGTCAACCGTACCATTGATATCGTCAACTGCGTAGAAGTAAACTTGATTGTCGAAGTCAGCTTCTCTACTAATGGTATATTCAACTGTTACTTGACCAGTTAAACGTCTTAAGTCAATGAATTCAACTTCAGTTCCATCCTCAAGAATTGTACTAGAGGTATTTTCTATAACATCTACAAAACCTTCTAATACTGTATCTTCACGGAAAGCCAAGTTCTGAATCCGCAAATCTTCAGATGCTGGAGCGTCAGCAACTTTAAACGCAGTTTCCGGTGTATTAAAGTTAGCTAAGAGATACTCAGCAAATGCATCTTGTTCGGTACCGGAGTTAGCAAAACTAGCGTTACCGGGGTCGAATAAGGTGGGGTCAACTGCTGCGTCAATTACACCATTGAGGTTGAGGTCTGTATCAGTTTCACCAAGTAAATCAACTCGATTGGCAAAAGTAGGATTGGCTGTAATGAACTCCTTAAAGGGATAATCATCACCACCATCGGCTAAGAAACTCAGAGTGGTAATCCGAATTCCTCGGTTTGCATCTCCTACGACTTGACCATTTCTAACCAACGCTTCTTTCACACTACCATCATCATTAAGAATGGCAGCACTTTGAATACGTTCTCCTGCGGGTTTAGTAGCATCAAAGCTGAAGGAAACACCACCAATTTGCGGGAATCGACCGGGAGTTGCACCAGCTGCTGTTGCTGAAACACCATGTTCGAGAACTTGCTTTAATTGCTCTGCGGTGAGAGTTACAAGAGATAAAGCGTTGTTAAATGACAGCGCATTTTGAGCATCTGGTTGAGAAATACCACCGTCGGGTTTACCAGATAAATCGTTTCCTTCAGGGGGAAGTTTTTGCGATTCGGTAGCACCAGGAGGTGTAACAATGCGACCAATACTATTGCGGATACCACCACCATTTTTAATGGAAACAGCAACAGTAGAATCTAAACCTTTGACATAATCGAGGTTCGCATCGGCTGTTAAGTTACCCAAGTTGGTTTCTTGAGTCCGCACATCTTGTCTAGCTCCGTTGAGGAAGACATCGGTAATACCCAAGACATTACCATCTTGTTCTTGGATTACTGTTCTAAGTGCATCGGTAATTGCTTTAATTTCGGGATCTACCAAATCTTGGGCGTTTAAATCGGCTACACCTTGGTCATCTGTGGCATAAGCACCACTCACCTCTGGATTAATACTTTCAGGAATAATTCTTCCTTGAGCATCAAAATCCACTACCAAACGACCGACATATTTATAGTTACCGTCGGTGTTAATTATCGCTACATCTTCACCGCTGGCTGACTTTTTGAGGATTGGGTATTCCCCTTGCTTGGTATCACCCGCACGTAAACGGTCAGTGTCGTCTAATAAGCGGGTATTAGAACCACCAGCCATGATGATGTCTACGTTTTTGAGCAAACCAGCCAATTCTTGCTCGATCGCAATTTGCTGCATATGAGCAAGCAAGATGACTTTATTGATGTCGGGGTTCGCTGCAAGTAGTGCATCTACTGATTTTTGAATTTCCGCAGCTAAAGCATTGATATCGGTAGAGTCTGCGGGGAGAACACCAACGGTTCCAGGAGAAGAAATCCTTGGCAATGTAGGAGTTGTGGCACCGACTACACCAATTTTTTCACCATTAAC
>JAYKJL010000278.1:0-3187 GCA_035285725.1 Nostocales cyanobacterium 94392 | reverse complement strand
TAGCCAGCGAGCTAAAACAATTTTATGGTTCAGCGACACTCTACAAACACTGGCTCGGCTTGGAATATACCGAAGGTGTTCAATATCTAGCGCAAGAAGCTAATTGCTATTGGTTGTTAGATGCAATTGCTTCACATCAAACCAAGCAATTCCTATTAAATCCAAAACTCCGAGAATTACAGATTTGGCGTTTACAAGTTCAAGATAATTCCGGCATTTTGATATGCGAATGGGATACGAATCAAGAAGTATTACGCCAAGAAATTGAATATACAGATTTTCCATTGAGCCATATCAAACTTTACTTGGTTGGAAAAGTTCTCATGCTCCCAAACGAATACTAAATCGCTTCAAATAGTTCATAGGAAAAAATCATGATTCAAGCAATTGATACAGAACAAGGTTTCGTTACAAATCTCGAACAATTCATGACAAAAGCTGACAAGTTTATCAAAATCTACTATTCAGGTGTCAGCGATGAAAATCATCTTCGAGAGATAGTGCAAGAACTTAAAAACTTAGTTTTAGATACAGACTTGCAACAGTTAGAAATCGATTATCAGCATAATTGCGAAATCAAAGATTTGATGGCAGATTACCATGATTCCTCTTGGTACTGATTTCCGAAATGTACTAAAACACTCGAAACCAAGAGGGCTTACGCCCAAAGAACAATGAAATAATTAGGAGATATTTGTATCATGGCTTCACGTAAATCCTCAACACCTGAATTTCAAGTAATTGATGATGGAATTCTTGGCGAATATTCAGTTAGCGATTACTCAGAAAGACTCTACTCAAAAGTCTACTATTCCATACGTTCTTTGTGTGGACTTCTTGCTAAAAATAGCTTTCAAGATTTCAACTGGGATGTATTTAAAGAACGCTTCGCAAGTGATTTCGGAAAGGTTGAAGAAAAACGCTATTCTCTGGAACAGCTACTTGAATTTGCTTTTCGTAAATTTGGTAAAACAAAAGAGGATTTAGTAGTACTAAACGAATTATCTTGGCAGCGGAGACGAGAATATGCCCAGAGGGTAAATGCGAGTGTTAATCCTCAAATGAAAGCCGAGAATTAATACTGAATTTATAAACCAGAATTAAAGAGGAATAAAGCAGATTTTATTCCCCTTTTTGCTGTCAGAAATTATTTCAAATACATTATCGCTTCAAACACTTTTCGCTTCATAAAATTCAAAATCATTTTCCGCTATTAATATGTTGAAAAATAGTTACGTCGTTTGGGAAGGGGCATCTTTGATTGACGGTTCTCTTATAGTCCTGATTTTAACAGGATTCGTCAATCACACATTAAACCGTAAAACCGGAAGGATTCTACAGTCATGGATAATTCAGCAAAATTTTGTTCCCACAGAGGCTGCTAAGAAAGGATTGGAGAAAGGAATTTGTGGAGACTGCCCATTGAAATTAAGTCAAACAGGAGCCTGCTTCGTCAATCTACTCCCTGTTAATAACATTTATCGGACATACTTTGCAGGTAACTACCAAAAACTGAGCGCAAACGAAATCGAAGTTATCAAACGATATCGATATCCTATCAGAATTGGTTCCTATGGCGACCCTACAGCAGTACCGTTTGATATCTGGGAGCCGATAATAAGAGCATCATGTGGGCATACTGGCTACACACATAGATGGGGTAGCAATGAATGTGACGAACGTTGGAAAAAATATTTAATGGCTTCTGTACAGAGTGAGTCGGAAGCTCGTATCGCTCAAAATCTTGGCTGGAGAACTTTCCGAATAATAACCCCCGACGCACCTTTGAGTGAAAACGAAATCCTTTGTCGTCATACCGAAGATGATACAGTTCGGTGTGAGAATTGTATGCTTTGTGATGGTAAATCTAACAAACCCAACATTGCTGACAGAGTTCATGGCTTGAAATGGAAAATATCAAATTTCGTGAAATACTCAGAGTCTTTATCTAATTAATTTAAATGAAAGCTTGTGTAATGGTACCTCAATTTATCTATCACAAACTTTCAAAATCACATAAATATTTTTGCAAGGTAATAGCAATGGCTGAAGTTTTAAGTGAGCCTCAATTTCAAATATTCACTCATCCAAAAACAGGAGTTAAAACCGGAAGAATCTATTTCCCCGCACTTTTCTTGGCTGATAATTACGAAAGCATTGTTCAATGGCTTCAAAGACAAGAAATTCATTTCTGTGAACAGGGTTTAAAGCAATACGGGGACGGTTCGTTTCGACTGTATTTCAAGACAAATAATTGCCTCGAAACTGAATATTTACAGTTAATGAAGGGCAGTAGAAAGTGGGCAGTAGGCAATAGTAATAAATAACATTTTAGGCTGCTCGAAAGTCTGCTTTTCTAATCCACTGCCTACTGCCGACTGCCGACTGCCTTTCCTAATAAAACCCCTTACGGGGAGTAAAAAATGAAATTTACGAGATGTAGTAGCGGTGAACAACTTATGAAATTAAAATATCGCAACTTTCTAGCTGATGCGAGCAATCAAGATTTAGCCATTCCTCATCCTCAACCGATAATATCGCAAATTCCGGAACGAGAGAAAATCAAACATACTTTAACTGGTTCGAGTAAAGCGGTAATTAGAACAATCCAGATTTTACATCAACTCGGTTATGCCAATATGCAGGATTGGACTCCATTGCTACCAACTTCCAATCCTGGAGAAGTCATGAGTATATTGGTACGTTCCATAACAGTGTAGCAATAATAATTCCTGCGAATACTTTATCCCTAACAAAGGGATATTTTTTTCCAACAATAATTTCCGGCATTATCTATAATTAACTTGTTAATACAAAAATACTATTGATTGGTGATTTTACTTTTTCACATAACAGCTAGTATTTAGTATAATATTTGCGCCTAAATCGAAAAAACAATGTCCAGCGCATACCAAGTTAACCCACAACAAATAAACACCGCTCAATCGCAAGAATCAATCATGGGAGTGGTTGAACGCTTGACCTATCACTCCGAAGAATCGGGTTACACGGTGGCGCGATTGCAACGTCCAAGGGTATCGGAATTAACTACTATTACGGGAAGTTTTGCAGGCATTCAACCAGGACAAACGCTTCAACTTAACGGCTTCTGGCGAGAACATCCGCAATACGGCTTGCAATTTCAAGTCACTAACTACAAGGAAACTAAACCAGCAACAATCACGGG
>JAYKJL010000277.1:0-13600 GCA_035285725.1 Nostocales cyanobacterium 94392 | reverse complement strand
GATTATCTCGAAATAAATCTAACTGGTGTGGTTCCGCCATCGATAACTTTATATCGCACCAATCGATAATATATGTTTTGGGGAAGAAAAACTACTCTTGGTGGGGAGGAGATGTTTTTGCGATCGCTATATCTAGAACTTGGATTTATTAATGATGCTAAGGTATCGCTATTTCTTTAAAAACTTGCTTATTTTCACAATCAATCAAATGATTGGACATTAAACTCGTGTAGAAGTATTGATTATACGTCAAGCGATATATCAATAAATGCGTCGGGGTTGTTTGCAGCTAAACTGCGGTGGTCGAAATCGAGATTGTGAGTTACACAATTAACTTTGTAACTATGCCCCTTATATTTAACAAATTCTCCTACACAAGGAACTCTTGACATTTCAACTTCTTGCAAAGCTAAAGAATCTTTTCCTTGAATATTTATATTTAGTTTTTCTGTGGGAATATAAACTGTAATATGCACGATAACCACTTTATTTCCTCTAACATATTTGTATTATTTCATTAAATAGTAAACAAATTGTAGGGTGAGGGGGTCAATACGTTCGGGGTCACAATGGTTAGCTGGTAAATCTAGTAATGTTGTTTGTGCTGGTGGTGGAACTGTGCGCGATCGCATCTCTAAAGCGTGCGATTTTCCCAGAGAAAACCGCTACGCGATCACCTAAAAAATGCTCAATTACCCACGTTTTTTAAAGTTGCTTTTTTTGTATTGAGGTAAGATAAGTGCAGTAGTCCCAAAGGAAGCAAAGTTAAACCGAGAATATTTGCTGGTTCTGGAATGCGAGACGGAGTAATAGTAATCGAACCAGAAAATAGATTATTTGGGGTATTTACTTGATCTGGGGACAAAGTTAACTTAAATTCACCGTTAAATGTAGTGCTACTTGGAATTAAGACTTCCTTCAGTTGAGTTGTTAGCGGCAGATTTAAGCCAGTAAATATGATTCCTACAGATTTGGGTTGAAAAAAAGGAAATCTGGAAGCGACGTTACCAAATAAAAACTGAAACTCTTCTTGCGTTCCCCTTGCTCCTACAAATAACCGATTAGTTGTGCCTTCAAAATCAGAAGCGTTAAACTTTACTGCATCATCATTAACTGTACTTGCAAATGTGAGATTTAAGTCCTTAATCGCTCCGTCGTATCTTCCCGCAATTGGAGTCGGCGAGTTATTGACAGTATCTGCATCTAATACGAAACTACCTTCGAGTTTTCTTTCAGTTGCCGCTGTTCCTAACGGGTCTAACCCAGTCAACGTCCCTTCAAAGTTGAAATCGAATAAACTCGCTGCAACCGCAGGAGTTGTGCTGGCTGTACTTAATGTTAAAAATACTACGAAACTAGCAGCACGAATACTTGAAATGCATCGAAAGAATGGTACTATTTGTATCATTGTTTTTTATGTTTTAGAACGTTAGCATTGCTTAATTAATAAACGAAACGCGATCTCCAATTACTCAGTAGTGTTTAATTTAACTGAAATTACATTACCGTATATTTACCAAAAAAGAAACTAATAAACTTTATAGCGATACTCCTACGTGTGGATGTACGCCAACGTGCTTCTTTACTCTGCAACCGTACCAGCGCGATCGCTCTTCAAGATACAGCATATTTAATCGTATGAAATTTCATCATTAATTAAACAATAATAATTGAATTACTTCCAGTTCCTTTTTATTGTCAAGATTAGATAGCGAAATCCCCAACAACCGAATATTTTTACCTTCTAGTTCAATTCCTTCAAACAACGCGATCGCCTCCCTAACTATCACACCCAAATCCTTAATCGGCATCAACAAAGTTTTGCTACGAGTAATCTGCTGGTAATCAGAAAATTTGACCTTTAACGTTAAAGTCCTACCCGCAGCTTGATGTTTCTCAATCCTTTTATGCAGCGTCTGAGCAATTTGTTCGAGTTCTTTTATGCAGGTTGCGCGATCGCTCAAGTCTTGGGCAAATGAATTTTCAGCCCCAATCGATTTACGAATCCGGTTTGGTTCCACTGCTCGGTCATCTTGTCCCCTAGCAATGTTGTAATAATAATTACCAGATTTCCCGAAATACTTTACTAATTCTGAATGCGATCGCGCTTTCAAATCAGCCCCAGTCCGAATATTCAAATCGTGCATTTTAGCAGCGGTAACTTTACCAATGCCGTGGAATTTTTCAATAGGTAACTGCTCTACAAATGTTTGGGCATCTTCTGGTAATATAACCGTCATGCCATTGGGCTTATTTCTACTTGATGCCATTTTCGCTAAGAATTTATTTATAGAAACACCAGCCGATGCGGTAAGTTGAGTTTCTTGGAATATTTCGGCGCGGATATGTCTGGCAACAGTTGAGGCGTAGGGTAATGCCTGCTTATTCTCCGTCACATCAAGATAAGCTTCATCAAGCGCTACTGGTTCAAATGTATCGGTGTAGCGTTTAAAAATATGATGAATTTGTGCCGATATCTCTCGGTAGACTTCAAATCTGGGTTTGGCAAAGATAAGATTCGGACATCTTGCAACTGCTAATTTTGACGGCATGGCTGAGTGAATACCGTATTTCCTTGCTTCATAACTTGCAGCTGCTACTACACCGCGTTGAGTTGCAGAACCGCCTACTACCAAAGGTTTACCTCGATATTGGGGGCGATCGCGATGCTCTACCGATGCGTAGAAGGCATCCATATCGATGTGGATGATTTTTCTGGTTTGGTTCACATCTATATTTAGTAGTATATTGTTACTACTATTGAATAGTAATATAAAATATCTAAAAAAATTTGTCCTTTTTACTTATTTAAATTAAGATTATTGCTGACAATTTTCTTGATAAGTTTTTGAATATCATAATCGGTTTGTATATGTGATTTACCTAAAGTTTCTTTTATTAATGATTTATCAATTTTATAAAGAAGAAAATATCTTTCTTGAAGTTTTGTTCTATTTCCAATATCAATAAAATGTCCTTCACCACGTACAAAGCTTCTAGCACCATCTTTGTAGAAAACTAGTCTACCATAGCCTAAAACTTTTTTGGCTTCTTCGTTGAATATTTGAGCATCAATATCATAATATACTATATTTCCATTTTTACTTTTTCGGACATTATTGCTTCTAAAAGTTGCATATGTTTTAAATGAATTATCATAATTTATTCCATATAAAATATATTCTTGCTTTTGATAATCGTATTCTATACAAACATAACTATGAGGATTTCTGGAGTCTGTAATTTTTTCATACCAATAACCTTCAATTGTTGTACTAGGGTCTATAAAATGTCTAAACCAACTAAATGTAAACGGTAGTTCTGATAGCAAATAATCTAAAAATATTTGCAATATTGTTGAAATAGAAATACTAATAAATAATGATAAAACATTATTTATTTTTAAGAAGATAAAGTATTTGTTAAGTTCAATTGCTAAAGACGCAGCAATTAAAGCACAAATTACAGATACCGCTTTTTTATACATTAAATATTTAACTATTAGTAATCATGGTTATAGCTATTACAAACATCATAATTTTTTGTTTTAATATAAATAACTAAAGCAAAAAATGTGATGCTGGCTGTCAATAAGTGTATAGCCTATAGTAAATAATTCTAAGTCAATCATCTAACAATTTTCAATAAATTATAGAAATCCGACTGAATCAATCAGTTTTAATTTTGTCGGAGATATTTATCCGTCTATATTGCTTAAACATAATTTTCTTAATTACAAAAAGCAAAGTAAAAATAAGCGTGCAATTAAAGATATTTAAACGTATAAATAACTATTAAACGTGTTAGTACTTGACGCTTGATAAAATTATTAATAGTTTCGTTAGAGAATTTTACTCAATAATATTTCCATCCTCATCCCGTTTTATTTCAACTATTTCTACATCAAAGCTTTCCCATTCCTGTACCGTAAACCCGGCTTCCGTTTCTTCAGGGTAGCGCCGCGCCATCTTAGCCCATGCAGCTTCTTCATTAACTGCCCAAATATAATAACCCTGGCGTTCGCGTATGTCGTCACGTCCAACACAATCATGTAAATACAATGCATTCCGCGTACATCTGTACTCTTTTGACATTGCGATCGCTCCTTAACTCACAACGCTACTTATCTTAAGCTTTCACGTAGCGCTTAGAGAAAGAGTATCCCAAAGTTTGTGTTAATATAATGCGTTGCAAAGGCACAAATTATACACGCATAAATGACTAAAGATTTAGCTTACTATGTTAAGAAGTTTTCTCCCAAGTCTAAAATCAATAGCATTGGTTTAAATGTTAGCTTAAAGGACGGGATTGCACCAAATAAACCCATACTGCTGCTATCGGTAATTGAACTGATAAGTACCGGACAACTAACGCAAAACCAAATCTATTTTAATGCCGAACTCATCGCCACATTTCTTAAACTATGGAGTCATTTGGAACCAATTCGCAAACCAGATATCGGATTGCCCTTTTACCACTTAACTAGCGATCGCTTTTGGCATTACCAAATGAAACCCGGATTTGAAGGACTGATTGCAGCTAAAGTCAAAATCCGCACCCCTAGCACAATTCGAGGAATGGTTGAGTATGCCTACCTCGACGCGGAATTATGGCAGCTGCTACAAAACGAAGGCGATCGCGCCATACTAACTCACACGCTGATTAGTTTTTGGTTCAACGATAAAACCCAAGGTATAGAATCATTGCTGCAAGTTAATGCCTTTGCAGAATTAGAAGAGCAACTGCGATCGCAAGGTGGTAAGGTTTACCAGCCGGAAGAACTAGCAGACGAACAAAAGGTAATTGTCCGCGATGGTGCGTTTCGTAAAATTATCGTTTCTACTTATAATTACACCTGCGCGTTCTGCGGGTTACAAATACTCGATACCAAAAGTCAAAATATCGTTGATGGTTCGCATATCATGCCCTTCTCCAAATTCTACGACGATCGCATTGACAACGGTTTATCGCTTTGTAAAAATCATCATTGGGCATTTGATAGGGGTTGGTTTACTATCGATGATGATTACCGTATTATAGTTTCCGAAGATATCCGCGAAGTTTCACCCAACGGTAAACCGATGCGGGAAATGGGGGGCGATCGCATAAACCTACCAGCCCAAAGTCAATATTATCCCAGACTTGATGCATTGCGGTGGCATCGTGAGAATATGTTTAATGCAGCTTAAAGATTAGGCATGAGTAAAAAACCCAAAGATTGGTATAAACAAATTGTGCTGCGTCCTGTGGTTCATGTGGATGGCTACGCTAGCTATGAAAAAGTTTGTAGTTATGTAGCGAATAGTTATTTTTCCAGAGATGAAGAATCGCTAAAAACTGGGATAAAAAATGACCGTTATGAATCAAGGTATATCCCTCTCTACACTTTATTTAAAGTCGGGCAAGCTAAATGCCCTGCTTATTGGGTAGCTTCCGATCTACTCGAAGCACTATTGCAATCGTCATTAACGGTTGAAGCCCAAAATTTAAACTGGGCAATGAAAACAGGGATTTTTATGCTTCCCAAAAATGTAATATTATCACCAGAAAACAAAAGTATTAACGCAATATACTGGTATTACGATACAGAAAAAAATACTCTTTTGTGGGCTTGCAATGATAATGATAGTGCTTTTTATCGTAAACTTCCGCTAAATGCTTATAAAATTTATATCGATTCTCAAGATATTGACCCATCGGCTGTTAATAAATTTAACGAATACTTACAATCAATTTTCTTAAGATTAATCTTGATAATGCAGTGCCGTCCCGAATTAATTGATGCTGCCGATACACAACAGAAAATAACAGTTAACAGGGGATTTGGTAAAGCCCAAGCACAAGACCTTTATCAGCCATTATGGATTGGTCAAGGTTATCGACTCAAACATGAAGCTACTACGGTAAGCAGCGGTGATGCTGAAAATAAACAAGGTGGCAGTAAAAGACCTCATTGGCGTAAAGGGTTTATCCGCAATCAACCTTATGGAGAAGGCAGGCGGAAGACAAAATTGGTGTGGATTGAGCCAGTTTTGGTAATGGGTGGGGAGTAAAGCTTAATAATATAATGTGATTTATATTAAAGCGATTAAAAGATAAATATAAATGAAAGTAAAAGAACTTATTGCAGCCCTACAACAATGTCATCCAGATGCAGAAGTAGAATTCAATATCGATTTTGATGATAGTGGTGAAGTACATACAGTTGAGCATGAAATTCAATGGTTGTTAGATAAAGGGGAAACTAACCCAGTTGGAAGAGTCTTTTTACACAATAATAGTCAGGAGTTTAAGCACGACAAACCGTTATTAAATGGTAAGTTATTTAAAACATGAATCATTCATTGATGAAATATGTATTACGGATACCGCTGCTACAATTGCGAAGATGAACCAATCGGTTGGCTATATACATATAACAGCGATACCGAAATTGTTTGGACTAATAAAGAATTACATTGGTGTAAAAAGTGGAAAACTCAAAAGGGTGCAGCAAATAATTTTAACCACTTTAATTCTCGCTGGAAATTCAATTCAAAAGGTGGTTATCTTAAAATTGAAGTGATGCCCGAATTTGAGGAGCCAGAATCTGCTGCTTCTCGCAAACAAAGACTATTAGCTTTGGGGGATAATGATATAGTACAAGAATCAAGTGATGATGTAATCCAAGAACCTACTATAAGTTTTAAATTTGAATTAATTAAAGGGTTGCCAGAAGAAGCTGGTACTTATTTATTTTTATTAGAAAATGGTTCCATTAAAGAAGGATATTTTAGCTCTTTCTCTTACCCAAATCATGAAGATGTTATAAGATTATCTAATTGTGAATATGAAGAATTTTATTATGAAAAATGTGTCGGTTGGCTAAAAAAAGTAGAATAAGTATAGTTATATATTTGTAGAATAATAAAATGTTTAGAAATAAAAATTACATGACATCAGAGCAACAAAATATTGCTGATGATTTTATGGGAATGGTCGAAAAAGAGTATGCACTTTGCGTACAAGAAATGAACAAAGCTAATATTGCAGCTATGTCTGGTAATTCATCAGATAATTCAAATGAAAAGCTATCAATAAATTATGCTTGCTTAGAAATCGATGCAATTCGCGAATATTGGTTTAATCGATTAGTTAGCCTCATGCAGATTATTGAAAAGCGTAATTCATTGTGGAGCAAAGAACTAAGAAATAAGTATTTAATAAGATGAATAGTAATTTAGACCGACTGCTTACAATGCTTACCGAACAAGCTGATTTAATTGACAAAATTCATAACCGTAGTAATTTATTCTACAAAAGCACATATCGTTTAGTTCTTGACCACGGTAAACCCTACTGCGATCGCATTACTCCTTCCCCATTTCGCGGCAAAGTTAAGCAGTGCTACAAGAATTGCTTTGAACCGTTATGGAAACGAAAAGATTGGTACTACTGCGAAGGGTATGCCATTGATGATGATTTGAATCTTGCGATCGCTCATGCATGGTTAATCAACGACGCAGGACAAGTAATTGACCCCACTTGGCGCGATAACATATCTGGGGCAGTTTATTTTGGTGTCGCATTTGAGAATGAATATGTATTTGAAATCGCCAAAATTACTAAGTGCTACGGCATTTTAGAAAACGACTACCTCAACGGTCATAAGTTAATGACTCAAGGATTTCCAGCGCACGCTCTGCATCCCAAATTTCATGAAGTAATGGTTGGAGAATAAGCGATCGCGAAGCGTGTGCTTGGCGCGATCGCAACAAATAAAAAAAGTTATTAGCGTTCAGTTGTGCTGCTCGTGATGCGATCGCTCCACCGATCCTAATAATCGCACCTCCCCAGTGGGAATACTAAAAAAGTAGCGTCCCCTTTCCTATGAAACTACTCAACTTCCTCAAACCCAAACCCACCATTGAAAGCTACGGACAACCCAACGTTTCACCAGAGCAAGTCCAATCATTGATGGAATGGTTGTTTGCTAGCTTATTAAATGCTGGTTATGTTGGGCGATCGCACCTTATCTGGTACGACAGCGACAACCCCGACCCCAGTTTAGAGAAGTTAGTTAAAAAACTGATGCACCGGGATGAGCCAATCTTTCTTTATCGTATTGGTGGTAGAGTGCAAATACTGCCCGATGGTTACTACTGGCGGATGATGAAGGAATACCCATCGATGAGGTTTTATCAGATGGAGGTTGAAAATGAGGAGTGATTTTTGATAGCTCAACTAAGACTTCCCGTCATTACTTCCACCAACGTTTAAATAACAACGGTGACACTGATAACAATACCAAAAAAATCGACGCGAGTATAAACGAGGATGCATCGCTTCCTTGTAAAGCAGTTTTTCCAGAAGCACCCAACCAGGTATAAGCAATAGTTCCTGGAATTACTCCAATTAAGGTTGCAAGGGTATAAGTTTTCAGGTTTATTGATGTTAGTGCTAATAAAAAGTTAATAATATTAAACGGAGCAATTGGGGCAAAACGTAGAGATAGAACTAAAGAAAAGGGATTGCTATCGAGTGCTTGATGCCATTTCCTCAGCAATTTATGTTGACCGAATTTTGCTACCGCCCAATCTTGAAATAGGTGTCGAGTCAAACAGAATGCTCCTACTGCTCCCAATGTTGCAGCTAATGTAGACCAAAGGGTTCCCCATCCCAAACCAAAAACCACGCCTCCAGTTAATGTATGAATTGTTATTGGCAAACCTAAAACTGTAACCAATACGTATGTGGAGATAAATAAGGGAACAGCCCAAATGCCCAATCTTTGCAACCAAAATGAGAGAATTTCTTGATTGAGTAAATTTCGCAAGGGAGTTATAAAAAAGAGTAAGATTACACCCAGCAGTAGTAAAATTTGAAAATTTTTGCGGAGTTGCTGTTTTAATCTCACCAAATTACACTCCGTCCTGACTGGTTGTCTCTAACATCAATACTTTACGTAACTCTACTGCATGAAAGATACTCAAAATATCACATTGCCAAGTTGGTAACAACAGCGTCATGACAATTTCTTCTAAACTATTGAGCCAACAAAATGCGATCGCAAGCCAAAGGGTGTTTGCATAACCAAAACCAAATAATCCAACAGTTGCGACGAGTAGGGCTAATCCCCATGCTTTAGCAGTGTAAGTATGGAAACTGGGGAATTTTTGGAACTTGATTAAACTAATTGCAAATAATATTAATTGTATAGCGATCGCAGATAATAAAGGTACTCGAAAATCGATGATTACTTGGGGATATACTAACCAAGCGCTAATCGCCACACACAAATATAAACAAATATCAGCCCAGCTATCTGCTTGACGGAGTTGAACTGTACTAACCTTTAACCGACGGGCGATAATACCATCAAAAATGTCTGAAAGTACAGCAATAACGTAACCGATAATGAACCAAAAACTGGTTTGATGGTCTAAAGCATCGAAAACTAGTAAAGGAGCAATTGCGAAGCGCATCCCCACTAAAAGACTGGGAATATGTGACAGTTTTATCATCGTTCCCTACTTTTTTAACGTTAATTCAATTGGTATAAACACTGTGATTATAGCGATAGTTTTGCTATAAATATAACATTACTTATCTAAATCTTTGCATCGGGTCTACCAATTCCTAATTTTCTCAGCTTAAGTTTTACGTTTTCCCACTCAACCCCATACTAGTAGTATTTTTTATCTAATATATTGGCGATATATTAACCATTTTTTGTACCATTAATCTGCCGTAGTTCCGCTGCGATTTTCTCCATCGAAGTATCGAATAAAGAAAATAAATCTTCTCCAAATCTGGCACGTTAAACCAATTTACAAATAAATGTTTCATCTTCCTTAAACGTTGCCACGACGCTTAATAATTTGGTAGTAAACGAGACGAAGGATTGTATCTGTATTTAACATAAATATTTGGTTAAAACAAAGTACCAAAAAAGGTTGACTTAACTACGGGTATATTAACCAAAAGTTAAAGACGAATAACTTTTTGATAACTTTATCGTCTTTTTAGGGCAAGCTATAACTAAGTATATTAGTACTGTTATGCCTAAAATCTCAGAATGCGATGGTCGCTTCGCGAACCGCCGAAGGCATCGCTGTCGTTTTTATTCCGGCAACCCCTACCTCGTTTGTGCCGTTCTTCCCGATGGTCTTGATGGTAGAGAATGATCATTATTTGGTTTAAGTCACAGTAATTTGTGTGAATCCGATAAGTCCGCACCGCAGGCGTATTACTGGCGAATTATAAGCGAACACTCATCAACGCGAATATATCAACTAGAAGTTAAGTAACTTATATTGGGTCGGGTCTACCTATTCCCAATTCCCTTAGCTTTAACTTTACGTCTTCCCATTCAACGCCACAATAGTAATATTTTTTATCTAAAATATTGGCAATATAGTAACCATTCTTCGCACCATTAATTCGTCGCAGTTCCGCTGCAATTTTCTCCATCGAAGTATCGAATAAAGCAAACAAGTCTTCCATATCCAAATCTGGGGCGTTAAACCAGTTTACAAATGTTTCACCTTCCTTGAATGCCCAGATTTTGCCGCGACGCTCAATAATTTGATAGTAAACTGGACGAATGATTGTATCGGAACTTAACATAAAAATATCTGTTTAAAATAAAATTACTAAGGAAGTAGCCCCTAGCCGTTAACTAGGGACTACGGGCTTAATTAGTTGACATCATCTTGAGATTCGTCTTGCGGTTCGTCCGCAATATCATCCAAATCTCTGATAACATCTTCCGAGTCAACGAGGTATCTTTCACCTGTTACTTTATCTTCTTTCATCCAACGTCCAAGAACCAGACGAATAAAGATTTTAACGGGATTCCAAATACTTCGATGACCGTTACCATTTTTGCTCAATTATTCACCTCCTTTCAAGACACATTTAGGGGGATTTTTATCCCCAGAATAATTTTACCACTTTTAACTAATAACAATTACCACTTTTATCAATATCATTTCTATTGTTTGCTTTTTATTAATATTAATTCACCAGACGCGATCGCATCTAATAGTTGACCTGTTGAACCTTCATCATTGTAGATATAGCCTAATGTTTGAGCAACTTCTTTTAATTTGTCTACCGTTCCCCGCTCAACCCTTGCATGAAGACTTACGCGGTCTAACTTCTTTCTACCTACCATAAGTGTTAACCATATAATCTATAAAAGTGGTTTACAAATATAGGATAGCAAAAAGCGCTACAAAACAAGTTAATCTAGCCTTTTATTATCAACGCTAAGTTAAAGATGAATAACTTTTGACAACTTTATCGTCTTTTTAGGGCAATCTAGAGTTAAGTATATTCGTACTGTTATGCCTAAAATCCCAGAATGCGATCGCTGTCGCTTTTATTGCGGTAGTCACTACCTTGTATGCGCCGTTCTTCCTAATGGTCCCGACGGTAGAGAATGCTATCACTTTGCGCCAGAACCTAACGCTGAACCACAAGAACTGTGGGAACCGCAGGGTGTGAGATATATTGATGACGAATTGGTAATTGAGCGTGTTACCTATAACGGCGAAGAAATTCGTCAACTCCCACAGCACTGGACTAGAGAAGAACAGTTAGAACTGCCTGATTCACATCCAATGTTTACTGGTTTTTGTCCTCAATGTGGTTATATATTTCAACGTGACTACGCGGCAGTAGTACATTGGGACTGCCCCGAATGTGGCTGGAAGGATGATTCGGTGTAGGCAACTGGACAAATCTATACTACACTTGTAATATATAACCAACTTGAATTACAAATACTACAAACATTTTATGATAGGCAGATTCTTATCAACCATTAGTAGCGCACTACATTGCCGACCCAACCGGGGTGGGATAAATGCATTCGTGTTATTAGGAGTGTATCTGTTTGCTAGCGATAAATCTAAGTCATCCGAATGCTTGAATTTAGAAAAACTCATACAAAGCGGGAGGTGTAAATGTTTAACAGCACCGATATAGGTCAAAAAATATCAACTACCTGACCCCCGCACCTGATGACCAGAAGCGGGGGTTATTTTTTAGGAGTTAAAAAGATGGAAGCTCATCCACCAAGTCAGCAGCCACATATATTACAAAATTCGGTAGTAGTATTTTCTAAAAACTATTTACCACTAGCACGTATCAATATCAAACGTGCCGTTGTGCTGTTAATCACAGGTCAGGCAGAGTCTGTAAATTTTGGTACTACAAAACAGTGGGAAGTTCGCTCTCCCAGCATCGTATTACAAGTACCAGAACACATTCGCTTGACCTTTGGCAATCCCGAACGCCATTGGAAAGTGCCACCAGTCAACCGTCGTGAAGTACTCAAGCGAGACAACCACGCCTGTCAATACTGCGGTAGCACCAAACATTTAACCATTGACCATGTACTTCCTCGCTCTAAAGGCGGACAACATACCTGGGACAACGTTGTTACAGCCTGCGAAAAATGTAACTCGAAAAAGAGCGATCTGCTTGCAGCAGCGCTTCGCTATCGCCTACTTCATGAAGCTGGAATGATACTCAAACACAAACCCAAAGCCCCAATTCACCCAGCAGTTGCATTTGCCGAACAGTTTTGGAACGCACAACGGCTAGCGGAAAACGAGTAATTTACTCCAAACCTTAGCCAGAGAGGGCAACACAGCAATCACACAACACAGCCCTCTCAATGCATCAAAAAAAAATTGTAGTACGCCCTTGACAATTTGTAGTGTAATATGTAGTATAAATGTAGTGAAGCACTAGAGCCTTTCAAAAAGGCATAGCGTTAACACTTCAGAACCATGAAAATTGAATCGCCATACTTGGGGGTGTAGCTTAGTTGTAAGAAGCGCCTGTTTGTCGAACAGGAAGTCGCGGGTTTGAATCCCGTCATCCCCGTGTAGCCTTGTGGACAAATAGATAAGTCGCTCTGATTTTCACTCAGGGAGAAGCGGGTGCAACTCCCGTCAAGGCTTCAAGTTACGTCCAGGTAGCCAAGTGTTTAAGGCATCGGTCTGCAACACCGACAATCGTGGGTTTAAATCCCATCCTGGACTCCAATCATCGCAGTGTAGCTTAATGGTAAAGCGCCAAGCTCATAATTTGGTGATTGCGAGTTCGACTCTCGCCACTGCTACTAAATGCAGAGATGGTGTAATGGCAACACCACAGTCTCCAAAACTGTTGTTTTAGGTTCAAAACAAGCGTCTCTGCGTTTATGGTGCCGTAGGCAAAATGGTAAAGCCACCTGTCTTTCAAGCAGGAGATTGCGGGTTCAAGCCCCGTCGGCACTGCCTTATGGGTCGGCTCACCAAAAGAGTGTAGGTAACGGTCTGTAAAACCGCCGCGTTTTGCGTTGCGAGTTCAATTCTCGCCCGACCCTCTGTGGAGAGGTGGCTGAGTGGCTTAAAGCATCCTCCTGCTAAGAGGAAGTGGGTAGAAGACTGCCCACCGGGGGTTCAAATCCCTCTCTCTCCGCCTGAGAACGTAGTGTAACTGGAAAACACGTCAGTCTACGGAACTGAAGATTGTAGGTTCAAGTCCTACCGTTCTCGTTACATGGGAAAGATGGTGGAATAACTGGAATGAGATGCTGAGTTATACCAGTTCATTTGGTAAT
>JAYKJL010000276.1:0-2660 GCA_035285725.1 Nostocales cyanobacterium 94392 | reverse complement strand
TTAATTAATATAACCTTACTAGTAGTCGGATTTTACCAGAAATCTTGTAGAGACGTTATATATAACGTCTCTACATTACGTCGGTAGACAAACAAAACCAATCAAAACTAATGCAAAAGACTACTAGTAGTTCATTTCCTTAATTCTGACGGGTGATAAATTGCTAGAGTCATTAATATTAATTAGTTTTAAAGATTAATTGCCCTTCAAAACTAATGCAAAAGACTACTAGTAGTCCGCCACATAGGTTATGAGGGGCTAAGATGCCTCTTGGCAGGTTGGGTTAAGCGGAGCGCAACCCAACATCAGCGTTGGGCTTCACTCCGTTCAGCCCAACCTACAATATTACATTAATTTTGAGGGGTATTACTTCAGTCCTATTTATAGGACTTATGCTATAAGAGCGGGGAATTTCATTCCCTGGCGGGTTGGATACCCACCCCGCAAAACTTATGTGGTCGAATACTAGACATGGAAACCTAAGCTCAGCTATGCTGCCTCTACCGCAAATTTACTTGTAATTATCAAAAATTATCAAAACCAATGCAACCCAAATGGTTAGTATGGGCGCAGCAAATACAAGCTATTGCTCAAAAAGGTTTGAATTACTCCAAAAATCCGTTTCAAGTTGAAGACTACAAATTATTACGTAAGATTGCTGCCGATATCATCTCTAGTTATTCCCAAGTCGAACAAAGCGAAATTTTAGATTTATTAGTTAAGGAAATCGGATATCCGACACCTAAAGTTGCTGTACGGGGTGCGGTGTTCAAAGAAAATACTTTATTATTTGTCAAAGAACGTTCCGATGACTGTTACGCTTTACCTGGTGGATGGGCAGAAGTTGGTGAATCTCCGGGGGAAGTTGCTGTCAGAGAAATTTTTGAAGAATCCGGTTATCAAACCCGTCCCGTTAAGTTACTGGCTGTTTACGACATCAATAAGCAAGGATATCCACCTCATCCCCACGGTATTTATAAACTGTTTTTTCAATGCGAAATTATTGGTGGTTCACCAAAATCAAGTATTGAAACTGAGGAAGTAAAGTTTTTTGCTGAAGATAATATTCCTCAATTATCTACGACAAGGGTGACACCAGCGCAAATTACCAGGTTTTTTCAGCATTATTATAATCCGGATTTACCTACGGATTTTGATTAATAAGCGTCTCAAAAATTTACGATATTTAGATAAGTAATTATAAATATAATCTATACAATGTATTTTTTAAATCAGTAACTTCACTAGCTAAAAGTTAAATGTGCTGATTTAAAGCTGTTAAAATAATCGCGCTTTGATGCTTAATGGATTAAGTTATACAACCAACAATCAATTAAGTTAAGTCTTTTTACTTATTTTACATCAAAAAACATCAAAAAATATTTAAATATTAAGCTTTTAACTGTTGGTCTATTAAACCTTGGTTAAGTACTTGTTCTGAAGAAATATCTGATTTAAGTGGTTAATATTGCCTTGAACACGTAAATAAAATATTGATTTTTACTTGGCAAAATAAAAACTTATGAATACCATTTAAATCAATAATAGCTCAGAAAAAAATCATGCAAATTAGTCATAAACAGCTACGCGAATTTTCGTAGATATCGCTATCAATTCGCGCTGACTAATTAATTGTTTGAATTCACGTCAAATATCTATCAGGAATTGTATCTTTTATTTTTGGAGTAGATGTAAATGAATAGCGATAACTTGGGTTTAAAATTTTCTAATTTAGATAGTGATAATCAGTTAACAATAGAAGAAGATAAGCTATTTTCACTACAAGATTTGCTTGGAAGTCACAATCATGACGATGATGAAGATGATGATCACCATGATTTTGATTATGCTGGTAGTACTTCCACTTTAAGTCAGAATAAAACTTTTGTATCTGCTAGCTATATTAATCCTCCAACTTCAACAATCAATGTTAATTATTGCGGCTTTTCTCAAGAAGCTAAAAACGCTTTTGAATATGTAGTAAATATCTGGGAAGGATGGATAAAATCGGACATTCCTATGCAAGTTAATGCTTACTGGGAAGATTTGAGTCCATATGGTTCAAATATTCTGGGTGCGGCTACACCATATAGTTTTACCAGAAATTTTACAGGTGCAACCAAAGAGAATACTTATTATCCTATTGCATTAGCTAATCATTTAGCTGGGAAAGATTTAAACGGGGATAAAGCCGAAATTGAAATTTATTTAAATAGCAGTTTTTCTAAATGGTATCTTGGTACTGATGGAAATACTCCAACCAACCAGTTTGATTTTACAACTGTTGTTTTACATGAGTTTGTACACGGTTTCGGATTAACGGACTTTATATCCTACAACAATGGTGTAGGTAGTTATGGAAACACAATTTTTGAAACCTTTGTAGTTAATGGGAATAATCAAAGTCTTAGTTCATTCCCTAATAATTCGCAAGAATTAGGAAAGCAATTAATCAGTAATAACCTATTTTTTAATGGTGCTAACGCAACAGAAGCAAATGGTGGCTTATTTCCAAAATTATACGCACCTAGTACTTGGCAATATGGTTCAAGCGTAGCGCATCTTGACGAAAAAACATATCCTAAAGGTCATGCTGATGCTCTAATGACACCTTTATTTGTTTCAGGTGAAGCAATTCACAATCCCGGTGGGATTACTTT
>JAYKJL010000275.1:0-7338 GCA_035285725.1 Nostocales cyanobacterium 94392 | reverse complement strand
TCTTTCTCTAAAAAAATGGAGAATCACGTTGGGGAACCCTTTGGTATTTTATCCATGACTACAATGCACAGCAAAGCAAAGGATTAAGCCGCCATCACTACTACCGAATCACCACCGGGAAAAGTTTCCATACCAATTAGTGAAGTGGTACGAGGACTAATCAAAAAATAGTCTCCCTGGAGAGCTTTGTGAAGCCGGACAGCACTGTCAAAGATTTACTCCCCAATAGCAACACCTACACGACCTTAATTTTTCTTCGGTACAGCTTCCGGCAGACTAGCTTTGGCTCTCAGAGTGCAGCAGGTAGTATTTTTGTGGTCAGCTACTTGACACCCCACTCCTGAACCGTTACACTAAGTCAGAAGCAGTTAGTGTTTTTGTGGTTAGCTACTTGACACGTCCCCCTGAACGATTATATATAGTAAATCAGCAGCAGGCGATGTTTTTGTGGTTAGCCCCCTGACCTCCCCCTGCAACGGTTACATGAAGAGGTAGCAGTTAATGAATGTTAGTGAAAATCTAGTGTCTGTACCAGCAAAAGTTTATGATGTCGTTGTTATGGGGGCAGGATTTGCCGGTGTCTGTCAAGCAAGACATCTTTTACTAAAGGTTCCCAATCTTCAAATTGCTTTAATCGATCCTCGCTCCTTGGATCGGTCAGATAAAGACCTAAAAGTAGGAGAATCAACGGTCGAAATTAGCTCGATGTTTATGTACAAAGAGTTAGGGCTTTACGAATACCTCATCGAACATCATTGTCCTAAGCATGGACTCAGTTTTCATTGGCCAAAAAATCAATCTCAAACCGAAAGTTGTGAAGATTACTTTCATATCTGGACAGCCAGTCCACCTCCTTTGGAAAGCTTTCAGATTAATCGAGCTAAATTTGAGCAAGATGTTCTGAAAATGAATTTAGAAATGGGAGCAGAATTCTATAATGGTCGTGTTGCTGATGTAAATTTAACTGTTCAAGATGAGTTGCATACTGTTAAAGTTAAACTAGCTAAAGAAACAGTTGAACTGAAAGCTAAACATCTTATTGATGCAGCTGGTCGTTCTTTTATTCTTGGCAAGAAAACAGATAATTTAATGTTTGATCCTGAGCAACTTTATGGAATTAATACCGGCTCTTCATGGCTGCGGGTTAAAAACATAGATCGGACAATTCTTGACGATGGATATGACCCTGCTAATAGTGCTGCTAGTCGCTATTATACAACGAATCATTTTTTTGGTCATGGGCATTGGATATGGATGCTTCCAATTGAAAGGAATGAAAGAGAATTATCGATCGGGATTGTTTATCATAAAAATATTATTCCGACTTCTGAAATCAATAAAATCAATAAATTTAAAGCCTTTTTAAAGGCTAATCATAATTTGGTTTACAACATTATCGAAAGTGGTGAGACAGTTGATTTCCATAATTTGCCCAGATTAGCTCATATGAGTAAAAAAATAATCTCTCAAGACAACTGGTATATTTTAGGTGATGCTGCTCATATGTTTGATCCCTTTTATTCTTCTGGGTTAGTTTTGACTGCTTTGAGTATTGAAAGTGTCACTGAAGCAATTCGTTCCAAGCTAGCTCAAGAACCAGACGCTCGGCAAAAACAAGCTGACTTTAATCAGTTTTTATTGACGAATGCTAGAACCTATAATTTCTTTTGTCAAAAGCATGAGAAACACTTAGGAAATGCTTCTGTCATGAGTTGGAGAACTTATAGTGAAAATATGTTATGGTTTGGTGTTTTATTGCCGATGTATGTGGGTAAGTGGTTTCTTAACTCAGAATTTATCAGTCATTTTGTGAAAATAGCCAACTTTTTATTTTTTGCTCAAAATAGTTTTTTTAATAATTTGCATAGACACTTTGATGAGTTAGTTGATGATCAAGTTCATATTGGCTTAATGGATTTTACCCGCAATGATCAACTGTTATTTGGTTATCGAACCAGTAAAGAGTTTGATCATTATTTAGGAAATACTAAGTTTGAACCCCTACGGTGTAATGTTTTTGCAGGAATGAAAGCAACTATGTTTTACCTGAGCCTCTATTATCTTAAATTTCGTTTTAAAAGCTATGGAATCTTAGGAATGTTATCTCCTCGTTCTCTTTTCTACGTTTGTCAACTCCTGTCTTTATCTGCTTACCTGGCCATGGGGGAACAAATTTATCTATTTAAGACCCGTCACCTTCCCGATAATACCTTCGTTGAAAAAATGAAAAAAGATTTTAAAAATTATAAGTATGAGCCTAAGCTACAACCTTGGGGAGAAAAGGCACAAGCTTGAAAGAAAACTTGAGTTTTTAAGCACTCTTAAAGTACAGTTAACCTAAACTTAAAAGGAAGGTAAAAAAAATATGAATTTTGCTCAAATGGACATTGCCCCCTCAAAAATTTGTCAAGAACAAGTTTATGATGTTGTCATCATGGGAGCCGGGTTTGCTGGTATTTGCCAAGCTAGACACTTGCTATTAAATATTCCAAACCTTAAAATTGCGCTGATTGATCCTCGCTCTCTTGAAAGGTCGGTCAAAGATTTAAAAATAGGGGAATCAACGGTTGAAATCACCGCTATTTTTCTGTTTAAAGAACTCGGACTTTATGAATATATGATTGAGAACCACGCACCCAAGTACGGACTCAGTTTTCATTGGCCAAAAAATCCAGAAAAAACGCAAACGCCTGATGACTATTTTCATATTTGGATGAACCGTTCTCCCAGTATTGATAGCTTTCATATCAATCGAGCTAAATTTGAACAAGATGTCTTACAGATGAACCGAGAGATGGGGGCAAAATTTTATAATGGTCGTGTTGTCGATGTAGAACTAACTCCCAAAGATGAGTTACATACTGTCAAAGTTAAACTCGATCAAGGAGAAATAGAACTAAAAGCAAAACACCTGATAGATACAGCTGGTCGGCGCTTTATCATTGGCAAAAAAACGGATAATTTAATTTTCGATCCTGAGCAACTTTATGGAATCAATACTGGCTCTTCGTGGCTGCGCGTTAAAAATGTAGATCGTAGCATTTACTATGATAACTATCGGCCTTCAAATGGTGGTGCTAGCCGTTACTACACAACGAATCATTGGTTTGGCCATGGTCATTGGATATGGATGCTTCCTATTGACAGAAATGAAAAAGAATTATCTATTGGAGTTGTTTACCATAAAAACATTATTCCTCTCAATCAAATCAATACTTTAGATAAATTCACCAGTTTTCTAGAGGCCAATCAAACCATTGTTTTTAATATTATTAAAAGTGGTGAGATAGTTGATTTTCATCATCTACCGAGACTCGCTCATAATAGTAAAAAAATTATTTCTGAGGATAACTGGTATGTTTTGGGGGATGCTGCTCAAATGTTCGATCCTTTATATTCTCCAGGTTTAGTATTAGCAGTTTTAGGTATTGAATCTACTACAGAAGTTATTCGTGCGAAGCTAAACAATGATGCTGACGCTCAACAAAAACAAGAGATGTACAATAAATTTTTAGTCACCAATTCTCGTTCTTACAATCAAGTTTATCGTCATCATGAAAAACATCTGGGCAATGCCAGTGTAATGAGTTGGCGAATTTATCTTGAGAACATGGTCTGGTTTGGAGTTTTAATTCCTATGTTTGTCGGTAAGTGGTTTTTAGATTTTGACTTTATCCAGAAATATTTAGCCATTGGTGATATTTTTTTCTTTAGTAAGAAGAGCTTTTTTTCACAGATGTATGAGGAGTTTGATCAATTAGTTGAACGCAAAGTTAACATTGGAATGATGGATTATAGTCGCATGGATCAATTAATGTGGGGTTACGGTCCTCTAAAACACGCTGATGATTATCTTGAAAGCGAAAAATATGAGCCAAAACATTGCAATGTTTATGCTGGCATGAAAACAGCTCTATTTTTTATGGCCATGTTCTATATTAAACTTAGATTTAAAGCTTATGGCGTTTTAGGGGTGTTAGCTCCCCGTTGTTCTTGGCGAATCATGCAACTTTTATTCTTCTGCTTAATGGCAACAATTGGCGAGAAAATCTATTTGTTTAATCATCGTAATGTTCCTGATAATACGATGATTGAAAAAACGAAAGAAGAGTTTCAAGCTTATCAACATCAACCTAAGTTAAATCCTTGGCATAAGCAACTAAGTGTTTAGTCTTCTTTAGATTTTTCAAGAAAACTTTTGGTCAAAAAAGGAAAAAGATTCATGAATAAAACTCAACAGCAAGTTTATGATGTTCTTATTATGGGAGCCGGTTTTGCGGGAATTTGTCAAGCGAGGCACTTGTTATTAAACCTCCCTAACATTAAAGTTGCAATTATTGATCCTCGGAATCCAGAAAGGTCAATTAAAGATCTGAAAATTGGCGAATCAACTGTAGAAATTAGTTCAATGTTTATGTGTAAAGAGTTAGCTCTCCATGAATATTTACTGGAGAATCACGCACCTAAGTATGGACTAAACTATCACTGGCCTAAAAACCAAGCTCAGACCAAGAGCGTCAATGATTATTATCATATGGGTTTTAATCGTACCCCTTTAATTGATAGTTTTCATATTAATCGAGCTAAATTTGAGCAGGATGTTCTCCAAATGACACAGGAGATGGGGGCAACTTTCTATAATGGCCGTGTTATCGATGTAGAATTAACTCCTTGTGATCAATTACATACGGTAACCGTAAAACTCGACCAAGCATCTATCGAGTTAAAAACTAAGCACGTTATTGATGCAGCTGGCCGTCGTTTTATTATTGGGAAAAAACTCAATAATGTAGTTTTAGACTCTGAAGAGATGACTGGTATTAATACGGGTTCTGCTTGGCTTCGAGTTAAGAACATTGATCTCAATATTTTTGATAATATTTACAATAAAATTAACGGTACAGCTAGTAGTTACTATAGTACCAAACACTTTTTTGGAACTGGACACTGGATTTGGGTTCTTCCAATTGATACCAAACAAAAAGAAATATCTATCGGCTTGGTACACCATAAAAATTCTATTGCAGCCAACCAAATCAATACCTCAGAAAAATTAAAAAGTTTTTTTAAAGCTAACCACGAAATTGTTTATAATCTTATCGAGAGTGGGCAATGTATTGATTTTAATTATCTTCCTCGCTTGGCTCATAATAGCAAGCAACATCTTTCCCAAGATAACTGGTATGTTATTGGTGATGCTGCTCAAATGTTTGACCCATTATACTCTCCTGGGTTAGTCGTAACAGCACTGGGAATTGAATGTGTGACTGAAGTAATTCGAGCTAAATTAGCCAAAGAACCTGAAGCTGAGAAGAAGCAAGATATGTATAATAAATTTATGGTGGCGACAGCTACTTCATATAGTCGGCTCTACCAAAATCACGAAAAACATTTAGGTCATGCTAGTGTAATGAGTTGGCGGATTTATATGGAAAATATGTTTTGGTTTGGTAACTTAGTGCCTATGTATATTGGTAAATGGTTTCTGGATTTCCACTTTATCAATGAACATATCAAAGCAATTGAATTTTTGGCCGGTCCCCAAAATAGTCTTTTTTCTGATTTGCATCAACAATTTGATCAATTGGTGGAGTGTGATGCCAATTTAGGGATTATGGATTTTGCTCGAACTGATCAATTACTTTGGGGTTATGGACCTAGCAAATATTTTGATAATTTTTTAGAAAATTCAAGACTTGACCCTCATCAATGCAATGTGCTTCTTTGTTTAAAAAATACATTTTTCTTTTTGGCTGTTTTTTATTTAAAGCTTCGTTTTAAAGGGTTTGGAATTTGGGGGGGATTTGCTCCTAAAACATGGATACGAGTTACACAATTATTAAGTTATTCTTTTTACATTGCTATTGGTGAAAAAATTTATCGGTTTAAAGTTCGTCAATTAAACCATAAAACTTTTATTGAAAAGATGCGCCAAGAGTTTAAGACCTATCAATATCAACCTAAATTACACCCTTGGAATTAACGAACTATACTAAGCTGTTAAGCATCTAAATTAGTCTATGGGGCGGGATAAGGGAACGGGAAACTGTAAATGCGTCTTAGCTTATCTCTCCCTTCTCTCCTGTTCACCATTCATAATTCATGATTTTCTAGCAGGATTTTTGAGAGTTTACCGCGTTAATTGGGAACGGATGGCTTCACGCCAAGTTTCAAAAATCGGCTGTTCAACTAATACTGATTCATCGGGATCAATCTTTATTTCTTTGGCAATATGTAAAGTTAATTGTCCAACTTCTTCAGTTGACATATTACAGAGAATAGAACAAGCCAAATCGTTATGTTCAACGATATTATCAGCCGTTAAACGACACTTAGCAGCTAGAGCAGAGCCTAATGCTAAATAAGAAACGTGAGACTTTGCTGATTCTTTTAAAAACTCGATCTGTTTTTGATTCACTCCTCCAGCATAGGTACAAGCTAAACCTATTCCACTCCAAAGGTCAGCATGACGGGAGTCAGGAAAATTTTGTAATTGATCAACAATTCGCATTACATCTGCATCGTGCATGAACCAAAACCAACGACCTAGCCCACGATCAAATGCTCTTAAAAAATAACCATCAAGGCCATAAGTGACTTGGTGGATGACACATTTTTTCCATTCAAAAATTCCACGACAGAAGGCAAAACCATCTATAGCCCACCAACGATAGAAAGGAGGCATTTGCGATAAAGTTTTATGAATATTTTTATGGAGTAGGGCAATACTAAAACCAGCACCTACATGGATTAGTTCGGGATATTGAGCGGCAGGTCTTTCCAAAAATTCTTGAAGTCGTGAACGCTTACCCAAAGCAGTGTAGTCAATCATTGCTAAACCCATGCCAGCACCTTCGTAAGCAAATCCCCGTAGGTTACGATTGTATCCATCTAGTTCGCTGATGAGTAACGGAGAAAAACCAAATTCAAGAGCTTTATTATAGCCACCAAGAAAGCCAAAAGCTGACTTTTTTACTTGCTGTCTGCCGAGTGTTTCAGGTTCAGGAAAATCTGTATTCCATTTTTTATTAAATAATTCAACGGAGCGACCCATTAAGAGTCGGCGTAATAATCCTCCAGAAATTTGAAACATTTTATTTTCCTATTGGTTATTTGGTTAAACAAGGTTTAGGACGGGTAACTAATTGAGTTCCTAAGGTATCAGTAAAGGTAGTCTCATCTTTATAGTGGATCGGGGTTTGTAACATTAAGCGCCATGCTTCTTGTATCGGAATAAGGTTAAGCTTCTCGGGAAATTTTTCTATTAAAAGCTGCTGCACAAGCGGATAGTAATCTGAGTTTATTGTCGGAAAAACATGATGTTCCGTATGATAAGAA
>JAYKJL010000274.1:0-7051 GCA_035285725.1 Nostocales cyanobacterium 94392 | reverse complement strand
CGAGAAGTATTTAGGTAGCGGATTAATAAAAGGTGTTGGTCCGGTAACAGCTAAACGTATCGTCGCCCATTTTGGTGTAGAAACCCTCGATATTATTGATAACCAAATCGAGCGATTGCAAGAAGTTAATGGTATTGCGAAAAAGCGCATTGCCATGATTCAAAAGGCTTGGAAGGAACAAAGAGCTATTAAAGAAGTAATGGTATTTCTTCAAAATCATGGTGTTTCCACAACCTACGCGGTGAAAATTTACAAGCATTATGGGGATTTAGCAATACATAAAGTCAACGAAAACCCTTACCAGCTAGCAACTGATATTTATGGAATCGGGTTCCTCACTGCTGACAAAATTGCTCGTAATTTAGGCGTTCCCCCAGATTCGGAATTTCGATACAAGGCTGGTATTATTCACGTTTTGAGCGAAGCCGCAGATTCAGGACATTGTTATTTACCCCAACCGGAATTAGTACAACAGCTTAGTGAAAAGTTAACAACCCAAGAACATCAACCACAAGAGGATGCGCTAACAAAAGTCATCTGCGATATGTCCCTTACTTCGGAACTAGTTAGAGAAAGGGATGCTGATAGAACATTGCTTTGCTACAAACCAACCTTCTTCCATACCGAACAAAACTTGGCTCAACTAATACTTTCTCGGTTACATCAACCCATTAATCCCGATATTCCCCGCGTTAGTACTTGGTTAGAACGTTTTAGCCAAAGCCGTAAAGTTTCACTATCTCCCGAACAACAGCAAGCGGTAGAAACGGCTGCTTACTCAAAAATCATGGTAATTACAGGTGGTCCTGGTGTTGGTAAAACATTTTGCACCCGTACCATTGTTTCGTTGTGGAAAGCGATGGGTAAATCAATTGCTCTAGCAGCACCAACCGGACGATCTGCACAAAGGTTAGGTGAAATGACGGGGCTGGAAGCTAAAACCATCCACCGACTTCTAGAATTTGACCCCAAAACGCGAAAGTTTAAATGTGACAAAACTAACCCGCTACCTCAAAAAGCGATTATTGTAGACGAAGCCAGTATGCTTGATTTATTTTTGGCATATTCCTTGGTTGAAGCAGTAGCGGATGATGCTCAATTACTTCTCGTTGGTGATATAGATCAGCTGCCTTCCGTCGGTGCTGGTAACGTACTGGCAGATTTAATTCATTCGGGAAGAGTTCCGGTAGTGCGACTCACCCAAGTATTCCGTCAAGCTGCGAGTAGTAAAATTATCACCGCATCGCACCAAATTAATCGCGGACAATATCCTTTGATTGAATCAATTTCTAATACCCCAGAATCGGATTGTCTTTGGCATGGGGGAGGATTTCAACCGGAGCATGGAGTACAAGCGATTAGCGAGTTAATTAGTGATTTGATTCCGAAGCTTGGCTTTAATCCCTCTACTGACGTACAAGTACTTGCACCAATGACGAGAGGTTTGGTGGGTACGCGCAATCTGAATAACGTACTGCAACAATTAATTAATCCTCCCAATTCGCAGAAGGTAGAAGTAAGTAGAGGTGGAATTATTTTTCGGGTAGGGGATAGAGTTATTCAATTAACTAACGATTATCAGCGCGAGGTGTTTAACGGTGATATGGGGTTTATTACAGATATTGATACCGAAGAACAGGAAGTAATTGTAAACTATACCGGAAGAGACGTTACTTACGATTACGCTGACCTAAATGAACTTGCATTGGCTTGGAGCGTTAGTATTCACAAGTCCCAAGGTTCGGAATATCCAGTTGTATTGTTGCCATTATATTCGCAACATTTCGTCATGTTGAACCGGAATTTGCTTTATACTGGCTTAACTCGTGCGAAGAAGTTGGCGATTATTATTGGCAGTAAGAAAACTATAGGTATGTGCGTGCGTTCTAGGAAATCTCAGGAGCGATATACTCAGTTGAAGCAAAGGTTGCTTAAAGTGTAATCCTCTTTTTTAAAACGAAGTATTCTAGCACTTAACTAACACCTAAAATACGCACCACCTTGGGGTTATAAGTTAATAATTTCAAGATTTCTATAACCGGAACCTTCGCTTCATTCAATGAAATAACTTGCTCCTTGAGGTGCGATCGCACATAAGTTTTTCCTCTCTTCCCTCCATATTCCCACTCGAAATAAAGCTGTTTAACTGGTTTCTTCTTAGTACTATTAGCATTTGCGTAACCCCAAGAAAGATTACCGCTACCTTCTCCAGGTTTACGGTGGGTGCTAGGGGGAGTTGGGGATGATGTATTTTCCCCTAGCACTCGCTCATTATTACTTACTTGTGAATTTGAATCATTTGAGAATAATAAACTATCATCCAACTTTGTTTGGTTCTCAGTTTGTAATCGGGTGCTAGGGGAAGCTGAAGGTAATATATTTACCCCTAGCACCTCGTCATCATTACTTACTTGAATATTTGAAGTACTTGATAAAAATGAACCGTCTTGCTGGGTTTGGCTATCACTTTTTAGTTGGGTGCTAGGGGGATTTGAAGGTGATATATGTCCCCCTAGCATCTGGTCATCATTACTTACTTTGATATTTGGAGTAGTTGATAAAAATAAACCGTCTTGCTGGGTTTGGCTATCACTTTTTAATTGGGTGCTAGGGGAAGTTGAAGGTGATGTATTTACCCCTAGCACATTGTCATCATTACTTACTTGGGAGTTTAAAGTAGTTGAGAATAACAAACTATTATTTAACTTTGTTTGGTTCTCACTTTGTAATCGGGTGCTAGGGGAAATCGAAGGTGATATATGTCCCCGCTTCTCTCCGCAAGGTTTCTCAGTGCTAGGGGGACAAGAGTAAAAGGGATTCATGTAAATTTGTAAAGGTCGCCAGACATAATCCTCTATCCGGAGAACTTTGCGCTCGTGCCAAACCTGCCTGAAACTATTATTATTAAAGGCTTGATCAATTTTAAGTGATATTTCTTCTCCATCTTTGTCTAAAACTTCCATAGCTGTGGAAACTTTTTCATTACTATTTTCAACAGGTTCTATGTTTTGTGAAATTTCGGGAAAATCATCTAGTTCATCCCAAGATGGATCGTGTACCGTAGAATCCCAGTCACATTCATAACTGTGTCTATTAGGTTGACGGTATTGCTCGATATCAAAAAGCATCGTCATTTTCTTAGATCGTTATTGTTATTAGTGGAAATCAACGTTCTGAGAGTGGATTATTTCTCGCTACTTCAACAGTCTTGTTGGGGATAGGTAAATTCCGTCTATCAAACTCTTGAGTTTGCGGAATATATGCTGCGATCGCCTTTCCCTGATTAGCCAAAAAATCAATAATGCCAACAGTTTGAGCGCTCTTAACTCCAATTACAATATCTGATGGCTGCTTCATCAGTCCGATTGCATCTTCTATCGAAACGCTACCAATAAAATCAACATTTATATCTGTGTGTTCTGCTGCTAACTGATTAATAGCTCTTACCGAAGTTGAAGATTTATCTGGGTTTGCCGAAACATCAACAAACTGTACCGTGTCGTAACCCGATTCCACAGCACGTTCAACAGCACGTTTGAGCATATTGCAGATCATTTGTTGAGTCTTCTGTTCAAACGCACTATCAACAGATGCTTCAAAAAATAAAACGGTGCAAACATTTTTATTGCTTTCAACAGAAGTTTCACTATGCTGTTGTAAAGTAGTTTCGATTTGTGGGAAGTTGACGCTGTTCGAGTCAATTACAATATCTGCATAGCTAGCTCTCGCACTCTTTAAAGTACCTGAGAACGTAAATCCTTGAATCGATTTACCAACAGCAGTAAGTTTTTCTTGTAAAAAGTTTATTGACTTTTTGCTAACAGTTCCTAGCACCTGATTATCTATCTTCGCAAAAACAGTTAGTGCGCCCTTGGGACTATTTTCTCCTACAGCTAAAGTAATATTGGCTGTTTGACCCTGCCACTGACGAGATTCAAAAGCATATTTATTTACGTTATCAATTTGCAAAAAATTATCGGGATTTTTCAAACTGGTGATAATAACGCTTTTACTAGGAGGGGAATTGATAGTAGCAACGGCTTTACATCCAGCAAGTAAATGAGGAGAAGAAGCATCAATAGTACCGAGTTTTTTATCTTCTACCATTACCCAACGTGCTATTTGAGTAGGAGCGCGAGGATTGATACCATTTTCAAATTTTATTGCCACTTTTTCACCTGAGAAATGCTTGTCAGCATAATCATTAAATTGAGTACCAAGCACCCTCATTTGGGTAAACTGTAATTGATGAAGTTGACCTATTACTTCTTCAGGAAATATTGCAAATGCCACACTTGCTTTTTTTAATCCTGAATAATTTTTATTTGATTCAGTGTGACTAATATCGTGAATTGCTGCTGCTAGCTGTAACTTTTCATTATCCGGGGTACCGTCTCTAACTGACTCAACATACTCCAAAGTTTGCTGCTTCAAAGCATCAATCATGCCATCACTAACACCAAAATGAAATTCAACTTTGCCTTGCTTTATTGTCATTCCGGGTTTTAGATTATGTTCTCGCATTGATTTCATGCTAATTGTGCCAATATTCACATTTATGTCTTTACCATCAATATTTTTTGATTTAATAGTAGCTTTAAAAATATGTGGCATATTTTTAGATGGTTTTCTTAATTCTATGCGGATATTTAATTGTGAAATTTGCCAAAAATCCGGGTTTTTAGCAGTACCAAACGAAATTAAATTAGTAATCTCCAATTGTTTCCCCGTAACTGGAGAAGTAATTCTCAAGTAAGGACCCCGTTCGAGTTTCTTCCATTCTTCCAGTTGAATACACTGTTTAATTAATGAGTTATAATAATTTTTTATTTCTTTAGCTTTGTCAATATTTTTATCATTAAATCCGATACTGGGATATAACTTCCTAAATTGTTCAATTGGTCTTGCGGTTATTTGGCTTTCTTGAAAAATCTGATTTGTTTGTTGAATCATTAAATCAATAGGACTATAACCATTACTTTTCATACCTTGATGAGTAAAAGCTTCTGGATTTTTCTTATCAGCCAACCATTCAACTTCTTTATAAGCTGTTATTCTTTGACAAGAATTAATAATTTCTTGGTCAGGTCGTAAAGCACTTTTAGGTCCATCTGCTGCAACTTGTAGCTCATTTCCAAGGTGAGCAATGCAATCAAATAATATCCTTTTTACTTGATGTAATTTTTTCTCTACCTCTACGGAATCATTAGAATTAATATTTGTTAAAGCAACTGGTTTTATCTGCTCTACTATTTTATCTGAAATTGATAATTTACCTTGCTCATGTTGTTGTAATAACTTATTAAAATGTTTTGATATTTGTCTAAAATAATTAACTTTATCGGATTGAGGCATTGCACAAATTTCGCATTGTAAAGCTAAATTCTTTTGAATTTCGTTGGCAATAATTCCAATTTGATTATCCATAGAATAAACAGCGATTTCTTCAAAAGTTCCTTGGTAAGGTATTTTAGCTTTTTTGATAATATCCGGATAACGATTGTTAGGTAAATTCCTTTGCTTTACTTCACTTGCCAATTGAGGAAAATCTTTACTAGGTGCAAATGCGAGTAAATCTCCATCAAAATCACACTGCATATTATGCATAGCTGTTTTTGGATGAATATAAACACATCCATCTAACACTTCCCGTAAATGTTTATTCTTTAAAGTGATAACACCGTTTGAATTAATTAATGGCGAACGGGTAACTATAATCTCTTCATTCTCATCTAAATAAGGTATACATATTTCGTCGCATTTTAGTTCTAAACTTGGTTGAGCTAAGCCTGAAGTAAATTTGATAGAGCGTCCAGTTGCAATATCTACCCATTGTTTGCGTACAAAGTCTTGAAGCTCGCTTACAATCTTTGGATGTTCGATTAACTGACAATAATGACTTAAATCTGCTTTTAATAATGAAGAAAGTAACAAGTATTTTCGAGGATTATTGATATTATCACCATCATTATTCGCTTCATCTTCTCCTCCAGAATCTAAATCATCAAATATATGAAAATCATTTTTTTCATTTAAAGGAGCATTTTCTAATTCGATATTTTGCGAGAATAAAGCTTTACGTCTTTCATAAGTTTCAATATATCGTTGCGCTAATTTTTTTAGGTCTTTTTGCTCTTGAGCCAGTTGTTCTGCTTGTTGTTTTATAATAGGTAAAATCTCATTTTTTACTGCATGAGGATAATTAACTAAAAATTGGGTGCCTAAACTATGCTCTCGATACAAGGCTAATGCTTTCACACCCAAACCAATAGAAAGTATATATTTCCCAGGTTGAATAGCATCTTCCCCTCTCCTTCCTTTAAAAGAAGACGTTGCTAGTACCATATTGCAACCACACTTGGAACGGAAAGTACCATCTTTGATATTACCGTCCATAGAAAAAAATAAGTTTTCCATCTGATCTAGTCGCGCAGGTGCAAGCGTACCTTTTGCAATTCTCATGACTGGGCTTTCTGCTTGAGGTTTGATACCAAGACGGAATTGAAAAGCACGGTTCCTTATATTATTTGAGGCCGCAAAATCTTTATCAATTAACCCCTTACAATCACCAACTAATTTTTTCGCATCACTTGTCGCAATAACACCACCGTTTTCTCCAGTCGCATCATCAACAACCAGAATCCTGACATCTTCTAATTCATGGAAACTTCGACAGGGTGTAAAAGGTAAAGGATATGCAGCACCATCGGAGGGATTTGAGTATAACACAGAGCGGATATTCGGGTCGCTTGCGAAATACATTCTTTTTCCCGCACAAAATTGTAAAGTCATCCCGTTATGTTCTTGTAAATCCAGAGGGATAGTAGCTTCGGGATAAGCAGTACCAATACTAAATTCGACATCGGGGAACAAGTATTGTGCAAGAGTGTTTTTTAGTTTTTCCTCTATTCCCGTATCCTGTTTAGTTTTACTGTCAAAGTGATTGAGTTTTAAAACCATAGGTTGTAGAGTCTAAATTTTCTTTACGCTAATTCATACGCAACTAGTAGATGTCAATTAGAATGGAAACTTATTTAGTAGATAAATAAAA
>JAYKJL010000273.1:0-5680 GCA_035285725.1 Nostocales cyanobacterium 94392 | reverse complement strand
TATCGGGGATACCAGACTATATGATCGCCAAGAGGTCGCTACAGGGGAAGGTGGTGTTTGAGGAACCTTATTTAATTGTGGTTGAGGCGAAGAGGGATAATTTTGAGGAGGGTTGGGGACAGTGTTTGGCGGAGTTGATAGCGGTTCAAAAAATTAATGGTAATCCAGAAATGGAAATTTTTGGGATTGTTTCTAATGGTAAGTTGTGGGAGTTTGGACGACTTTGGCAGAGTCGTTTTGAGAAGAATGTTAGGTTATACAGTCTTTCTGATTTGCCTGGTTTGTTTGGTGCGTTGAATTATGTTTATCAAAAAAGTCAATCTTATTGTCTGAGTTAGAAAAACGCTGGAATTGAGTACAAAATCTTATTGGGAGGTGTCTATGTATCTTTGGGTAAATCGGGAGAAAAGAAGTTAAGTTTTTTTAAGGGATGCTCTGTCTTTACCTTTCTTAAGATAGACTGATAAGGTAACTTTCGTAGTTATTCATGTGTTATCCTTAATTAAGCATATTGCATTGCGATTGTGATAGCTACGATAGTCCTTAATTCAACATTTTTTCTAATTCTACTTGACTTTAACCTTATTTCTTTTTTCGCTAAAATGCGCTAATTATCTATTATCAAAAAAACACTAACTTAAAGTCAATTATAATTGACAAAGAAACTTTATTTTAGAGTATTAATGCTTTAGGAGGCTTACTCAGTGACTAATATTCATGATTTAGATTACCTACAAAGAACCTTAAGGCAATTTGAAAGAAAACCTTTTCCCAATGTTCCCATTGAAAAATCTCCAAAAGAAGATATCAAAAAGCTCTATCATAGCAGTTTTGTAACCGCTATATATCGAAGAGATAGAAAGGTATTGACAAATCTGGAGAACCATGTGATGCTAGATGTCGCTTGTGGCACTGGAGTAACAACTCTAGAGTTAGCTTTTGCAAATCCAGGGGCGAAAATAGTAGGAATAGATATTTCACCCGAATCAATAAAAGTAGCCCAGAAGCGCATGAAATATCATCATATTAGTAATTGTGAATTTTATGTGATTGCCATAGAAGAACTGCATAGTCTTGGACAGAAATTTGATTATATTAACGCCAGTGATGTGCTTTATCTATTGCCACACTTGGGTCAAACTTTACAATGCCTGGGAGATGTTTTAAACGAGAAAGGTATTATCAGAGGGAATTTACACAGTTATTATCAGCGTTTACCATACTACCGGTGTCAGGAGCTATTTAAGCAAATTGGATTAATGGAAGATGTTCCAAAAGAACAAGAGCTGAATTTTGTTAGAGTTTTTTTTGAATCTCTAAATGATCAGACTAGCCTTAAGCGGCAAGCCTGGGGGGATAACTTTAATAAAAATGATGATGAGCGACTGCTGTGTAATCACTTACTACTTAATGATAAGGGCTTTACTATCCCTCAATTGCTTGAGGCTCTTGAGTTTGCCAACCTAGAGTTATTTAGTATGGTTGATTGGCGAGATTGGGATTGGCGGAAGTTATTCAAAAAACTTGACAACTTACCGGAAGATTTTATGAATAGAATGGAGTGTGCTAACTTAGGAGAGCAGTTGAGTTTTTACGAATTAGTTGAACCGAATAAAAGACTTTTAGACTTTTGGTGTGGGCATTCCCAAGCTCATAGGCAAGATAGTCAATCGCATTGGCAAGACATAAACCCAGAGAAAATAAAAGTTTATTTGCATCCATGTTTAAAGTCAGATGCTTTTAGGAAAGCCGTCTTAGAATCGGATACAGTTGCTCCCTTGAATTTAGGCGATTTTTTTGATTTTTTAATTAAGGAGGCTTGGATAGAGAAGGAAGTTCTTAGTGCTATTTTTGTTCCCTTGCTAGAAGATTGTTGTTCACTTAAACAGCTTATTGATCGTCATTTTATGATTAGTGGTATTGATCCAATTACATTGAATAAAATGGATTATAAAGATACAGAAAAACAGGTACTATCTATGATCAAAGATCATGAAGGGCTAGGGCTACTAATGGTAAGCACATAAGTAGTTTTTGTTTATTTCTGACAACCGAAATGTCACATTTCTTATTCTTTAATCCCATCGATGATAAAAAATGAAAAGCAAAATTGATAGTAACTATTTGGATAAATCTTATCTTCAGTTTGAGAGCTATCCCTATCCTGATATTCCAATTGAAGACTCCCCTAATGCAAATTTAAAATTGCTGTATGAATCTAGTTTTATTACGGCTTATTACCACCGAAATAAAAAGGTCATTACTAATCTAGATCAGCGATTAATGCTAGATGTTGCTTGTGGTAGTGGTTTTACCACTCTAGCTATGGCAATAGCAAATCCCGGTGCTCAAATTATTGGCATAGACATTTCGCCGAAATCCCTCCAAATTGCAGAAAAGCGATTAGGGTATCATGGAGTTAAGAATGTTAAATTTCACGCTATAGCCCTAGAAAATATTACCGATTTGGGTTGTCAGTTTGATTACATTAATGCTAATGATATTCTTTACCTGCTACCTGACTTAAATTTTGCGCTTGAGCAACTTAAAAAGGTGTTAAAACCAGAGGGGATCATACAGGGTAATTTACATAGCCAGTATCAGCGAGTAGATTACTATCGTGCCCAAACTCTTTTTCAAGAAATGGGATTAATGGAAGACAATCCTGAAGAGAATGAGCTACAAATTGTTAGAGATTTTTATGCATCCCTTAAAGATGATGTTGATCTAAAAATGAGAACGTGGGGATTTTCTCAGCATCAAAAAGTAAGTAATCAACGAATCTTGATGAACCATTTATTTCACAATGATAAAGGCTATACACTTAAACAATTATTTGAATCTATTGAAGAAGTCGGTCTGGAGTTTATTGATATGGTGGATTGGCGCGAATGGGATTGGCGCAAGTTGTTCAAAGATCCAGATAATTTACCTTTATATTTAGCAATGGGGCTTGAAAGTGCTGAGTTAGAAACTCAATTGCGCTTCTATGAATTAATACAACCGACTAAGCGGCTACTGGATTTTTGGTGTGGTCATCCTCAGAATGAATTTGAACTTTCAGAAACAGACAGCGATTGGCTAGATGCTGGTCCTACCGATGTCACTATACATCTGCATTCCTGTTTGATGTCTTCTGTTTTTAAACAAGCCTTGAAAGATGGCAGTCTCACACCCATTAATTTGGGCGACTTCTTTCGTTTTTTGATTAAGGATGCCTGGATAAGTCGCTCTTTAGCCCATGTTCTGTTTGTTCCCTTATTTGATTCTCCCCGATCTTTATCATTTTTTATTGATCGGTGGTTACAGGTTCGTCCGATTAATCCTGTAACACTATGTCCATTAAATTACTCTGAAGCGAAAGAGATTATCACTACGGCTGTAGTGGAACAGGAAAAGTTGGGGATTCTCATGGTAGATTAAACACTTCAATTGGTCTCTGGTGGTAGCTTGACATTAAATCCACCGGCTTCTATTTTTTGTACTTTTCCTCCTAATAATTCAATTTCCTTAATTACTCGTTGTAATGTTTTTGGATCTGGATTTGTATTTAGTACGTTAACCCATGCCCCAATTTGGGCCATCTTGCTATTAGGATTATTTGTCAAATAGGTAATAGATCTTTTCATATTTTCTATAAATCTATGACTGTCTTCATCATTATATTTTTCTGCAAAAGCAACTGCTTTCTTATATGATTCTGCCGCTTTAAGAGGTTGCCCCTGAAAAAGTAATTGATTAATGCCAATAGCTCGCCAAACATAATAGGAACGAACAGTTACTGCGTCCATTTGAGGTTGGAGTGATTTTGCACTGAGTTGAAGCTTCTGAAGACTTTCAAATGGCTCTCCCGCAAAAATAGCTGTGCAAACATCCATAATAATAACAGCATTAGTAAATTTAGAATCTTTACTAACTAAGGTTGTAAAGTAGTCTGGACATAAGCCATAACCAATTTTTTCTCTAACTTCTGTATCGCCAAAATACTGAATAAAGTTTAAGTAAACCCAATCAGAAATTACGTTCTGAAATCCTAATGAAGGTATTTTTCTTAACAATTGCAATGATTGCATTTCGGTGGTTTCATTTTGGTGATAGTCCACTAAATTTTTCTGTTGAGATTGCTTTGCAACATCAGTTTTTTGCAATGTAATAATCCCATACGCACTAGTAATAAAGAAAAAAAGAGGCGTAATGATTGATAACCAACTTGATAATTTGATGGAGATTCGAGAATTTGGCCGCATAACTTTCTTTACTATTCTTCTTTTGTACCATTGTTGGAACAGTTACCACTCCAAACATCGGGCGCTACTGTCTGAGTTGCTGGTGTCTGACTACGACACAACGCTATTTTGTATGATAAGGATTCATAATAAACTCCCATTCCAAAACTTCGTGTGTTAGTATTTTGACCGTTAATAGATTCTGCTTGAACTTTAGAAACGGTGGAGCTGACAGTATTGTCTGGCAAAGAGATCGTGTAATAGTTGCTTTGAAAGGTAACGCCTAGATCATCATAGTTATTCGCAAATTGAGCATGTTCAAAAAAATATCCTTGTTGGGAAAAAGCAATCGCACTTAAAATTTGTTTTCCTTCTGCTTCCCGTGCTCGTCCAACCTGAGCGAATATAACAGGTAATGCTAATGAAGCCAAGATTCCTAGCAAAAAAGCCACAAGTGCTAATTCGAGGAGGGTAAACCCCCCGTTTTTAGAAATAGTGATTTTCGCTTGTCTGGAGAGATACATCATAACGTCTTTCCGGCAGTGGCTTTTTTTTCATATTGCTCCCCAAGGACACACAGGTATTTTTAGACAAGAAAATACACAGTAAAGTCAATAGTAAAAAAACACAGATTATTGGTCAATAAGATAATGGCAGGCAAGACAACAAGTCCCACCCGCCAACCTAGCTAGCTAAAGCCAATAATTGACTTAATTTATTTGACTGGTGTGCTGTCCGTATCACACGTGGGAACATTGGTTGTAGCAGTAATCGCAGGGACTACAGCCGTATCTACGTTGTTTTTATCATTGCGACAAACGATGCTAGCAAAGGTTCGAGCCGCGGGGTCATAACCAATAGCACCAGCAATGGCTCGAACACCATCTTTTGCAGAATCCTTAGCGTTAGCAGCTAGAATCGAATTAGCCCCCAAATCAGGACCATCCGAACTGAAAGCATAAGTGTAGTAATTACTCGTCGAGATTGGTGCTTCTAACGCGGTGTCACTTCCAGCAAAAGAACTGTTTTCAACATAATAGGCCTGTTGCGCACGGTTAATAGCGCCGATGGTTGATTTTGCATCCGATTCCCGTGCTTTACCCACCTGACCTAACAAGTTGGGGAGAGCGATCGCCGCTAATACACCAATGATGATCACGACGACTAACAGTTCGATTAAAGTAAAACCTTTGTTTTCTTTCTTGTCAGTTAGGTAGGAGAGGAGGCGAAATTTAAATTGACTATTCATGATCTTCTTCCTTGTGGTTGGGGGAAATGAATTTTAATGTCTGGAGACCCTTCTAGCTGTAACTTACCCCGCTAACCTCGCTAACCTATCACCCTCTCAAAAAAAAATTGACTCCCCCTTAATTCCTCTCTAATCCTTACAGAGAAAGGCTTTAACCCATCATCATTCCTTTCCCCTAAACATTAAGAAATATAACAAATAATCA
>JAYKJL010000272.1:0-27591 GCA_035285725.1 Nostocales cyanobacterium 94392 | reverse complement strand
TGCGCGAACGGTGGGATTCTCCCCCAAACCCCCGATTGGGGGACGGCTGCGTCCCCCAAGCCCCCTCCAGAAAAGTCAGTCTGTTCGATCGCAATATTAATTAATTTTCTTAACTGAACTGTATTGGTTTATAGTCATTCGCTTGAGAAGGCAAGGAAACGGATGAGGAACACAAAAAAACACGCATATCGACGGGGAATTCTCGAAAGCGTGGAATAACAAGCTTTGACCTTAACTCTTAATAGTTAATTAACGAAAAATCGATGCTTTAAAACTATTAGTTCAATTTAACTAATTACTACTTATGTAACATAGACGACAACGAGTTCTGTTTGCGAATATCCATGATATCAGCTAAAGAATCTTGATTGTTTTGATCGGGCTTAAAACTATGTTCGGGGGGTAAAACTGTAACAACAGGCTTTGGTTGCGGTTTTTGGGGAGGCATAGCCATTATCGGCGTTCTGCGTGGGTGAGATGATACGTAAACAGGTGTTTTCCTTTTTGGTAAACGTGCTTCCATTGCTTGATAACGTCGCTGTGCTAAACGTATTTCATCCCGGTTAACAACACGTTTGATGATTTTTGGTTTCCTGGGACGATTGATAAATTTTAAAATTACTAAGCATCCACTAGCGCAGCTAAGAGCTATAGCAGCTACCATCCATAAAGGTATAGGATTTTCATCGCTTTCAACAGCTTCCCCTATTATCTGTGGTGGTATCACCTCAGCCTCTAATTCTTCGGAATCTTTACGTTTTATACTTTCATCAACATAGCCTAAACTGTATATTGACAGCGCACCTCCTCCCAGAAACATCAACAATAAACCGGCCAAAAATAGCCAAGGGTAATGGGTGAATAAATATATTGCTACATTCCCAAAACTGTTTATTTTCTTTGTCGATTCGTTGCTTTCTGAAATAGTTGCGGACTCTTTGACTTTAGACGACTCCTGCTGTACACTCTGAGTGTTTTCCATGACTTTTTTCAGATTTGCACTTCTCAAGATATAAATTGTACTGGAGTAACAAGGTTTCACGTATCCGTAATCAATCGGAGGATTTAAGTAGTCTTTTTAGGAAATATTGACTACTTAATCCATTGATTTTAAGCAAAATCTAGGTGTTCAAAGCTACTTGCTTTCTATCGGGAGTTGAGTTTCTTTCCAAAGCGAATTGAATCAATTGATCGACTAATTCCGGGAAAGCAACACCGCTGTTTGCCCAGAGTTGTGGATACATACTTGTTGACGTAAAACCAGGCAGAGTATTGATTTCGTTGATTAAAATTTCTCCTGTCGCTTCAACATAGAAGAAGTCTACCCGTGCTAATCCAGCACAGTCAAGGGTAGTAAATGCCTGTATTGCTTTTTCTTGAATTTGTTGAATTACCACATCAGGAATCGGGGCAGGAATCAGTAAATCTGCCATTCCACTAGTATACTTGGTTTCATAATCATAAAAATCGCTTTCGTAAGTGATTTCACCAACAACAGAAGCTTTAGGATTATCATTTCCTAAAACAGCGCATTCAACTTCCCTTGCAATCACTCCAGCTTCCACAATAATTCTGCGATCATAACTTGCAGCATTATCCAAAGCAGCTTCTAATTCGGAGCGCGATCGCACTTTGGCAATACCGACGGATGAACCTAAATTCGCGGGTTTGACGAAACAAGGATAGGATAAGGTTTGCTCAATTTGATCACAAAGTTTGGGAAAAATACAGGGATTTGACCAAATTTGTTCTCTAGTCAAAGCCATATAATTAACTTGGGGCAATCGGGCTTGAGCAAATATGGATTTCATGCCTATTTTATCCATACCCGCAGCGGAACCCAATACCCCAGAACCAACGAAAGGAACTTGCATCAAGCTGAGTAATCCTTGAATGGTACCATCTTCACCATTTGGTCCGTGGAGAATGGGAAACCATACGTCTACGGTTTGCGCTTCTACTGGGAATTGCCAAAGATTAGATTGAGATTCGGTTGATAAAGCTTCCCCAGAAGCTAAAACCTGACTTGCGATATCGGGACCTTGCCAACTACCATCTTTTTTAATATAAAAAGGCAATAATTCATATTTTTTGACGTTTTCCTCCGCGCTTAAAGCTTTGGCAATTGCTCTAGCTGAAACAATGGAAACTTCATGTTCTCCAGAACGACCACCAAAAAGTAAACCTACCCGCAATTTTGTCATTTTGAATACTTATAAATCGTAACTAATTGCAGATAGGGTATCATAACCTGTTACGACTGCTGAATTTTTTTAGTTACATAATTCTTGATAAATTTCACGTGAGTTCGACTTAGCACAGAAGTCGGGTTTTTTACAGAAATTTTGAGCGGTAACAGACAATTGGGATCAAAACCCGACGAATCCCCTCACCTCCGAAAACTCATATCACGGATTAAAACGGATGGAAGGGATTTCACGGATTTAATTACCCGTTACCCATTACCCATTACCAATTACCAATTACCAATTACCGATTCTTAACTGTTAACGGAAAACGCCCCTATGATTGTTCGGTTCTACTACTTTCATCTTTAGGACATATATCGGTACACTTTTAAGGAATAGTGAATCACCAGTTTCTGAAGCTGTTAGTCGCTTTGAAATTAAGGGGTGAACTCCAGTGTATAAATATAAATGGATATTGCCGAGTTTAAAAGAAGTTTTAAGTCCTACTCAAGCGACTAATGCTGAATGTTCTTTACATAAAGCACGATTGCAATGGCGTACTGCTTTAGTTGCTACTGAAGAGTTGCTGTTAAAATATTTACCGGGAGTTACACCAGATACAATTCAAGGATTGGTTTTAGCTGCACCCGCTCCCGTGTTGTGTGAGTCATTGCTCAGGGGATGTTTACGGACGCTAACTTTTAGCGCCAAGCCATTTAATCCTTTGGCTTTGATGCCTTTTCATATGTCTTGCGATCGCGAAATAATAGAAAAAAATCCTTTTGATCGATCAGTGTTGCCGATATTGGAGGTAGATCCGTTATCAAAAGAACAGTTTTGTCTGGTTTTTACAGAAAAATTTTCATTAGTAATTGTTTTAACAGAAGAAAATAACAACAAAAGTAGCTTTTTATTTTCCTTTGATCCACAAGTTATTGAGCAAGCATGGCAAGCCCTTGCGGGTAGGATAATGTTAAGTAATCCCGATTTATTTATAGAATTGGATGAGTTGGTACAAAAATATTATCCGACTACACCTGACTATCGGATTGTGATGGAATTTAGTCAATTGTTGCTCGCAGAATACCCCGAATTAGAAGATAAAGGAACGAGGTTTCATTTTCAAGCAACGGGAGAGTCTAGAAATAAAGTTGAAGATGTTAATTATAGTAACCACTCCACTTCCACATCGGCCAAACATTCATCTCGTTCTGACATAGAATTATTACAAGCTTTTGCTCATGAAGTACGTACTCCTTTAACCACAATTCGGACTACAACTCGTTTGTTGTTAAAGCAAAAAGATTTACCAGCTAAAGTTTTGAAACGTTTACAGTCGATAGATCGCGAATGTACTGAACAAATTGACCGGATGGAACTGTTGTTTAGAGCGGCGGAATTGGAAACATCTTCTACAGTAAATTCCCCAGGTTCCCCATTAACGGCAATGTGTTTAGAGCAAATGTTACAGCAAAGTATACCTCGCTGGCAACAAGCTGCAAATCGACGAAATTTAACTTTGGATGTTGTTTTACCGCAACAGTTACCTACCGTGGTGACTAATCCGAATATGCTTGATCGAGTTTTGACTGGTTTGATGGAGAATTTGACTCGTAATTTACCTGCTGGTAGTCATATTCAGGTACAAGTAATTCAAGCTGGCGACCAATTGAAGGTACAATTACTACCTAACGCGACTGTTGATACATCCGCTGCAACACAACCGATTCGTAAAGCCATCGGTCAATTACTCACATTTCAGCCAGAAACAGGTACAATTAGCTTGAATTTAGCCGCAACTAAGCATTTATTCCAGGCTATTGGTGGTAAATTAATTGTACGGGAACGACCTCAGCAAGGAGAAGTATTAACGATTTATTTGCCTTTGGAACGAGTGAATAATTCTAGTTCTTGTTTCGGTAAACTTGGACAATACGGGTTTAAAGTTAATACTGGGTAAATCAGTTATCAGTTATCAGTTATCAGTTACGACAGTGTATGGTTTGAGATAACATAAGATGCATATCAATAGATTTTTGTCAACTATCAACCAACAACCATCAACCATCAACTATCAACTGTCAACTGTCAACTATCAACTGTTTATACTTGCTAAAAGTACTTTAAAACTAGAACCTTCACCGGGAATTGAAGAAACAGAAATACTTCCACCGCATTTTTGGAGTAATTTTTCGACGATAGTTAAACCCAAACCAGCGCTTCCGGTTTCTTCATTAGCAACGGGACGCACTTTGTAAAAGCGGTTAAATATTTGGGAAATTTCATTTTCTGGAATACCTACACCAGTATCGGTAAATTCTAACTGTACGTAACCTTTTTGTATGCGAGTTCTCACCCAAACTTGACCACCATTAGGTGTAAATTTAATGCAGTTAGAAAGAAGATTAATGACAATTTGTCTTAATCCACCACTGACACACCAAACATTCGGTAAATCATTGGGTACTGTATACGCCAGCATGATACCTCTTTCTTGTGCTAAAGGTTGGTAGGTGCTGACGACACCAGGAACCACCTCAGACAGGCATACAGGTTCTAAAGAAGCAGTTCCTAAATGGCGCTCCAACTCGACTAAATCCATTACACCAGTCATCAAATGATTTTGGCGATCGCACTCTCGTTTGATCATGTCCAAATAACGTTGTCGTTGGGGTACTTTAATAGTGGGAGAATTCAGTAATGAAAGGGCTGTCTTGATATGAGTTAAAGGTGCGAGTAATTCTTGAAACACGTTCTTTAAGTATTCATCTTTAGCTTGCAATTCAGTACGAAGTGTTTGATTTTGCTGTTTGGAGTTTCTGAAGTGACTTTTAAATTTTCTAGAACTGATTTCTTCTTGTCGTTGAATTTGTGCAATCAATAATTGATTTGTTAATGGTGTTTGGGGTGTTTGAGGATAAACAAATTCGTTAGTTGCTAAATTAAACTCTTCTGAATGACTTATATTTTTTATTCCATCTACTACTCGTTGAATTACTTTAGCGTCAAAACTATGAATCGCTGTAAGGGAGGGAATTTTATAATGATTTTTTTGATTTAAAATCCGTTTTTTCAGCTTTTTACGCGAACGATGAGCCAAAATCAAGCTGCAAAACTCTGGAGATAAAACAATTAAAAAGTATTCTCGTCTGATTTCACGATTATCTGTCAAAAGTTCGACTAAATGATGGGATAAATCGATTCGAGAAGCAGCAGACGACCAATGATAAGATTGTGAATCGGAATTATTGGTATCCGTTTTAATTTCTTCAACCCCAGACAATTGGCAATTATAAATAGTAGCATCACTTAAATGCTGTTGATAACGCTTTAATTCCGAGTTCAAAATATTCAGCGATGGAAATTTGACAAGAATAGTCGCTGATATTTTCTGTTCAATCAGCAAATCAATTTGTGACCTTACCATTGATAGCAGAGTTCCACAACTAAGAGTTAAACGCTTTGGAGGTGTTTGTACTTCCATCGCTAACTGATAGAGAGATAAATTATCAGGTGGAGATAAATTCATAAGAAAATAAAAGAAGGAAAATCCCAGAATATACAGCAATAAATCATACTTTCTTAGATTCTCCCCCCTAAGTGTAATTTTTTTACAAAAACATAAGAATTAGTTGACAGTTGATAGTTGACAGTTGACAGTTAACCTTTAACCTTTGACCTTTAACCTTTAACCTTTAACCTTTAACCTTTAACCTTTAACCTTTAACCTTTAACCTTTAACCTTTAACCTTTCCGCTAAAGCTTCCCTTGCTTGTTCTCTATCGTCAAAGTGGATTTTTTCGGTACCGAGGATTTGGTAATCTTCGTGTCCTTTACCTGCTAATAAAACACCGTCTCCGGATTTTGCTTCGATAATTGCGGTGCGGATAGCAGTAGCGCGATCGCAAATTACCATCGGCTTAACTGTGTCGGGAATTCCGTTTAAAACATCTTGTAAAATACTTTCTGGGTCTTCGGTACGGGGATTATCGGAAGTTACTACGGCTAAATCGGCTAAATGAGCAGCGATTTTACCCATCTTGGGACGTTTTGTTTTGTCTCTATCACCACCACAGCCGAATACACAAATCATTTTACCCGGAATAAATGGACGTGATGCTTTTAACAAGTTCTCCAAACTATCAGGGGTATGAGCATAATCTACAATCACGCTGATATCTTGGTTAGAGCTAATTTGTACTCTTTCCATGCGTCCGGGAACTCCCTCAAATTGAGGTATCGCGGCAGCTATTAATTGTAAATCTAAATCGAAGTGTAAAACGGCTCCGACTGCTGCTAATAAATTTTCTAAGTTAAATTGTCCTACAAGAGGTGAACTAAAATCTATATCACCTTTGGGAGTATGTAAAGTACCTTTAACTCCATTGGGTTCATAACTTAAATCACTCATGGATAAATCAGCCGTGGAATCATTAACGCTGTAACTCCACACCTTGTTTGGGTTTAAAGATTCTATTAATCGCTTACCATAAGGGTCATCAGCGTTAATAATTGCTCTTCCCGTGAGATAATCGGAACCGAATAATAAACTTTTAGCAGCAAAATAATCTTCCATATCCTTGTGATAATCAAGGTGGTCTTGAGTTAAGTTGGTAAATACTCCAACTTCAAACTTGCAACCCAAAACTCTTCCTTGATCCAAAGCATGGGAACTAACTTCCATTGTCCCGAATTCATTACCAGCATCGAGAGCGGCTTTCAATTGTTTTTGTAACTCTACCGCAAACGGTGTAGTATAAGCAGCAGTTTGCACAAAACCCTTCCAGCGAGTGTAAAGAGTCCCCATTAAAGCCGCAGATAAATCAGCTTTACTGAGAAAATATTCGATTAAATGACTGGTTGTAGTTTTACCATTAGTTCCCGTTACACCAATTAACTTCAGCTTTTGTCCGGGATAATTAAAGAAAGCCGCAGCTAGTTGAGCGCAAGCTTTAACCATATCCGCAGCCACAATCACACAAGGAGAATTTCCACCAACTCCTTGTTGATAAGGAGGTGCTAAAGGGGGGAATTTTTCCGCAGCTTGAGGAGAAATAATTGCAGCTATTGCACCAGCTTTTATCGCACTTTCCCAAAATTCTCCGCCATCAACCCTTGTACCCGGCATTCCAATAAACACATCTCCTACCTTAGTCGCATGGGAATTTGTTGTCAAACCTGTGACTTCAACATCCATCACTGGATGTTCTGGTAATTGAGAAATAGCATCAATAGCACCTAATAATTCTTGCAGTTTCATCTGATCAACCTCGTCAATTCAATTTTCGATTTTGGATTTTGGATACATTCGCGAGGCGAACGTACAAGCTTTGGATTATGTAACTTGTCTCTCATGATAAGAGCTAAAAAGATTACTGATTTCACTAGGCTTTTTTAATCTAATAATTTCCAATCTGAACCAATCTAAAATAGATCGGTGACACGCATTGCTTGGGGTTATTTTGCAACATTTTTCATCATATACAAATACCTAAATATACGAACGGAGAATTTTTTCTAACTGAGTAAGGGAAATACGGGGAGAAGAGCGGGGAATTGTTTGTAAATTATCATCTTTTACTACACATAACACGGGTACTTCATACTGATAAGCAGCGAACCAATCTTCACGAGTTGTAATATCTCGAACTTCTAACTGTAAATACGCAAAATCATCAGTTTGGATTATGGTTTGCAACTTTTCCTGTAAACCCTCGCATAAATGACATCCCGGTTTGCTGTACAAGATTAATTGCATCATAATATTAAGTTAACTCTATCCTTTTGTTCACTGTTCGTTGATATTTGGGAACTATAAATACTAAAGACTGTAATTGTAGATGACTTTTCGACCATGACTGAAAATTCTATCGCGATCGATAAAAATATTTATGAATCGCTCCAGCGAGAAAATAAATATTTAAGAGATAAATTACAACACTCCGAACAAATATTACAACTTGTGATTGATAATCTTCCACATTCCGTGTTCTGGAAAGATAAAAATTCGGTTTATCTTGGTTGTAACCGCAATTTTGCTGAAGATGCTGGTATTGAAGAACCGGAAGATATAATGGGTAAAAGCGATTATGATTTACCTTGGACAAGAGAAGAAGCAGATTTTTTTCGGAAATGCGATCGGCGAGTGATGGATAATGGTGTTCCCGAAGCAAATATTATTGAAACTCAAGTACAAGCAGATGGAAAGCTGTGCTGGTTAAATACAAATAAAATACCTTTACGGGATAATCAAGGTAATGTGGTGGGTATTCTCGGTACTTACGAAAATATTACCGAACGAAAACAACTAGAAGAAAGTCTTAAAATATTAGAGCAAGAGCAATTTATACGCAGTATTTACGATGGCATAGAACACAACATATTTGTCATCGATGTTAATCCAGATGGTACATTATTTTGTGTAGGTATTAACTCTTTTGGGCTGCGGATGATAGGTTTATCTCATGATGAAGTTATTGGTAAAAGTTTAGAAGAATTATTTGGTGTTGAAGTCGCAGCGGAAATACATCTAAAATGTCAACAATGTATAGAAAGTAGTACTGCTATTACTTATGAAGAATGTTTGATATTGCAAAATCAAGAAATTTGGCTGTTAACAACTTTAAATCCCATTACAGATAATCAAGGTAAAGTTTATCGTTTAGTAGGAACGACATTTAATATTACTGAACGTAAACAAGCTGAAAAGGAATTTCAAGCAAGACAACATTTTATCCAACGTGTTGCAGACTCTTCTCCGAATATACTTTATATCTATGATATTGAAGAACAAAAAAATATTTATGCAAATCAAGAAGTTGCCTTAATTCTTGGTTACTCTACCCAAGAAATTGGAACTTGGGGAAATGAGATAATGTTTCAAATAATTCATCCAGAAGACTTAGACAAAATGATATTTCAGCAGAAATTAGTTATTGCTGCTGCTGATGGAGATATCTTAGAAATTGAATATCGTATCAAAGATTCTAATGGTGATTATCATTGGCTTTTCGATAGACAAACTGTTTTTTGTCGTAAAATAGATGGCAGTGTTAAACAATTTTTGGGTGTAGCTACCGATATAACCAGATGTAAATTAGCAGAAATGCAAGCAGAGCAAAAAGCTATTGAGTTAGAAAAGATTTTACAAAAATTGCAACAAACTCAAGCTCAATTAATTCAAACTGAAAAGATGTCCAGTTTAGGTCAAATGGTAGGAGGTATTGCCCACGAAATTAACAACCCTGTAAACTTTATTCATGCCAATCTTTCTTTTATTTACGGATATTCCCAAGATTTATTAAAAATTGTAGAACTTTATCAACAACATTACCCAAATCCAGTTAAAGAAGTTCAAGAAGAAATTAAAAATATAGAGCTTGATTTTCTCAAAGAAGATTTAACAAAAGTCATTAAATCAATGGAAGAAGGTACACGACGCATTCGTGAAATTGTGTTATCATTACGTAATTTTTCACGTCTAGATGAAGCCGAATTCAAAAAAGTAGATATCCATGAGGGGATGGACTCTACCTTAATGATTTTACAAAATCGGTTGAAAGCTAAACCAGATTTTGCCGGTATTGAAGTCATAAAAAAATACGGTAGTCTTCCTTTAGTTGAATGCTATCCTTCTCAATTAAATCAGGTATTTATGAACATTTTAGCTAATGCAATTGATGCCTTAGAAGAGGAATTTATTCATAATCATAATGGCTGTCCTAAAATTACTATTTATACTCAAAAAATAGCTGAAAATACGGTTAAAATACGTATTTCTGATAACGGTTCCGGTATTCCTCAAAACATCATATCAAAACTTTTTGACCCATTTTTCACCACTAAAGCAGTGGGAAAGGGTACGGGATTAGGTTTATCAGTTAGTTATCAAATTATTGTAGATAAACACGCTGGAAATTTATCTTGTAATTCTATACTTGGTCAAGGTACGGATTTTATTATTGAGATTCCTATTTTTCAGGTTAAAGGTTAAAGGTTAGAGGTTAAAGGTTAGAGATTAAGATTTCTCTAGCGAGCAAGATGTATGTCTTTGCGGACACGCTTCGCTAACGCACTAACTCCTAACTGTAACTCCAAACTCCAAACTCCTAACTCCAAACTCCTAACTCCTAATCTAAAATCCAAAATTAAAAACCCCTCTCAATCACGAGCGGGGTAACGTAAACTTATATTACACAACAAAAGCCATCTTTGACCTAAAACATATTCATGATGGTGATGACGCTAGCGCCGGTAAGCATCACCAAAAACCCCATGAGTAAGGATTCTTTTAAAACATTTGGAGTTTTTGATTCATTCATTTTTTTTTCAATCCTTATGATTATTATTTTTTTAGATTATCAACAACCGTATAATTATCTACAAAAACCTCTTAAAACTTAAAATTGCTTAAACTTACTTAGTAATTACTAAGGTATTTACTTCTAAATGCTTCTGTAGATCAAAACACTTAACTCCGACCGGATGGAAGCACCTTTATGGGGTAAAATTACTTTATTCCTGCGATACAAGCATTTGAGCGATTAAATTGTTATGACCATTTCCCCAGTATCTACGAATAAAAGCGATTTAAACCAAGAAGAGTTGAACCAAAAATACGAAACTGCTCATCCAAGAGAAATTTTGGCATGGGCTGTAGAGAATGTTTCGTTAGGATTGGTACAAACCAGCGCTTTCAATGTAGATGATATTGTCATCACTGACATTCTCTATCGTGAACTCAAACAGCAAACACCAGTAATTTTCCTCGATACATTATTCCACTTCCGGGAAACTTTAGAATTAGTGGAAAAAGTTAAGCAGTTGTACAATGTAAATTTAAAAGTTTACAAAAATGAAGAGGTTGATAGCCGCGAAGCTTTTACTGCTAAATATGGAGAAGCACTTTGGGAGCAAGACATTACAAAATTTCACGAAGTAACTAAAATAGAACCTTTACAGCGTGGTTTAGATGAACTTGATACCGTTGCTTGGATAACCGGACGCAGACGTGATCAAGCAGTAACTCGTGCAAGTATGCCTATATTTGAGTTGGATAAAAAAGGTCGTTTAAAAATTAATCCTTTAGCTACTTGGACTCGTAAAGAAACTTGGGATTATGTAGCTGAACACAAAGTAATTTACAATCCTTTACACGACCAAGGTTATCCTAGTGTTGGCGATGAACCAATCACTACCAAAGTGGCAGAAGGTGAAAGCGAACGTGATGGACGTTGGCGTGGTACTGGAAAAACCGAGTGTGGTATACATATTTAAGGGTTGGTGGTGGTTAGTGGTTGGTGGATAGTGGATAGTGGATAGTGGATAGTGGATAGTGGATAGTGGTTGGTGGTCTTATCAACCATCAACTCCGCACATCAACCATCAACTAACTACCATCAACTAACTACCATCAACCATCATGTCAACTATCAACTATGATTAAAATCCTGCACCTTTCTGATATTCACATGGGAAGCGGCTTTACTCACGGACGTGTTAATCCAGAAACTGGTTTAAATACACGTTTGGAAGATTTTGTCAAAACTTTATCTGTATGTATTGATCGCGCTATCTCAGAACCAGTCGATTTGGTGCTGTTTGGTGGTGATGCTTTCCCGGATGCGACTCCTCCACCTTATGTACAGCAAGCTTTTGCGAGTCAGTTTCGTCGCTTGGTTGATGCTCAAATTCCCACAGTATTACTTGTAGGAAATCATGACCAACATTCTCAGGGACAAGGTGGAGCGAGTCTATGTATTTACCGCACTTTGGGTGTACCTGGTGTGGTTGTTGGAGATACTTTAGATACCCACCATATTCAAACTCGTAGCGGTGCAGTACAGGTGATTACTTTACCTTGGTTGACTCGTTCTGCTTTAATGACACGTCAGGAAACTCAGGGTTTATCGATTGGAGAAATCAATCAACTGTTAACACAACGTTTACAAGTTGTATTAGAAGCGGAAATTCGTCGTCTCGATCCAGATGTGCCAATTATACTTTTAGCTCATTTAATGGCAGATAATGCTAATTTGGGTGCAGAACGTTTTTTAGCTGTAGGTAAGGGTTTTACTCTTCCTTTATCTTTGCTGACACGTCCGTGTTTCGATTATGTAGCTTTAGGACACGTACATCGTCACCAAAATTTGAATAAGTCTAATAAACCCCCAGTGATATATCCCGGAAGCATTGAACGAGTTGATTTTAGTGAAGAAAAGGAAGATAAAGGCTATGTCATGGTAGAAGTTGAATCGGGTAGTGCTAAATGGGAATTTTGTCCTTTATCTGTCCGTGCTTTCCGTACCATCGAAGTAGATGTATCCAAAGCCGAAGATCCATTAACGGCAATCTCGAAAGCTGTAGCGAAAAATAATATCAAAGATGCGGTTGTCAGGTTGGTTTACAAACTGCGTTCGGAACAGTTGGATTTAATTGATAATGCTTTTTTACAGGAAATATTAACTCCAGCCCATACTTACACGATTCATCCAGAATTAGTCAGCCAATTAGCTCGTCCTCGTCTTCCAGAATTGAGTGCGAGTAGTAGCATTGACCCCATGGAAGCATTAAAAACTTATTTAAACAACCGTGAAGACCTCAAAGATATTGCTAATTTAATGTTAGAAGCCGCACATAATTTATTAAGCCCCGATGATCATGAATTGTTTGATTCAGTAGATGTAGATAATGAAGTTTCTATAGTTAATGAAAATACACAGTTGCGTTTATTGTAAATATTGTTGACTGGTAATTGGTAATAGGTAATAGGTAATTGCTAATTGTTGACTGTACCCTAACATAAATCCAGGACTTACGCAATTGTCACCAAGCCCCGTTGGGCGGTGATGGGGATTGGGTGTTGGGGGATGGGGAGGAATGAAGCCCCAACAATCAGTGGGATACAAGCCCTGCCCAATCTGGGCAATTGTGTTGGGAGGGGATCTTGCCGGGAGTACCTATCCCCCAACCCCTTCTTCTTGACAATACACGGCTGGTGCGTGACACCACAAACTTGATTGTTTCGTTCAAAATCACTCGAAGTGTCACACACCCGTTGCAAAAAAAATGTGCCAGTTACGTAAGTCCTAAAATCTTGCACATTACAAGTAAATACGTAAAAATTATATTTAAAGTAATTAATTACTCTAAATATTTATGTTTTATTTGTAGTCCATTTTAATGCACTTAAGCTGTTAGACAGGGATTTTTAATCCCTGGCGGACGGAAGCGTAGTTGAGTAATTAGAGGATACTGAGTTAGATTTATTTTTAACTCGCTATTCGGTGCAAGATATGAGCTAACCAACTCTATTACAAGTGTTGAGCAGAATATGATATAATATTTGTCTTTATTTGTAATGTAAACTGTTCATTTTAAATATCTATCAAAAAATTTACCAAAAATTCGTATAAATACAGCATTTTTTAATTTATATTTTTACTGTATAAACTGATTGTGTGATATTACTAAGCTAGGAATAAATAAAATTAATTCCTACCTCCTACATTCCCTTAATTCAGCTAGATTTCAGTCATAATAAGTGACTTAGTTTTTCATAATCACTATTATTTAAATACAATGATGCACCAGAATTAATTATTATTCGTGGTGCGTCATTAATTCGTTGATGAACTGTTAATAGAATTAAGCAAAAATGAATAATATTTTTAGCAATGTTAATTTTGATATCTGCTTTTTAAAAACCTATCTTGCTATTTTAAAAAATAGAGAAGTTGTCAACTATCGAGAGCAAACAAGAAAAGTTATTGAACAAGCAACAGAAGAACTAGCTTTTTATTTTCAAAATACCGATTTAGATATTAATGATATATTTACTTATTTAACAAACCACTTACAAAAAAATCCGGAAATATTTGGTAATGCATTTGCTTTTTCACCAGAAATAAATTTATATTGTCCTTTTGTATTTAGAGGTGGAAATGGATTTGAAAGTAGAGATATCGCAAAGGAATTTTGTTACACTAACACCGTTTGGTATGACGTTCCTGTAAAGCAAAGAAAACCTGTCTGGAGCGTTCCTTATTTTGATATTGGCAAAGCTGGTGAGGATATTTTGTTAACAACTTATTCTATTCCTGTATTTAATCAAAATTCTATGTTAATTGGTGTAATTATCAGTGACGTTTTACTGGCAAAATTAGAAGATATTCAAAAAAGAGAATAGTAATCAGTAAACAGTTATCAGTAAACAGTCATTAGACTATTGTTCACTGATAACTGAATGGCACGGATACTCGAATAATAATATCAAGTTCAGATGATTAGTTATTATTCGCTGTTGACTGGTTTAAATCATAAGGAAGTGGTGTTAGAAGTCGGGTTTTTAGGATACATATCTGTAGTAACAGATAATTTTGATAAAACCCGACTTCTGTGTCGAGAATTCAAACCCCTACTGAAAATTGATCTGTCTTATTAGATAGAGGATGATTGAGAATCATTTACCGTACTCAAAACTTCCAATATCAACAGTCTTACCTATTTTGCGCTGTTTTCCATCCTTATCAGTAGTCAAATAATTGGGAATTGCATTCGTACCAGTATCAACTGCTGGAGAATCAGAAGTTAGACGGTAATCGTTAGTTTTGGAATCTAAAAAGCCTACTGATTTAACCTGAAGATTGTTTGTTTCTTGGAAATTTTTTACCCCGTTACCTTCTATAAATAGTTCGTCAAAACTATCTGTAAACAAATTGTTGTCCAAAATTACATCGTCTGCATCTTCAATAAAACCATTGCGGTAGCTGGGATTAGCAAAAATATTGTTGCGTAATACCACATTAGAAACTCTATCACCTTTAAAGAAATCACTACCATCAATCACAAATGATTGAACATTTCCAGACAAAGTATTGTTAGTAATTTCCACATCCCTCACGTTGCTACCTACCATGATTCCTGCACCACCATTTACACCTAATTTTCCATTCCCGTAAACTACATTGTTGAAAACTCGAATATCTCTAACATCTCCTTGCTCTGGTACTTCATCAGCAATTACAATTCCGTCTGCAATGTTTCCATAGACAAGATTGTTGTAAACATCAATGTTGAAAGTATCAGCACGGTTTCCTTCTACATAAATAGCAGGTCCACCATTGTAACCCCCTGGTGTACCGGAAACTTGTGCAACACCCGTCACAGTATTGTTATGAATGGAACCATTGCGAGAACCTGTTTTTGCATCGATACCCTCACGTTTTCCTTCTTTAACAATATTATTCGCAACTTCAAAACCATCTACACCCCAAATACTCAAAGCTTCTTGAGTGCCTCTTGTATCTCCTCTACCTGTCCATCTCCAATTAGCTCGTTCAATTGTGTTATCTAGTACTTTGATATCTTTACTAGTAACTTCAGCTTCCCCTCCTTTGTAGTAACTATCAGGTAAAACAATGATACCTGAAGCTCCAGTCTCAAATGTATGATTGTTCTGCACAATCATATTATTCGCATCTCTGAGGGAAATTCCAGCCCAGGATGTATTCTCAATCCGGAACCCATCGATAATCCAATAACCTTCTCCAGCAGACTGAATTACACCCTCTCTAAAATCCCCTTTGATAGGATCTGGATCTTTTAAGGTTACTTTACCATTTGCTTTTAAAGTAATGTGACCGAGTTCTTGATTACCTGATTTATCCAGGGTAATTAATTCTGTATAGACACCGGGTTGTACTAAAACTGTATCCCCAGCTTTCACCGCAGAGTCTTTACTCACAGCATAATCTATGGTTTTCCAAGGCTTTTCTTTTGTACCTGGATTGTCGTCGCTACCATTCGGTGAGACGTAGTATTCAGACTTCTCACTGGGAGAATCTATTTTCTCATCCATACCTGCATCACTTTTTATCGGAACGAATTCAATATAGTCAAAGCGAGCAAATTCACCTAAATTCATTTGTGCTTCAATCTCAAAAGTATCACCAGGTTGCAGTTTAATTTCCGAATGAGTCAACCGAGAAGTTAAAGTTTCTGCAAAAGCAGCATTTCCTGGTAAGTCTTTATCGAATAAAAAGCTTTGAGTCTCACCTGCAACTGTCACTTTAGCTTTAGAAACTCCATCATTTTCATCGTAAAAACCCACATTTACCTGGTAACTTCCGGCTTTACCATTGAAAACACCCGTTGCTGTTCCAGTATCGCGATCGCTACCGACAAGAGAAATATGTTTTCCTCCTGAAGATACATTATTTGACTCGATTTGATAGCTGCTTAGATTCAATTCTTCGGCTTCGTAACGTAAAATATCCTCTTCTATGGTAGGTAGCATTGAAAAATTAGAGCTATTTTGTGAATCTCCAGAAATTAAATCTGTTCCTTGCAATGCAGAATTAGGAACTAATTGTTGAGAGTTTGCAATCAAAGATGATTCACTATTAAGCGGTGTGTCGAAATCATTCATGAGTAATTTTCCTCTAGAAAATGAGTTCGGCAAAGGCACACTGATTTTTGATCGGACACTTTTATTTTTAACAATAAAAATCGCCTTTACAAGTTATCTTAAATACATCTGAAGATAGAAAATATATATAAATACTCAGAACGAAATACCTATATAAAAACATCTAATCCATTGATGTTTGTGAAAGTTATTGACTAAAAAATAAGTAGTATAAATACTTGTCTTAAATCTATTTGATGATTTTTTAACCTTATATTTATCCAAAAAATATTTTTATTCTTTGTTTAAATTCTTATGCTTTAAGGGATTAGAGATTTTTAAAATTAGCAATCATTGATTTATCTTTCCTCCCTAGCAAAGTCTTAATTTATTTAAAGATATTTTAATTAAATTTTACATTCTGCTAAATTAGTACTCAAAAAAAGCTATAGAAAGTCTACGATAATGTATTTCTGTAGGTAATTTTTTTTTGACTTTAGTATTTCTGATAATAAAAATACCTATAGGTTGACTGTTGCCTATTCCCTATTCCCTACTTCCTGTTATGAATTACGATGAACTTGTCACAATCGCAACTTTTACAAATTCTATTGAAGCATCCCTCGCCGAACAGCAATTAAAAGCCGCAAGAATCAGGTGTATACTTGCCGATGAAGCGACAACTAATTTTGCATGGCATTTAAGCGTTGCTGTGGGCTGGATTAAATTAAAAGTGCATCGTGCAGATATGGATAATGCAATTGATATTCTCACAGCTACCAATATTCCATTCCAGGCTTTTGATGATGATACTGCTGATGATGAATTTGAACAAATCTCACCCGCAGATCAAATTCTCGAAACAGCTTTCCGCTCTGCTGTGATTGGTTTAATCTTTTTCCCCTTGCAACTTTATTCCCTGTGGTTGTTGGGTGTATTGCTGTTCTCCGGATGGGGTATTAGTCGCGATCGCTATTTCAAAGCAACTATGACTATCATCCTAGATTTGCTGATAATTCTCATTTTGTGGCAATTTATCGCTTGGTTATTGTAAAGTTTTGTTACGATTTACAGAATTTTCCCGGTTTGCTTCCGAAACATCTACAGAGGTTTCTGAAAAATACATAAAGTAAATGTTCGATTGTGAGGAGAATCAAGTGGGTGATATCAAATGTATTGCTATCAAAATTATATAACGCAAAGGGGCGCAAAGATGAGCGCTGCGGGGCGCAGAGTTTTTCTGTTTCTGGTGTGATATCCAGATAAATGGTATTTAGAGAGGATTTGAGTAATTCAGTGATCAAAAGTTTTGAAATCTTATTAACCGATTATGAACCAGAATTTATCAGAAAAAATCCCGCAGAAAATTTTGTTGATTGACAATCAAGAATTGTGTTTGCATGGAACGCTAAATATACTAACTTCTAAATATCCAGATGCACAAATTATTACAGCCAAAACAGCGGAAAATGCTTTAAAACAAATTTCGATATTCAAACCTGACTTATTGATTATGGATATTTATATATCCTATCAGTGTGGGGAAAAAGCGAGTGTTGACACGGGGATGGAGATGCTCAAGAATATAATCGAAAACTATCCTCAATTAAATATTGTCATTCAAAGTGCCGAGATAAAAGCTTTAGTCAGGATGAGATATGAGATTAATTCTCACTCTGGAGGTTTTACAGTAGTTGATAAAAGTCTTTCTGTAGAAGAAATATTAATGAGAATAAAGTGGGCTTTACAGGGAATAACTCATATTAAAGACATTCCTCAGATGAATTTTGGATTGGAAGAAAAACCAGAGTGGTTAAAACTGCTGACTTTAGCTTATCAGGAAGGGTTACAGGATAGAGCAATCGCTCAACATATTAGTGTATCTGAGCGGATGGTACGTCACTATTGGTTTAATCTCCAAGAAGCTTTAGGTATTGATAGTGAAGAGTTGAAAAATCAAGGAAAAAATCTCCGCATGATTACCAGAATTCGTGCTAGGGAAGTCGGTTTAATTGATTGAAATATACTATACCTAAGCTACTTGACCATTTTTTGGAAAAATGGTATTTGGGAACGGGGATTAGGGATTGGGGATTAGATTATCATTTGACACTCCCCTGGCTGAAGCCGAGGGGATTCTTCATTCAACGAGTCCACTTGCTTAAAGCTCCTTGCGGTACTCTAAGTAGAGGTGGTTCTCTCCTGAAGCGTTAACTTTCCTCATGTCCTGGGGTAGTTGACCGAAGTCAAAATTTATTTGAGTTAATTGCTAGTCGTCTAGTTCCTGTGAATCTTTTACCTACTTTCAGGAACCGCTCCAAAAATGCACGTTGAGCGACTAGAACAACAGAGTAGAACCCATGATTCAGTTGTCAAGGTACAGCGTTACCGTTTAGGTACTAGGGTTTTTAAACAGGTTGATTACCCCACCTGTTATATTTAATGGTAGTGCGATTGGAATACCATGTCAACTAGAAAAAGACCAAAAGTTTATCAATTAAGGACCTATTGAGGACGAATGGAAACAGTTGGATTTTTATGCTCAGTCAAAACAGATTTCTGCTGCGGAAGTTTTGCGCGAGTTTATCAAAACACTCCCAAGGCAGGATAAATCCTCCAACTAGCTTTCATCCCTGCTCTAAAGAGACAGGCTTTTCAGCATATTTTGTATAAAATAAGAACCTTTGACCTTTGACCTTTAACCTTTAACCTTTAATAGCATGGACTTTAAATCATTAGAATCTAGATTAAACGCCAGTGTTGACCGTATTGGAATATGGTGGTTAATTGGAGCAGCTGTAGCAACGATTGTACTATGGCAAGTACCTTATGGGGATTATATTTTGTATCCATTTTCCATCCTAGCGACTTGGTTCCACGAAATGGGTCACGGGTTAGGAGCCATACTATTAGGAGGAAACTTTCGACAACTGCTAATTTTTTCTGATGGTTCTGGTGTAGCACAGTATAGCGGTAGATTTGGATCAATTGCTATAGCTTTCGTAGCTGCTGCTGGACCGATGGGACCTCCGATTGCAGGTGCTATTTTAATATTGGCATCTCGTAGCTTCAACATAGCAAGTTTAAGTTTAAAAATATTAGGCGGATTTTTACTATTTTCAGTATTAATATGGGTACGTTCCATCTTCGGAATAGTTGCAATTTTGCTGTTAGGTCTAATTATCCTGGGTATCGGTTTTAAAGCAAATCGTTGGTTTCAAGGATTTAGCATTCAATTTTTGGGTGTCCAAGCTTGTATAAGTACTTATCATCAAATTGATTATTTATTTACCCGTACCGCTGGACCTTTAGGACTTTCCGATACAGGACAAATACAGCGACAATTATTTTTACCTTACTGGTTTTGGGGTGGACTAATGGCGATCGCATCTCTTATCATTCTCGTACAAAGTTTAAGAATTGCCTATAAACAGTGAACAGTTGACAGTTGACAGTTGACTACTAACCACCAACTCCCGTCCTCCGGTAGTCCTAACCACCATCGACTAACCACTATCGACTAACTTTTAATTTACCCAAACGGTTGTCCCCAAAATTTCCAATTTTCTTTGTTAAAAGGGGATTTCCATTTTTGAATTAAGGCTAATTCTAACTTTTGTCGCGCCCTGGTAGCTGAGGGTGTATCCCACCAAAAAGCGATGTTAACTGCTGTTTTTAAAGCGTATTGGTAATTTAAGTCCTGATATTTTTCAATATACCGCTTACAATCGTGTATTCCTTTCCAACGATGATTTGATTTACAGGTTTCACCGACATAGAGCAGTAAATTAGCAGCCATATCGATGACAAAATAAAGACAAGCTTGACCGGGACTGTCTGCTGGTAAGCGATAAAATGACAGCGAACAAGGTTTTAGTTCAAACGGATCTATAATGTCCGGGTCAACGTGTGCTGATGACACTTCAAATAAAGCGACTTGCAGCGCACTCGCGGTTGTTCTCACTTGTTGTTGATGGACGGATATTTGCTTTTTCCATTTTTTTAAAGCTTTCACATCCATCAATAACACGGGAGTTCTGCTAGTTGCAGAATCAATTTCCGACGGTGAGAACAAATCAAGTTGATTTGTTTTCATTTACATTCCCACAGAATATAACTAAGGAATGTTATCACTATTTTGTTATTTATGAAACACATCAAAATGTTGAAAATATAACCATTCTATTGCCGCTGTATAATTATCCATCCCTGATTATCTCTTACCTCAGCGCTCTCCGCGCCTCTGCGGTTGTTTTCCCATCAGTAATTTATACCAAAAAAGCAGCAATTAATCGTATAAAATTATTCTTGCATTTAACTATGAATATAAAGATAAAGACGTTGCACTGCAACGTCTCTACATTATTAATAAAATCAGAACAAAATAATTTTTATCATCCTATCCATCACTGAGTTCTAATAGGAATATAAGTTGCATTATTCCACTCTACATTTTCGTTGACATTGTTATTTTCATCGATAATAACGCCCAACCAATAATTGCGATTTCTCTGTAACGAAGAGGGAATAGTTACAGTATTTCTGGCAGTGTAAACATTATCTCTACCGAGGTTAAGAGTTGTTCCACCAATACGCTGATCAGCAGTAGAAATCGTATCGTTAGTTGAAATATAAAAGCCGACACGGACGTTTGATTGAGTAGAAGCACCGTTGTTTTCGTAAGTGAATTCAGCTTGTACTTGTTGTCCGGGAGTTACTCGATAGCGAGTTTCTCCACCATCATTAAAATTAGATAATACAGCATTTGCGGTGTTGAATAACTCTGTTTTCGTATGATCGCTGTATTCTCCGGAAGCACCACTGTATTTCCAATGTACTACTCCTAAATCCTGTCTCGCTGGTGAACGAGTACCATAGAGCGCAACAGCACCATCAGCAGCATCTTCACCCATATATGCTCTAGCTTGAGAACCGTTAACGTGAATATGCTCAAAGTCGGTACCCATGACATTGTATTCCGAGTTAACGTGATTGAGCTTCAAACCATGTCCGAACTCGTGAATAGCTGTAGTAGCAAAAGGACGCAAACTACCACCGTATCTAATTAAATTGCTTTTAGATTCCGATGCAGCCCATTGCCAAGGGGAACCGTAATCAAAGATGACATCGAGTTCTTTTAGTTTGACGTGCTTACCAAATAACCAGTAACAAGTTTTCCAGGTGTAAGCTATTGCTGGAGCGCCTTTTAATACTCCGTTATCCGTAGAACCCCATACTTCGCTCTGACCGTTACCCAGACGAACAGAACTATCTGTGGTCAATGCATAATTGAAATTGCTAGGGTTTTGATTAAATCTGGCGATCGCGTTTGCAAGAGCATCTCTCCAAGTTCCCGCAGGAAAGCTGTTAGAGCTAGCACGGAGGGTTTTGCTGTTAGAATCCCATTTGAGTTTTTTACCCAAACAACTGCTGGTAGAATATGCGTTAGCTTCTGGAATAGCGATATTTAGACTAACTGCGGTAACTATAATCGGTAAAATGCCTTTCAAAGCACGGGAAAAAATACCCATATTACACTTCCTCAAAATTCCTAAAAAATTAATTATTGGTTGGTTTATCTGATTGGCTGATTATTGGAGGGGAGTTTGAGTTCTGGTTTAATTGAAGGATTCTTGATGATTCCTGGTTGAATAGTTGGTTTAATAGTTGGTTGATTACTTGAAGATTCTTTAAGAACCGGATTAAAATCTTGTTTTTCAAGTAATAATCTTTCCCGTTTATCCTGTTCAGTTTCTTCGATTTTTGGTGTTTGTTGTAAACGAGGTTCGCTCGGCTTTATCGGAACTAAAACGTTAGCATTAAAAGCTTCTTTGGGATTGACACTAATAACTTTACGTCCAGTACCTTTAATACTGCTTGCTTGTTTTTGCAGAACTTCGACAAATTTATCTGCTTGAATTGCACCTTCTGTAGAAAGTTTAGGTTCTGCTGTTCGAGTTAATTCGGAACCACTATCCTTATCTTCAGTTCTTGGTGCTGGATCTACAGTAAAATCAATTGTTTTCGGCGCTTCTTTCTGATATCTTTCTCTTAAAATATTCAGATTTCCTTGGGGTGCAGCTTTGCTCAATATCTCTTTGATATCTTCACGTTTGAGCAAATCATCAAAAGATGGTACGGGATAAGAAACCTGCAATAATGCTGGTTGCGGTAATCCTTTAGCTTCTACAACACCTTTTTCGATTCCAACTACTGGAACACCATGGGAATTATAAACCCGATTTTGATAGATTTGAAATCTACCGTCACCGCAATGAACTAACGGACAATCATCTTTACCATTATTTTGAATGAAAAGAATATCTTGTTGCCCAACCTGAAAAGTTGGTACTCCCGTTACTTCCAGGAAATTACCCCGTCCATCAGGACCACCAATGAACCGTAAAGTTACCTGTTCCTCTGTCTTTTCACCGGAAATTACCTGACGAATTTTATAGGTAACAAATGTGTAAGGAAGACTTTCTGCGGACTCTCCTTTTTCTGACGACATCTGATATTCAACATTGCTGATGACACCGTAAACCACAGCGTCACTATTAGCCAACTTACTTGTTAAATTGCTAACTTCATTAGCATTCGCGGGAATATGGGACTCAGCAGGTTTATCGTTAAAAATATATACCAAACCCGCTGTTGCACAACTCATCATTAATAACGACGAAACAATCCACTTTATTCTCATGTGGAACTCCTTAAATTAGTTGTCAATTATCAGTAATCAAAAAATAAACTGGATACAAACACTTGGTAGAATGCTGTTGGTTGCAAATTGTGATTTATTCAACTTGTTAATAACTTATACGTTGTAAATTTCTAAAGTATTCAGTGATTTGCACACTTTTTTACAAAACTTCATATTTTGATCAAAATGTCAAATAAATTAGCGAATATCCTGATAAAACTTTTTGAGATAGTTAGTATTAACACCTATTCCCCAAAGAAAACCGATGTATAGATAAATTGCATTTGCTTTTAATGTACCCCAGCGTGCAACCCGACGGTCTGAAGTTTGCACCACACGGTTGACTAAACATATTTTTCCCTTGCGTGCAAGTTTTCGACACAAATCTCCATCTTCCATAATCGGTAACGCTTGATCAAAACCACCGCATTCCCAAAAGTCATTACGACGACAAAACATCACCTGATCGCCGAATAATAAGCGCAAACCCTTGAAAAATAAATGAGGTTTAAATAACAACGGTGCGTAATAAGTTTTCAGATAATTATGCAGCGAAGTACCCCAGCGAGTAGTTTGAGAGCCAGCCATCAAAGAAATAAATCCACCGCAAACAACAGTGACATCAACTAAAGTTTTCTCAATTAAAGTAATTACATCATCGGGTACGCGAGTATCAGCATGAAGAAAACATAAAATATCCCCAGTTGCGGCTTTTGCACCGTAGTTCATTTGTACCGAACGTCCGCGACTTGGAGATTTCAACACTTGGGTTTTTACAGTTGGTGAAAAAGACTCAAAAACAGTTTTTGCGATGATCAAAGTTTCATCTTCACTACCACCGTCAACTACAATAATTTCCCGTGGTGGTGGTGAGAGTAAAGCCAGATGACGCAAAGTATTATTTAGACAGCTTTCTTCATTGAGGGTAGGAATTATGATTGAAACTGGGGACATTTTTAGATTAATTATTTTCACAGATGTTCGTAGTGCGGGCATCTTACCCACGTGAGCGAGACGCTCATACTACTCCCTTCCCGTTAAAAGATTACCGAAAAAAAACCGCAGAGACGCAGAGAGCGCAGAGGAAAGAGGTAAAGAGAAATAGGTAATTTTCGAGCGGGATAGGAGTACCACCCACCAGCGTAAGCGAGACGCTCACACTACCTTATAAGCATGATATTTAGATTTGAGTAATTTTCCCCAAATAGAATTGTAGGGGTGGACAAATTCTACTTGATGATGATTTTGAAATACAGGATTTCCTTGATTTACCCATTGGAAAATACCACCGCTCAAATTAAAAACATTTTCATATCCTGCGGAGGAAAGTTGTTGAGCAACCTTGGCGCTACGGTAGCCTATTGAACAGTAAACTACGATTGGTTTATCTAAAGGTACTTCCGAAAGTATTATTTTATCTAAATCTAAATTATCAGTTGCAATCAGTTGTGCCGATTCAAGATGACTGACTGCGTATTCTTCTGGTGAACGAGCATCAATAATTAATGGGGTTGGTGAAATTTGACCCTTGGAGTATTGCAATAATTCAGAAATAGTGATTAGTCTAACATCCGGGAAATTCAGCTTTAGCAGCAGTCCGAGTAAATAGAACATTCAAGCACCTCTGGGACTTTATAACCTTCTTTATCGTCTCATTGATTTGAGGTATTGAAATATGGTCGCAGAAATATTTTCTTAAGTACTATTACTTATATTTTGTCATAAAAACATTATTTTTTTACAATGACTTTATCAATAAAAATAAAATTTAGCGCATAATCATACTTAATTACATTCATGTAATTGTAAATAGGTCAATCTACCGTAATAACGACGAAAGTAGGTAATAAATATATGATGTTTTTCCTCACATAAAGTAATTTTTAGTGTTCTTACTTTCAAGTTGCTTTAACTGAGTAATCTTATCATGTACAGATTTTGATTCATCTACTTTCAGTTACGTATTTAGCAAATATTAAAAAGAGGGAAGAGGGAAGAGGGAAGAGGGAAGAGGGACAAGGGAAAAGGGAAGAGGTTTGGAATTGCAATGGGGATAAACCCCAACGCAATTCTTACACCGTATGACGGTGGGGAATTAAACCCATATTTGGGCGGATATTAAATTGGTGCTTTACAACAAAATTAATCTTTTCGGTAGTGATTAGTAAAATATTAGTAAATAAGATAACTACGAACTCCAAATGATTAATTTTTAACTGATTACTTATTAACGTCTTAAGGAATTGTAGATATGTCTGTTTCAAAGATAGTAAAAAGAATATCCATCGCTACTGCTGGTGCTGCGACAATAGCTTTAACAACAACTTCAGCAGCGTTAGCCGCATCAATCACATTTGATTTTAGCGGTTCACCCTCACAACAAGCTCCATCATTTACCCTGAATCAAAATAACTTAGAGGTAACTGCAACTGGAATAACTCGTGATGGTGAGATTCGTGATATTTTCCAAGGTGAAAATGGCTTCGGGGTTACGAGTGGACCAGGAGAACGTAATGAAATAGATGGTGACGCTTTAGGTAAAAAAGAAACACTTAATTTAGGCTTCAATAAATTAGTAAATTTGATTTCCGCGACTTTTACTAAAGTTGATACTAACGACGACTTTAAATTATTTGTCGATGGAAAAGAATTAGTTGCGGCTGCAATTCCTGGTGGTAACGCAACTGATACAGGTATTGGAACTTTCAACTTTACTTCATTCAATGCAAAAGGTACAGTTTTAGGTTTCACTGTCGGTGATGATAGAGGAAACGAATACTTTTTAAAAGCTGTAGAAGTTAAAGAAGTTCCCGAACCTACGACTATCTTAGGTTCATTGTTAGTGAGTGGATTGGGTGCGATGTTTTACAAAAAGCGTAAACATCAATATTTGTAAGGTGGGTTAGCGTTTAGCCTGTAATATTTACCCTCAGACTGGAAGTCTGGGGTTATACAAACAAAGCCCGATGACCTGGGCTAATTAAGTGCATATTCATACAAAAAGGGGGATATAACGCATCATCATTAAATTAATTATTTGTCATAAGTGGATCATCTTTAACTCGGTTTCTTTATGAAGCCGGGTTTTTCTTTTAAGTAGTGGTCCATTTCATTCGTTTTGCGGGGTAATCAATGTAATATTGTAGGTTGGGCTGTTCGCGCAAGCGTTGCGAAGCAAAACGTAGTTCAGCCCAACACCCGCGTTGGGTTGCGCGCAGCGACACCCAACCTACGAACTAACATACTATACTTATGAAGCAGTAACGCCTTAGCTCCTAACTCCTCACCTTCAACCTTTAACCTCTAACCTTTGACCTGTGTAGTATCTTCCACACTCGCATAATTTGCCACAAAGTATTTAAAATAATATGAAGTAAGGTTAAGACGTTTTTCACAAATAAGAGTTATAAGCAATGGGATTATTTGGACTTGGTAAGAAATTGACTATACCTACTCCCGAAGAAGCTTTACCGGGAAGAGCAGAATCGATGCAAGTACCTGAAAAACATTATGTTAACGGTAATCCTCTCAAAGCTCCTTTTCCTGAAGGTATGGAAAAAGCTATATTTGGGATGGGATGTTTTTGGGGTGCGGAACGTAAATTTTGGCAGTTAGACGGAGTTTATACTACTGCTGTAGGTTATGCTGCTGGTTCAACCCCGAATCCTACATATAAAGAAGTGTGTAGTGGAATGACTGGTCATAATGAAGTTGTGTTAGTTGTATATGACCCCAAAAAAGTGAGTTACGAACAACTGTTAAAAACTTTTTGGGAAAGCCACAATCCGACTCAAGGAATGCGTCAAGGTAATGACAGTGGGACTCAATATCGTTCGGGAATTTACACTTATTCAGAAGAACAGAAGAAGTTAGCACAAGCATCAAAAGATTCTTATCAACAAGCTTTGAAAGCTGCTGGCTATGGGGATATTACCACAGAAATTCTTGATGCTCCCGAATTTTACTATGCTGAAGATTATCATCAGCAGTATCTTGCCAAAAATCCCAATGGTTATTGTGGATTAGGTGGAACTAATGTTGCTTGTCCTGTTGGTGTTGTTAATTAATTTGTTGGTTGTTGGTTGTTGGTTGATGGTTGTTAGTTGATGGTTGTTAGTTGATGGTTGTTGGTTGTTGGTTGTTAGTTGATGGTTGTTAAGACTACTATCCACCATCCACTATCCACTATCCACCAACCACCATCCACTATCCACTAACCACTATCCATACACTTTACAATAATAATCCTGATATTCTTGAGATAATAAAGGTTTCCACCATTCACCATGGTT
>JAYKJL010000271.1:0-28139 GCA_035285725.1 Nostocales cyanobacterium 94392 | reverse complement strand
TTCAGGGGGAAGATTAGCCGGAACAGTATTATCTGGTATAGTCTACCAAAATTTCGGTTTAGTTGGTTGTCTGTGGACTTCCATGGCATTTGTACTAGCAGCAGGATTAGTTTCCATCAAATTACCTAATCCTCAGCCTAGCAAGGAAATCGATTGGAAAGCCGGAGGAGGGGATTAAATCAGTGTACAGAGTTTATTATTGAAATTCCTATTAATCGGGGTTAACCTAAGTTTAGAAGTCGGGTTTTTTACGATCAATATCGATAACCAACTGACAAATATCACAAAAACCCGACTTCTGACTCAGCACAACTCACGTTAAAACATTAAAGCTTGTTTTCGCAAACTTTCAACTGTGGAAGTAAAATTTTCCGCAACCCTGTTGATTTCCTCAAGTGTATTAAATCTTCCTATACCAAATCTCACAGAAGCATGAGCTAGTTTTTCGGAATGACCTAATGCTGTTAACACGTGGGAAGGTGCGGTACTTGTCGATGAACAAGCTGAACCAGAAGAAACTGCCATTACTTGTTGTAATCCTAATAGTAATGCGGAAGCGTCTATTCCTTCAACGCTAATGTTAAGATTTCCTGCTAATCTTTGAGTAGGATGTCCGTTGAGGTGAATTCCTGGTAATTGGGAAAGCTGTTCCCACAAGCTTTGTCTGAGCTGAATGAGATATGCGTTTTCTGTATCTTGGTTTTGCAAAGCGATTTCCACTGCTTTCCCGAATCCAACGATTTGCGGTGTATATAATGTACCCGAACGTATACCCCGTTCTTGTCCACCACCATGTTGCTGAGAAGCTATGTTAACTCTGGGGTTACGACGACGTACATATAAAGCACCGATGCCTTTTGGTCCGTAGAGTTTATGTGCTGTTAATGACATTAAATCAATATTCATTCCTTCTACATCCAAAGGAATTTTACCAATCGCTTGAGCGCTATCGGAATGAAAAATGATATTGCGTTCACGACACATTGCACCAATTTCTGTTAGAGGTTGCAATACGCCAATTTCGTTATTAGCTGCCATGATTGAGACTAAAATTGTATCATCACGAAAAGCTTTTTCTAAGTCTTTGAGATTAATAATTCCATCTTTTTGTACAGGAAGAATAGTAATTTCAAAGCCAAGAGTTTTTAAATAATTACAAGGATCGAGAACTGCATTATGTTCCGTTTGTACAGTAATTATATGTTGACCTTTGGAAAAATAAGCTTCTGCAACACCTTTAATAGCTAAATTATTCGCTTCAGTTGCACCACTTGTAAATATGATTTCTTCGGGGGTTGCGTTAATCGCTTCTGCAATGATTTCTCGTGCTTTCCTAACAGCAGCTTCCGCTTCCCAACCATAGATATGAGCAACACTTGAAGGATTACCAAAATGCTCGGTGAAGTAGGGTAGCATGGCATTTACTACTCTTTCATCAACGGGTGTTGTAGAGTGACAATCAAGGTAGATGGGACGTTCAGACATGATTAAGATGTGACAAGGGAACTTTTGGGATGGGGAGATAACGCCTAATTCATAACTCCGGTGGTACTAACTCCCCTAAAGTATCTTTGATTTTAGAACTTTCTAACGCTGATATATCAGAAACAAAAATAGACGTTGAGCAGCGAAAAAGATTTTTTATAATCAGGAATGGCCGCAATTGTCACAATACACGGCTGGTGCGTGACACCACAAACTTGATTGTTTCGTTCAAAATCACTCGAAGTGTCACGCACCCTACAAGAAAAAATGTGCCAGTTACGTAATTCCTAATAATATTTAAGATTCTAGTTTTTGGTAACATCTAACTAATTTTATAGTTACAGTTTCTTTTTGAACAGTGGATGAACAGCAAGCACTTAAAAATTTAAATTTTTCCCTTTAACCTGCAATTACTTTCCAACCATTTCTGGGAACTAAATGTAGTTTAACCTATTCTTCTCAACAAGAAAATATCCCTCAAGGTGATTTTTGTTATAGCTTATTAGTATAATAACAGTGTGAAATAATTATTTTGATACCAAACTATGGAAATTCTAAATCTAGGCTAAACTCCTTTGTAATACTCTTAATATATAGAAATCTACACTATTGGTAAATTTTATAACTTAATTAATTGTATTATTTACTGAATATACCAGAGCAAATATGAGAAATAAATCGAAATTACATAGTTATCAGTATCTTAAACTTATAAAAGTAATAATCATAATTTTAACCTTAATATTAACCTTGCAAATTGTACCAGCCATAGCACAGTCTAATCAATTTGCTTTTGTAGACATCGATGGTAGACAAGTTTTTCAAGTTAGTAGTACGAAAGAAAAATCAGCTAAACAAAGGGCTGAGATTATTAATAATATTCTTCAAGAAGCTGTAAGAGCGGAAAATGTACCAGAAATCAAGGTAAAAAAAGGTAATAATATTGCAGAAATCCAAATTGGTGAAAATGCTCAATTTACCGTTATCGCAAATGATGTAGTTTCCGGTAAAAATCCTAACGAACAAGCTGATATTTGGGTAGATAAAATTAAGGAAAAAATTAGTATCGCTAGACAAGAAAGAAGTACAGAATTTATTCGTAATACCTTAATTTTAAGTTTGATGCTTGTAGTCCTAACAATTGCACTTCATTGGATTTTAGGAAAAGTATGGGATATATTGCATCATCAAATTTCCCCATTGGTAACTTCGGAAAATGCTCCCGATCAAAATCAACAGCAAAAGAGCTTAAATATACTGTTAAAAGCAACTTTAATCTTAACGAGAACAGCACTTTGGGGAAGTGTAATACTTTATATCACGAATCTATTTCCCTTAACACGGCGATGGAGTTCTGATATTGCTGGTAGTATATGGTCAAGTTTGACTTCACCAATTTTTAAAGACTTCAGTGTCACAGGAATTTTAGTTTTAATTGGTTTCTTTTTGGGATTAATTATACTTTCGGGTGCCGTTACTAATATATTGCGATCGCGAATCTTACAACTACTGCGAATTAGTCAAGGAGCGCAGGAAGTAATTGCAATTATTTTTAAATATACATTAATAAGTATTGGTTCGATTATCCTTCTACAAATTTTCGGAATTGATTTAAGCTCTTTAGCAATTTTAGCAAGTGCTTTGGGTGTTGGTATTGGTTTTGGTTTTCAAGATATTGCAAAAAACTTTGGTAGTGGACTTGTATTATTATTTGAAAGACCAATTCAAGTTGGTGATTTTATTGAAGTTGGAAAATATATGGGGACTGTAGAGCGTATTGGCGCTCGTAGTGTAGTGATTCGTACTTTAGATCGAGTTTCAATAATAGTACCAAACTCACGGTTTTTAGAAGATGAGGTAATTAATTGGAGTCACCGTAATCCCATTTCTCGGATTCATATACCAGTAGGAGTTTCTTATAATTCTGATGTAAATCTTGTCAAAAAAATACTTTTAGAAATAGCGACAAAACATTCTGAAGTACTTTCAATTCCTCAATCTCAAGTATTCTTTACCGGGTTGGGTGATAGTTCTTTAGACTTTGAATTATTAGTATGGATAGACGCACCTAGTCATCAAGTCTCAATTAAAAGTGATTTGTATTTTCTAATTGAAGCAACCCTGAAAAAACATCATATTGAGATTCCATTCCCTCAAAGAGATTTACATTTACGTAGTGGAGATTTGCCTGTCAAACTTTCACCAGAGTTAGAACAAGCTTTATTACGATATTCACAACAACAAAATGGCAAAGGTTAAGAGTTCGGAGTTAGAAGTTAGGAGTTAGAACTTATTTCTCCCCATCCCCTTGTCCTCTTCCATCTCCCCATCTTCTTCTCCTAAATAGTCACTGGTGCTTCAATATAAATATTAGGTTCTTGCATGACAAACTCAATTCCAAAATCATTTAATTTTTGAGAAACCTTTTCATTGGCTAAACTTAACAATTGTTTTCTTAACTCAAAAGAATTTTGATTTGAACCTAAAAGAAAGAAGGTAATTCTCGCTTTTGTACGTTCTGACTGAGCATTATTGTCTACAGCAAGTACTGTTGTTGAAAGATTAGTTTCTACCGGAGTATCAGTATCAGGCGGAGAATTATCATTAATTATCAAATCAGGATTTAATATTACATTTTCAAAAACCACTTTCGTACTATCAGGTTCTACTCCAAAAAGTGATTCCATAGTTTCTTCAACTACTTGTCTTACTAAAGCCTGTCGTTTGTCAAGTAACTTTTGATTAAAATCGAGATATAACAATACCATGACTTTTTTACCACGAGTCACATTTTCGATTTCTACATTAGCTAAGATAGAATTCGGTACAATTACCAAAGTACCTTTACCAGAACAACGAATTTTTGTAGAACGAAATCCAATAGATTCAACTCTGCCATAAACACTATCTGTAAACTTACCAGATGGAGGTAAATGAATATATTCACCTGTTACAAAAGGTCGATCTAAATAAATAACAATAGTACCTAAAAATTGTTCCAAAGTTTTTTGTGCTGCAAAAGCAACAGCTAATCCACCGATTCCTAAACCAGTAATTAAACCAATTAAATTAAATCGGTCATTAGCAAAAACTAAAACAGCAATAAACCCGATAATTACATTGACGATAGTCTCAACAATTAATAATAAATCGTCAGCTTGATAACCCAATTTGCGAATAATACCAACACCATATGTTCTAATTAATTGCCGAATAATACCAGAAGTTAGTATCGCAATACTTAAGATAACTGCTAGTTGTAAGACATCATTTAAAAATGAATATAATCCTTTATACTCTCTAATTAATCCTAAAGATAATGAAATCAGAATTGAAGTTCCAGCCCATTTCAAAGATTGACGGTTAATATAGATTAATTTTTCATAAATGTCGATTATTTGGGGAGGGAAAAAACGTTTTATAATTACTTTAATTAGAATAGGAGTGTATCTTCCAATCACAAAAGAAGCGATTACACAGAAGATAAATATTTCTAATTTACGCATATCTTCTTGTAAGATTAATTGAAATAGTTGATTCACGATATTCTTACCTCTAAATTGTAACGGGAGCATCTACGTAAATTGTCGGTTCTTCTATACGAAAATCAATACCATAACCTTTCAACTTTTTATTAATATTTTCTGTAGCCATTTCAAGTAGTTGACGACGTAATTCTATAGATACTTTGCCAGAACCTAAAATAAATAAGCTTATTTGAGCTTGACTTTTAGGTTCATTGTCTTGATTTATAGTTCTAAAATCTATGCGAGTGCTACGTGAATCCAAACCAAAAATATCTTTTGTACTAGTTAAAACTACCTGCTCAATTAATGCTTCTTCTTTGGGATCAATTTGATGATAAAAATTTAAATAAACAATTGAGATTACCTTTTTTGCTCCAGAAAAATTCTCAATATTCATTTGAGTTAAAGCATTATTCGGAATTATCATCACAGTTCCTTTACCAGAAGTACGAATTTTTGTAGAACGCCAACCTATAGATTCTACTCGTCCAAATGTACCATCTGGTAAGCCAATATAGTCATCAATATAAAAAGGATGGTCAAGATATAGTACAACACCACCAAGAACCTGCTCTAAGGTTTTTTGAGCGGCAAAAGCCACTGCTAAACCACCAATTCCTAAACTAGCTAATAAGCTAAAAATATTGATTTTGTGAGTTTCTGTAAAAAAGATAATTCCACTAAAGATAATGGCAAAATAACCAGTAAATTTTACTAAAATAAATAGTTCACTATTTGCTTGACGACCACTTTTTAAAGCAGTTTCTAAAATATAGTCATCTATATATTTTCCTAGGATTTGAGAAAATAACCAGCAAGCTTCTAGGGTTAAAATTAAACTAATAATCAATTCTATTGTCGGATAATCATCTAATATATGAATAAATAAAGCGACAATTTCTAAAAATCCTAACCCGAAAGCAAGTCCAATAAAAAATCTATAGGGTTTTAAGATTTTTTCTGCTTTATCATTTATTTTGGAAGAAAATAATAATTGTAAGCTTTTAATGATGTCACAAAAAAAGTAACCAGTAAAAAATGCAATAAAGCTGAATATTGCAACACAAAATGTTAACTGTACTTTAGGACTCAAAAAAATATTATTTGACAAAAATTCCATCATCAACAAAACTCCTTTTTTTTAAGTATTAATTATTGTGGAAGTATCCAAATTTTTCAGGATAATCTGATTTATTGTCTCTTTACCGAAGCCCTTCGGGCTTAAGTAAAAAGTAAAAAGTGATAATATATGCCCGTATTTTGGTATAAAGCCTCGTCTTTTAAAGACGAGTAAAAACCGTTAGGTATGATTATTTGAATCCTCTACCTTTTAGGGAGAGGTACTACATATAACTTCTTACTTACTACTTGTTACTTGTAAAAATGTATAAGTAGTTAGTCTAATTATTTGAATTGAAACTCGAAACGATATTAGCTACTTTAATTACATCGTGTTTTAGGCTACATAAAATTATTATTACTGAAAGGTTTGTGAAAATATAGTTATAGCTTAATCTGTAATACATTAATGGTAGATTCCCAGATTTATGACAGTTTGACTGTAAACTATCTTCTATGTATAAAGGGTTTTTGTCTGCCAACTATATTACTTAGTATTAAATTGATTTATACTTTGAACAAAGAATAGAGAATAGGTAACAGATAATAGGGTTGGGTGTTGTTGAACCCTCCCTGTTACCAATTACCAATTACCTGCTACACTACAAAAATTATGAGTGATGCTTACAATAGACTTGCGCCATTTATTCAAGAATACATTTACAACAATAATTGGACCGAATTAAGACCTGTACAAACTGCTGCTTGCGAAATTATATTGGAAACTGATGCTCATTTATTAATAGCTGCTGGTACAGCTTCGGGAAAAACAGAAGCAGCTTTTTTACCAGTTTTAACTCACTTATACGAAAAACCTGCTAATACTATAGGTGCAATTTATATTGGTCCAATAAAAGCATTAATTAATGACCAATTTCAACGTCTTAATGATTTATTAAAACAAGCAGATATTTCGGTATACCACTGGCATGGAGATGTTTCTCAAACTAGAAAAAAACAGCTTTTAAAAACTCCATCGGGTATTCTCCAAATTACACCAGAGTCTTTAGAAAGTTTATTAATTAATAAGTATGAAGAATTAACACGAATTTTCGGTGATGTTCGCTTTATTGTCATCGATGAAATTCACGCTTTTATGGGTACTCAAAGAGGTTATCAGATTCTTTGTCAATTGGAAAGATTAGCAAATCTAACAAAAAACCAACCCCGCAGAATCGGTTTATCGGCAACTTTAGGTGATTATTCCCTTGCAGAAGATTGGTTAAGTTCTGGTACTAATAGAAGAGTAATTACCCCCAAAATTCAAGCAGGAAAGCGACAAATAAAATTAGCTTTAGAACATTTTTTTGTTCCGGAAAAAGTCGATAATTCCGAAACTACTGATTATGACGAATATATTTTTAATTTGAGTAAATCTAGTAAATGTCTTATCTTTGCTAATAACAAATCCCAAACCGAATCTATAATAGCCTCCTTACGTCAAATTGCGGCTACTCAAAACCAACCAGATATTTATCATGTTCATCATGGTAGTATATCAGCTTCTCTGCGCCAAGCTGCTGAAAATGCGATGCGGGAACGTGATAAACCTGCGGTGACTGCGGCAACTTTGACTTTAGAAGTTGGTGTTGATATTGGCTATTTACAGCGAGTCATTCAGTTAGAATCACCCAATGGTGTAGCAAGCTTTTTGCAACGTTTAGGACGTACTGGAAGAAGGGGAGAAGCTGCGGATATGCGTTTTGTTTGTTCGGAAAAACAACCATCTTTAGAAGCACCGCTTCCCCAACAAATTCCTTGGCAGCTTTTACAATCTATCGCGATTATTCAACTTTATTTAGAAGAAAAATGGATTGAACCTATTCAACCAATAAAATACCCATTTAGTCTACTTTATCATCAGACTATGAGTATCTTGGCAGCAACTAAAGAAATTTCACCATCTGCTCTTGCAAATCAAGTTTTAACTTTATCGTCTTTTCAACATATTTCATTGGCAGATTATAAATTATTACTACGTTATTTAGTTAGTATTGACCATATTTATAAAACCGAGGATGGTAAATTGATTATCGGTTTAGCTGGTGAAAAAATAGTTAATAAATTTCAATTTTATGCAGTATTTCCCGAAACTCTTGAATTCCATGTTAAACAAGATGCTACAGATATTGGTACCATTGTCATAATACCTAACGTCGGCAGTCAATTCGGTTTAGCAGGAAAAACCTGGGAAGTTTTAGATGTAGATTTTGCAAAAAAAACCATCTTTGTCAAACAAGTTGAAGGTAAAGCCGGCATTTTTTGGCGTGGTGGTCACGGAACTATTCATACTAAAATATTACAACATATGCGTCGCATTTTGTTAGAAAATATAGAGTATGAGTATTTAAAAACTAATGCGAGAAACAGATTGCAAACAGCCCGTCAATTAGCAAGAGATTTTGAGTTAGATAAAAGTAATATATTCAAATTAGAAAAAGGAAAATGTTGTATTTTCCCTTGGATGGGTACCATTGCTTATAATACTTTACAGAGATTGTTAAATAACTTTTGTCGAGAGTCTTTAGAAATTAAATCTTTAGGTGGTCTTAATCCTTATTTTATGACACTAAAATTAGGAAAAGGTAAATTTGAACAACTGCAAACAGAAATTTTATCTTTATGCGAACAACGTATTATCAACGAACATTTAGTTACAGATGCAGAAGCACCGGAAATCCAAAAATATGATGAATTTATTCCTCATCCTTTATTACGAAAAGCTTTTGCAAGCGATTATTTGAATATTGAAGAAGTTAAACAGCAAATTAGGTTTTGGTAAGTGGTAATATTGAATCCAGATTATTAATTATTTTAACAAACCTCATCCCGTTCTTTAGAAACCCCTATCCTTAGTAAAGATTGAGGTTGCGAAAATAGCCTATGTATGATTACGTAATTATTGGTGCAGGCTCCGCTGGTTGCGTATTAGCTAACCGTCTGACAGAAAATCCTCAAACCAAAGTACTACTTTTAGAAGCTGGGAACCCAGATAAATCTCCTAAAATTCATATTCCTGCGGGTTATCCTGATTTATTTAAAACTAAATATGACTGGAATTACTATACAGAAAAACAATCTTATCTAAACAACCGTCAACTTTATTTCCCCCGTGGAAAAGTTCTTGGTGGAAGTAGTTCCATCAATGCCATGATTTATATTAGAGGCAATTCTGATGACTATGATAATTGGCATAATTTAGGTAATGCAGGATGGAGTAGTAAAGAAGTACTCGATTATTTTAAAAAATCTGAAAATCAATCGAGAGGTATTAGCAAATATCATGGTGTAACCGGACTTCTCAGTGTTACCGATCTCCGCGATCGCAATCGACTTTCTTACGTTTTTATCAAAGCAGCAACAGAATTTGGATTAACTTATAACCATGATTTTAATGGTATACAGCAAGAAGGAATCGGGTTTTATCAAGTAACCCAAAAAAATGGGCAACGTCATAGTGCTGCTACTGCTTATTTAAAGCCTATATTATCTAGAAAAAATTTAACCGTCAAAACTAATTCTCAAGTTACAGGTATATTATTTCAAGAAAAACGAGCTATTGGATTAACCTATATTAATCAAGAAGTAGAACACAAAATTACAATTAATCAAGAAGTAATCTTAAGTGCTGGGGCAATTAATTCACCACAATTATTAATGCTTTCGGGAATTGGTTGTGCAAAACATTTAAAATCATTAGATATTCCCATATTATTAGATTTACCAGGTGTCGGACAAAATTTACAAGACCATTTATTTGTATCGATTGTTTATAAATCCACAAAATCTATTAGCTTAGCCAACCTTGAGCAACCGCAAAATATTTTGCAATACTTATTGTTGAAAAAAGGTGCTTTAACATCAAATATAGCTGAAGCGGGAGGCTTTTTAAAAACCGAAGAGAATTTAGATAAAATTAACCTGCAACTGCATTTTCTCCCCGGTTGTTTAATCAATCATGGCTTTAGCAAACGCAAAGAACAAGGATTTACTTTATGTCCAACTCTTTTATATCCCCAAAGTAGAGGTAACATTAAATTACGTTCAAAAAATCCTTTAGAACCACCATATATTCAGCCTAATTATCTGGAAAATCCACAAGATTTAGAAGTTTTATTAGCCGGTGTAAAAGTATCTCGTAAAATTTTACAATCAAAAGCATTTGATACATATAGAGGTAAAGAAATTATCCCTACTCCGGAAATACAAACAAATGAAGAGATTTGTACTTTTATTCGTAACACCGCAGAAAGCTTATATCATCCAGTCGGAACTTGTAAAATGGGCAGCGATTCGATGTCAGTAGTTAATTCAAAACTACAAGTTCATGGAATACAAGGATTAAGAGTAGTAGATGCTTCAATTATGCCTCATATTATTGGTGGTAATACAAATGCTCCTACAATTATGATTGCCGAAAAAGCTGCCAATTTGATTAAATTAATCAACATTCACCGCGAAAGCGGTACGAGTTTATAACAATTATCAAATAATAGCAATATAGAGACGCAATCATATTACGCCCCTACAACAAATTATTTATTAACTAAGATTTCGCACCCATTTCGATCACAGCACTACGCATAAAATTAATTCGCTGCTCAAAGTCCAATTCTTTAATTGAATTAACAAAATTGTTTGTGTTAGATGGCAATTCATAGTCTTGTGGTACTTGAATAACGCTACCATCTTCCATAGCTTGTGCAAGTCTCAACCACACATCAAGCTTAGCACTAGAACTTAAAGATGTGTAAGCATTACTGATATCACTACTCGTACCAGAAACAATATCCCGTTGTGCTTGTAGTTGTTCTTCCTTTGGCATTGCCTGGATTTGATCAAACAAAGCTTTAGCAGTTTGCTGTGCAGAATCTTGGTTAACAGGATTTAAATTTTCTTTGATATCTAAATAACCATACCATAGTAAAGCCAATTGAGTATCAGCATCAAAGCTAAGAAATTGTTCTACAGCTTTTCTATTTTTTTCTTCAGTTGTAAAAGTCATAAATTGATTAATTACTAAATAATAGTCTTCTCCTAATTTTTAATCAATTCATACCATTCAATTAACCCTGCCTTCGACATAAATAGGTATTATGACTTAAGATAGATGCCAAATAAGGGAACAGGGAACACGCAGCGAAAAATAATCATTCTTGCGTATTAGCATTCTATATAACTAGTTATTTAATATACTACTACTTGAGTTTGAATTTGATACGCTAAAAGTATTGATGTGATGAGCTTTATTCCTATATGCACTGGTTATTGACCGGACCATTAACTGTAGAAAAAATCACAGTTAAGATTCAAGATTTGCCAGCATCGTTACAAGGTATTCGCATAGTGCAAATGACAGATTTTCACTATGATGGCTTACGTTTATCAGAGAAAATGTTAGAAAAAGCCATAATTGCCTGCAACAAAGCACAACCCGATTTAGTTGTTCTTACTGGTGATTATGTAACTGATGACCCAAGTCCAATCAATCAACTAGTGCTTCGACTCAAACATTTACAAAGTCGTTATGGTACTTATGCCATACTTGGAAATCATGACATACATTACGCTCATTCAAAAGCAGAAATTACATCCGCTTTCAACAAAATTGGAATTGAATTACTTGACAACAAAATTGCTTATCCATTAGGAAAAGAATTACCATTAGTAGGACTTGCTGAATATTGGTCTCCTCATTTTCATCCTGAATTAGTGATGAACCAATTAGACCCAGCAACACCACGCATAGTTTTATCTCATAATCCCGATACCGCTGATATATTACGGCAGTGGCGAGTAGATTTACAACTATCCGGTCATACTCACGGGGGTCATATTGTAATTCCCGGTGTCGGTCCAGCCATCGTGACTTACAACAATTTTGTTCGCAGTATACCTAGAAAACTGCGTCGTCGGATGCCATTTATCAAAAAAGAATTCTTCAAAGTCGTAAGAAATTGGCAATGGGCTCAGGGATTTCATCAAGTAGGAAGCAATCAACTGTATGTCAACCGGGGTTTAGGAACTTACTTCCCAGGACGGTTTTTTTGTACTCCAGAAGTCACTGTGATAACCTTAAGGTAAGGTCAAAGGTTATAAAGGTCAAAGGTTAGAGGTCAAAGGTCAAAGGTTAAAGGTTAGAGGTTAGAGGGAACGCGACCATTACCAATCATTCAACGAACTCATAACTCATAACTCCTAACTCCTAATTTTTCACTCCTCACCGATCGCCATTCAGATGATAAACTAAAAGCGCTGGTACAAGGAGCAATGTTAGCGCTATGCATTGGTTGTTATCTGGTCCTTTGAGTGTAGAAAAACTTACAGTAAAAATAGAAAATTTACCAGCATCTACCATCGGTACTCGTATAGTACAGCTTTCAGATTTGCATTACGATGGCTTAAGGTTATCGTCAGAAATGCTAGAACAAGCGATTATTACTAGCAATGAAGCTGAACCGGATTTGGTTGTGTTAACTGGTGATTACATAACTGATGACCCTGCACCAATATATAAACTAGTTAAAAAACTTAAGCATTTACAATCTCGTGTTGGTATATATGCTGTACTCGGCAATCATGATATATGCTACCGCAACGCCAAAAAAGAAGTTACAGCAGCCCTGAGTAGTATCGATGTTAAGGTTCTTTGGAATGAAATTGCTTATCCTTTAGGCAAAAAATTACCATTAGTTGGACTCGCTGATTATTGGTCAAAAGAATTTCATCCCGCATCGGTAATGAATCAGTTAGACGAAGCAATACCACGCATCGTTCTATCACACAATCCCGATACAGCCCAAATATTGAAAAAATGGCGAGTTGATTTGCAATTATCAGGTCATACCCACGGCGGACAAATTGTACTTCCCGATATTGGTCCTTTAGTAGTATATTATAAAAAACTGATTCGCAATGTTCCTAAAGAAGTACGGCGATTTATCCCATTTTTACGGTCTGACTATATTAAGGTTCTCCGACACTGGGAATGGGCGCAAGGTTATCATCGAGTCGGAAAAAATCAATTATACGTTAATCGCGGTTTAGGTACTTATCTCCCAGGACGCTTGTTTTGTCCCCCGGAAGTCACCGTGATTACTTTAGAGTAAAGAGTTAGGAGTGAAGAGTTAGGAGTTAGGAGTTAGGAGTTTTGGATTCATTGAATGATTGGTAATGGTCGCGTTCTCTTTGACCTTTAACCTTTGAGCTTTGACCTTTGACCTTTAACCTTTAACCTTTGACCTTTAACCTTTAAAACCGTCTCTACTTACGACCGCAAATGTCAGTAATTAGAGACGGTTTATTAAATAGTTGGTAGATTGAGAAAAATTAAAGATTAGAATTATTTTGACTAAAATAAAGGGTGAACCGGAATCGCAATTTTACTCTTAAGTTATCACCTTATCTACATCCGTTCTTACCTAAAACCTCCAATTTTATTCGTCGATAGAGTGAAGACTAAAACATAACATTTCAAGGATGTAACATTGGAGAAACTATTGCGATTAGATTAGAGTGGGAGACACAAACTCCAATCAGAAGATTTATTATTAGACTTACAACTTGTCTTGTGTCTTGTTTATTAAATTAACATCCATTTTCTGTAAAATAAACCTGATTTTACTGACTGTAATTATTAGTAACTTTTTGTAATATTTGCCGAACTATTTTTATAAAATTAGTAGCAAATACTCATTTATTATTTTCACCATAGTCCATCTATATTTATGATGCTGCATCTTCCTCAAAACCTTCTTTCCTGCACCCAAACACCTCATAGTGGCTACCATTGGGACAATAGCTATCGCCGTTTTTTTGAAGGTTGGTATTACCGCGTAACTTTACCGCAGGAAAACCAAACCTTTGCTTTTATGTACTCAATTGAAGATCCAATCGGTGGAAAACCTTACAGCGGTGGTGCAGCACAAATTCTCGGTCCCAATGATGAATATTTATTACGTACTTTCCCTGATGTAAATACATTTTGGGCTTCTAAGGATAACTTGGCTTTAGGTCATTGGGGTAAAAGTAATATAGAAAGCCGACCACTTTATTTACTTCCAGAAGAATTTACCAGCTACATTCAATCCGGTTATCAAGCTACAACAACCTTGAATCAAGGAATAATTCACGACCCAGCTAGCGGTAATTACTGTCGCTGGGAGTACGAAATTAAGCCAGTGTATTATTGGGGAGACCGAGGTAGTATTCAGCAATCAACCGCAGGGTGGATATCTTTTTTACAGATTTTTGAACCCGGATGGCAAATTTTAGTAGCCCACGGTTTGGCTAGTGGTTGGATAGATTGGAGTGGTAAACGCTATGAATTTACCGATGCACCTGCTTACAGCGAGAAGAATTGGGGAGGTGCTTTTCCCCAAAAATGGTTTTGGTTGAACTGTAATAGTTTTGATGACGAACCAGATTTAGCCTTAACCGCAGGTGGTGGTAGACGTGGTGTACTATGGTGGATGGAATCGGTGGCAATGGTTGGCTTGCATTATCAAGGAAAATTTTACGAATTCGTACCTTGGAATTCCCAAGTGAATTGGAATATCGAACCTTGGGGAAAATGGCAAATGCACGCTCGTAATTCGCAATATGAAATTGAATTGACGGGAACTACTGATAAACAAGGTACTTTATTGCGTGCGCCGACTGAAGATGGTTTAATATTTGCTTGTCGCGATACTATGCAGGGAAAATTAACTTTAGAATTACGCGAATTAAATGGGATTAAATCCAAAACTATCCTGAAAGCAACCAGCAATCTATGTGGATTAGAAACAGGGGGGGGACTTTGGGAAAATTCCTGGCATAACTACTAGAAATGTTATGATAAAAATCATATCAATTGGGGCTGTAGCTCAGTTGGATAGAGCGAGCGCCTCCTAAGCGCTAGGTCGCAGGTTCAAGTCTTGCCAGTCCCGTTTCCCAAAAAAAATAGCATAAAGTAGCTAAACATACTTTTTATTTAACCCCCAAAGCAGATAAAATCTTTGATGGAATCTTGTATTTTTTATGGCTGCAAAGTCGTAAACACTTCGTGTAGAGTAAACAGTAAACAGTCCACTGTCAACTTATAGTGCAATAAAATACATTGCCACTAGTTGAGAAACAGCCCAAAACGTTTCTTCAATTAGGAATTTAATATATATTTTGTGATGAAATCTAGCCAAGCAAGGGGTCTAACCCCCTGTACATTTTCCGACAAAATCTTTATATTTTGTTGGATATATTAGATAGATATATTAATTATTAACAGCGTATACCTTGCAAGATTTTTTTATTGTCAGGACTTACGCAACCGGCACATTTTTCCCGTAGGGTATGTGACGCTACGAGAAAATTTGAACGTAGTAACAAGACTTGTAGCGTCACGTACCACCTGTATCTTGCTTGTGACAATTGCGTAAGTCCTAATTGTTTTACAAAAAATTCCTCTCTAGATAATTTAAGTAATAAAGCCCTGAATCAAATGCTCTTCAAAGGAATTTCTTCTCGGTTAATGCTTCTAATCCTACCCTTAACCTTGTTGTGGGGTTATAAAAAAGTTCAAAATGTATTTGTACAACCACAGGCAATTTTAGTTTTAGGAGGTTCAACTAAAAGATTAGAACGAGAAAAATTTGCAGCAGATTTTGCAAGTAAATATCCTAACCTACCTATTTGGATTTCCGGAGGTAGTCCACCAAGTGCGACAAAAAAAGTATTTAGCGAAGCTGGAATTGATTCCAAACGTTTATACTTAGACTATCGAGCTAGTAATACAGTAGAAAACTTTACAACTCTAGTAGATGATTTACATAAAAGAGGAGTCAAGAGATTGTATTTAGTCACCTCCGATTATCATATGCGTCGTGCTAGTGTAGTAGGCGAAATAGTTTTAGGTAGTCGGGGAATTGATTTTAAAACGGTATCTGTTCCTTCACAAAGTAATTCTGAACCAATCGAAAAATCTATTCGTGACGGAGTGAGATCTATTGTTTGGGTAGCCACTGGCTTAGATGTTGAGAAAAAGTATATACAAAAGTAAGGGTTGCTGCTTTATAAGTCGGGTTTTTATGATGATTTTAAATCTGTGAGAAATATTTTGACTGAAAAACCCGACTTTTTAAAACCTAATGCTTATTTGTTCTAGAAGTCGGGTTTTTATCATCGTTGTAACCATCTTGTATAAAGTCCAAATTATTATTAGTTATTATTCCCTCCTCCCTACTCCCTTTATTACACATAGTTATGTAATAATTTAAGCAGCAGCTTTCTCTTGAACAAGCACAAAAGGCTGTACAATCAAAGTATTAAAACGTTTTTCTCGCTGCATATTCCATTCCCCGACTTGTGCTGCTGAAGGTTTAGCAATTAGCGCTTCATCAATCCAATTTTGTACTTGTGAACTTTTATCACTAGCTATGGCTTCTCCCACATCTAATAAGTCCAATTCTGTTGCGACTACAATTACAGAATCTCTTTGTACGTGAGGAATTAACCATCCCCATTCCGATTCATCTAGAATTTCATCCAATTGCGCTCTTAAATCTTGATTAGTCATCAGTCGTTAATTATTCTTCAATAACTAATATATAACAAATCATTAATCTAAAATCCAGAATCCACCTTTAAAATAAAATAGCTAAATTTCAGCTTTCATCTCATCTATTTCAAACAAAGAAACTATCACTCCGGCTATGGGAATAGAGATAAAAATACCTAATAAACCTCCAACTCTAGCTCCTACCAATAAAGCAAAGAATACTACTACCGGATTTAAATTCAGCGCATCTTGCATTACTCTAGGTGCAATTAAATTATCTTGAATTTGCTGAAGTACTATACAAGCACCTAATACTTTAAGTGCCAACCAAACACCTTGAGACAATACAATTAAAGTAATTACACTAATTCCTAATGTTGCACCGATACCTGGAATTATATCAAGAAAACCAACAATTACAGCTAAGACTAAAGGAAAAGGTACTTGCAGGAGGACAAAAACGATGAAAGTTGATATTGTTAAAAACAATGTTAATAATAATTGACCTCGAAAAAAACCCAGGAAGCTGCGTTTCATAACTATTGTAAATCTCTTACGTCGTGGCTTAGGAATAATTTTTAAAGTAAGAATCCAAAGTTTTTCTCCTTCAAGAAGCATGAAAAAAGCCACAACGGCAATTAAAATGAAAGTGACAAAATTAGTAATAAAACCTTGAAATAGTTCCAAAACAGTAATGAGTCTAGCAACAGCTTGTTCTCTTAATAATTGTTCTAAAGAAGTTAAATCGATTGGAAGATTTCGGTTGCTGAGAATTTCTTCTAATTGTTCTACCCAAGGTACTAAAGAATTTAAAAAAGTTGCGACACTATCAATTAATCTTTGTCCTTGAGATAAAAGCCCCAACCCTGTCGTTATTGCTAAACCACCAATAATTACTATACTAACTAAAAAAACAAAAACAACCGCTACAGTATGGGGTACAAAACGTTTTAACCATTCAATCGGATAGCTGAGTAAAAAAGCCAAAATAGCAGCAAAAGTAAAAATAACAATAATTGCTTGAAAATAATCTATTAGTTGTACAATTGCCCAACCGCAAGCAAAGAACAGTAAAAAGCGAACTAAGGCAAAATTATTTAGTCTAGCTAAAAAACTTTCATTATCTGAATCGTTCATGTGATATTGAGGCAATAGAGTATGAGAAAGAAAAGATTGATGACCTCAATTTAAAGAATTTTAGTTATTAACGCTACTTCCTTAAAGCATAGTTTTAAGGCAATACGGTTCACTTAAGGTTGCCATTTGATTGATCAATCGATCTATATTTCATTTTGGGGGAAAACCAAGAATTGGGGGATTCTCCCCCAAACCCCCGATTGGGGAACGGCTGCGTCCCCCAAGCCCCCTCTAGAAAAGTCAGTCTGTTCGATCGCAATATTAATTAATTTTCTTAACTGAACTGTATTGAGTTTTAAGGAAGTAGCGTCTTATCGTCCTAAATCATGCAGTTGATTAATGGCGATCGCGCATTCTTGAGTTATAGTTTCTAAATCTTCCTTGGTTGTGGAAGTCGGAGCCGGAATTAATTCCCCAATTCTGACTGTAACCGGAACCCTGCGAGGAATAGCTTTACCTTTCTGCTCAATTTCCTGAGTACCCCACAAACATACTGGTATAATTGGTGCTTGTGCTTTGGCTGCAATTAAGGCTGCACCTCGTTTAGGGTCTGTAATTCTGCCGTTTGGAGTGCGAGTACCTTGTAAAAAAAGACCCACAGCCCACCCTTGTTCGAGATACTCCAAAGCCTTACGAATTGCATTGCGATCGCTAGTTCCGCGTTGTACGGGATAAGCACCATATAGCTCAATGGCTTGTTTCAAAATCGGGATTTTAAATAATTCTTCCTTCGCCATATAGGATACTGGACGACGGACGCAATTAGAAACAATCGGTGGGTCATAATTGCTTGCATGATTACTTACTATTACTAAAGGTCCATTATTAGGAACATTTTCCGCACCATAAACACGTCCTTGGAAGTAAACCCGGAGCATGGGATTAACTACCGAGAATTTAAAAGCTCGGTACAGTAAAAGGCTAGCAAATGGTTCGCGATTTCGAGACATATTTCATTAAGAATTGGGGATGGGTAATTGGTAATTGGTAATTGGTAATTGGTAAAAATAACTCCTAACTCTTAACTCCTAACTCCTAACTCTTAACTCCTAACTCCTAATTCCTAACTCCTTCCCTTTCCGCAGCAGAACGCACGTTTTCTAAACTTAAATCGGAGCAGGTACGCTTAATTAAACCAGTTAACACGTTTCCTGGACCAATTTCTACAACTCGCTCAATTCCTTGTTGTGGTAAAGCTAAACTAATTTCTCTCCACCGCACGCTTCCGGTCATTTGCTCTACCAATCGTTGCTTTAAAACGTCAGCTTCCACTGTGGGTACTGGTTCAACATTAGATATAACTGGTACAGTAGCTCTCTGAAATTCTACGGTGGCTAATACATCTTGAAATTCAGCAGATGCCCCTGCCATCATCGGTGAATGAAATGCTCCCGATACATTTAAAAGTATTTTACGTTTTGCTTTAACCTGGGACATGACGCTTTCTACAGCTTCAGCAGTACCCGAAATTACCACTTGTGCAGAACTATTATCATTTGCCAATACTACATCATTGGTTTGGGCGAGAATTTGATCTAACTGTTCCCGATCAAAGCCAATTAAAGCCGCCATTTTACCACCAGCAGCATTTTCCATCAATTCAGCCCGACGTTTTACCAAACGCAAACCCTCAGACCATTCAAACACACCCGCGACATACAGAGCAATATACTCTCCCAAGCTATGACCAGCCACTAAATCTGGCTTCTCTTTCTTGCTTACAATGTCGGCGAGAATGGTTTCTACTACATATAAGCAAGGTTGAGTATAAAGAGTACGAGCTAACTTTTCTTCGTCATTGTGGCAAATTTCGCTGACACTCCAGCCCAAAATTTCTTCAGCTTGAATAAACTTTTCCTTCGCTTCGGACAAATCCAGTAGATCCATACCCATGCCCAGAGTTTGGGAACCTTGTCCGGGAAACACCCATGCAGTTTTACTCATCAGATTGGTTATTTAATAGTGGATAGTTGATAGTGGATGGTGGATGGTGGATAGTGGATGGTGGATAGTGGATAGTGGATAGTGGATAGTGGATAGTGGATAGTGGATAGTGGATGGTGATTAGTATATGGTCGTTAGTGGTTAGTGTAAAACAACCAACAACCATCAACCATCAACCATCAACCAACAACCAACAACCAACAACTATCAACCAACAACTAACAACTGTCAACTTTGTTACCTTCCCCATTTAAAAATTGCTGCACCCCAGGTTAATCCAGCCCCAAACCCAGATGCAGCAATAGTATCTCCCGGTTTTATTTTGCCGTATCTTACTGCTTCATCCAATGCAAGAGGTATGGAAGCAGCAGAGGTATTGCCATAATGTGCGACATTGCTGATTACTTTTTCCGGTGGAATCGAAAGACGCTCGGCAACCGCATCAAGAATACGTTGGTTTGCTTGATGTAATAGCAGCCAATCCACTTGTTCGACAGTTAAATTGGCACGAAATAAAGCTTTATCAATAACTTCTGGTACTCGCTTTACAGCAAAACGATAAACCTCTTTACCGTTCATCGAAACATTGCCAAAATTTCCTTTAGAGATATTTACACCTTCAACCAATTCTGTAGATTGGGGAGTATAAGCAAGGTTCAGACAGCTATTGAGCGTTCCATCACTTTTGATTTCAAACCCTAACAGATGGTCGCAATTATTCGCTTGTAATACAGCAGCCCCAGCACCATCACCAAATAATATGCAGGTGCGTCTATCTTCCCAATCCACCCAACGGGAAAGGATATCAGCCCCAACTAAAAGTACATTTTGAAATACACCCGTTCTAATATATTGAGCCGCAGTTACCAATCCAAATACAAAACCAGAACAAGCCGCAGTCAAATCAAAAGCCACTGCTCTGCTTGCTCCCAATTCAGCTTGAATTGCAGCAGCACTACCAAACAAGTCATCGGGAGTAGAAGTTGCTAGCAAAATCAGATCCAAATCTTTTGCTTCGATTTGTGCCATTTCTAATGCTTTCAAACTAGCAGCAGTACCGATACTAGTAACCGATTCAGCCGCTGTCGCCAATCTTCGTTGACTAATTCCCGTTCTTGTGGTAATCCATTCGTCCGAAGTTTCAACCAGTTCGCTCAGCCCCTGGTTATCCAGGAAAGTTCCTGGCACTGCCGAGCCGCTTCCTGTAATTGCTATTCCTAAATTTTGCACTCATTCTCTCCACAGCTTATCCGTTAAAAGGACTGTAGCCAAATCATTACAATAAAAATCATTAGCCTATAGCCAGTATCAAACTACTGACTATAGACTAGTAACATTAACTGCCCTTCTGACTAAATCATAAAACGCCTTTTTCGCTGAGATTTTGGGAGTGAATGCGTTGTAATACCTGATTGTCTACAGCTTCTTTTGCCAGACGAATGGCATTGAAAATTGAAGGAGCTTGGGAGCTACCATGACCAATTATACATATACCGTTTACGCCTAAAAGCAAAGCGCCACCGTGTTCTGCATGGTCGATCCGCTGCTTAATTCGTTTCAGGTTTGGTTTTACAATAGAACAGCCAATTTGACCGCGCAATCCTTGGGGTAATTCCTCGCGAATAATTTGCAACAAAATTTCCCCGACTGCTTCAGCAAATTTCAATAAGACATTGCCGACAAAACCATCACACACAATCACATCAAAATTCCCAGAAAGCACATCGCGTCCTTCGGCGTTGCCAACAAATTTAACTAGAGGATTTTCACTGATCATTTGGTGAGCGCGAATGGCAGCATCATTGCCTTTACATTCTTCTTCACCGATATTCAATAAACCTACTTTGGGCTGTGTAACACCCAAAACATACTGAGAATAAGCTGAGCCTAAAACGGCAAATTGCTCCAAAAATTGAGGACGACAATCTACGTTAGCGCCAACATCAAGTATTAGGACTTGTTTGCTAGCAACCATCGTAGGGAATACCGCGCCAATTGCCGGACGATCAATACCCGGAAGTCTTCCCAAACGAAGCAAAGCTGCTGCCATCGCTGCACCAGAATGACCGGCACTAATTACAGCATCCGCTTGTCCCTGCTTAACCAAACTCATCGCTACGTTGATAGAAGCCTTTGGTTTGCGTCTAATGCCGCTTAAAGCTTCCTCATCCATCGCGATCGTACCTTCTGCGGGGACAATTTCTACTTGTTCCGATTTTATTGATGAGGGCACTATAGGTTCAATATCTTGGGGAGAGCCTACCAGAAACACTTTTACACCCAGTTCTTCCACGGCTCGCAGTGCGCCAGCCACGATTTCACCGGGTGCATTATCTCCTCCCATTGCATCAATAGCGATTCTTACGCCAGTCGATCCCATTGCTCAGAGCTTCCAGAAACCTTACAAATTTTACCAGATGCCTCTGGTAGTCGCAGCTTTATTTTTCGCTACCAAATCTTACTTTTATCAAGTAAGGCATCAACTTCTACTTTTGCTCAACATAACATGAATTTGCCTCTATCAGTCTATTATCGAGACCCTAGGGGTAGATGTTTGGGGCAATATTTAGAAGATTATTAAAACAAATATTTATGATACCCGTGATTCAAAATAAGCTTAAAATCATCGTCGGAATACCAGGGCTGATTATAATTTCGATCCTTGTATTATCAGCCTACAGCATTTGCTCGGTTGTTCAAGACGCAAAAAAACTTACTAGAGATACCGAGTACTGCATTCAATTTAGCGGCGGCGACAGAACTGATTATACACCCGCTAAAACTCTGCTAGATTTATCCGTACACAGAATGCAAGGAAGTAAATATGGTCAACACCATGCAATTCTTGTTTTAAGGAAAAATCCCTTAATGCTTTACCACTGGTCTTATTGGCACAGTGAATTTCAACTAGGTACCTTTAATCAAATAAGCGGAAACTTACCAGCTATTTACTGTCATCCCCAACAATATTTTGTTAACAATCTTCCTTTTGTGAAACCTTATCCAGATCAAAATAAAAACTTTTACGTCCGCTTTGGTCAGCAAGAGTTTTCAATTCCAAAAGCCTATCATCCAAGAGCTAACGGTGGGCAAAATCCAAGTTTTAGTATATTTGTATCACCTAACTTTGAATCCCTCGGTAGAACGGCGAAGATTTACGAACAAATTTACATTCAATTCGGAAAAAAAGAAGTGAGCTTTATGAAAAAATTTATGGAATCAATTTCTCAAGGAAAACAATTGAAAGAGTTAACAGCCGAAAATCAATCTATAAAACCTATGATTAGGAATGGTAAAGTTGATTCGGAGTGGATGTACTATACCGTAAATGATACGAATGAATTCACTACTTTAATCGGGTGCTATTCCAAATCTTGTCAGCATCGCTTTATTTACAATGATATGCATATTCATTTTTACCATTCACCGCAGCGTCTTCCTCAGTGGAAACAAATGCAAAAGGATTTGAAAAATCTACTTGATTCTTTCGCTATTGAGAGCAATAAGTAGTACTAAATACAAAAATATAGTAGTATATTCGCTAATTATTCAAGCGAATCGCTCTTTATTATTGTCAAAAATCAAAAAATGAGTGAAATTTACCTGATTTACTACTGGATATCCAGAAGATATTCACAGCTATAAATCGATTTATCCCTTGAATTGGGTTGAAAACACTCAACTTAAACTGGTCTTTTTTATCGGTAGATTTAGGGCGATGGCAACGAGAAGTGTGATAATAAACGTTGCGCGAAAAAATTCAAGCAAAGTTGAGTTAAATCACAAAAATTTGTTATATTACCCTCTTCACGCAAGCAATAATCAACGGCTATGATTACGAGCATGAATAATGGGTATGCAATGCGTGCTCCCGTATTACAGCAGTAATGGTAGCTAAAACTTGTATAGGAGTTAAGGATGCTGGAATTATTTGGTTCGGGTTTAATGTCTTTGTGGTTAGATATGGCAGGAGTCAAAGTTCAGCCAATACAGGCTTTTGATGTTTTGGCTTGGCAAACAGGTCCTGGATTAGTTCTCACGCCCGACCCAAATCCAGGCAGAAATCATATGATACAAGAATATTTAAAAGAACTAGAAACATTAAAATTAATCAAACCCGAACAAACCCCCGTCCAAGGTATTTGGATACAGTCAGGTCCGATGCTGATTGCTAATCATGAAGCTACTAAACCTCTACCAGCTGCATCTTTAACAAAAATTGCTACTTCACTTGCTGTACTCAAACATTTGGGCCATGACCATAAATTTGAAACTTTGATCGGTGCCACAGGACCAATTAAAAATGGTGTTTTAGAAGGAAATTTAGTCATTAATGCTAGCGGAGATCCTTTGTTTGTCTGGGAAGAAGCAATAACTATTGCTAATTTGCTCAACAAAATGGGCATCAAGCGGGTTAATGGCAATTTAATTGTTGTTGGTAAATTCGCAATGAATTTCCAGCGCAATCCCCAATTAGCAGGAGAAGCATTCAAAAGCGCAATCAATTCTACTACTTGGTCTAGGAATATTACCATGCAATACTCTCGTATGGCTAAAGGTACTCCAAAACCCCAAGTTGTCATTACCGGCAAAGTTGAAGCGGCTGAAGAGGTGGAATCCTCTCAAACTCCCCTCATACGTCATTACTCATTACCAATGACACAGTTAATTAATGAGATGAACGTTTTTAGCAATAACGAAATGGCTGAAATGCTTGCAGAATCAGTCGGAGGAGCAAGGGTAGTCCAATCAACTGCTGCCGAACTCGCAAGAGTACCACAATCGGAAATTCAATTGATCAATGGCTCTGGACTCGGACAAGAAAATCGGATTTCTGCACGAGCTGCTACTGCGATGTTAATGGCAATTCAACGTTTAGCAGCCCCTCACAATTTAACCGTAGCCGACTTTTTTCCCACTTCAGGCTTAGACTATCGCGGCACAACTTACGCTAGACGCATTCCTAAAGACACCGCTTTCAAGACTGGTACTTTAAGTGATGTTAGTAGCTTAGCTGGAGTTATGCCTACAAAAAATCGTGGTTTAGTTTGGTTTACTATTATTAATAAAGGTACATTTGTCCCTGGTTTTCGTTCCCAACAGGACAAGTTACTCCAAACAATGCTCAAAGAATTAGAAGCGCAAGCAACTGATTCAACTGGTATCAGTCCGGCTTCTGGGAAAAAATTAATCCCCGAATTCGGTAAAGCAACTGATAATGAAGTTTTGTATAAAAGCTGAATTCAATGATCAATTTGGGAATTGAGGATTGGATAAGGTGTAAATTAGTAGCTGGTTTTCCTAATATAGGTAAAAGTTATGAAAAACTAGCACCAAATCTACGCGGTTTTATTGTGGATGATTATGTTGTGTTTTACTACCCTAAGAATTATTCTTAGGGTTCTATATCAAAAAAAACTTGTTTGTGTAGATAGATTAACCAAGAAAAGCTGTTAAAACCTTTCTTTAAGGAATATCGACTGAAAAAACAAGTAGTTTATAACCGTACTAAAACAGGTTCATCCTGTGTCATCATACCTGAGTTAGATTTTTGATTAGTACAATAAATTTCACAGGAATTGTTCGGACTTTCAATCAGTTTGACCTTATAAAGTGTTGCTCCCAATTCTTCAATTGGTTGGGTTAATATACTACTAATATAAAGCGCGATATTCTCTGCTGTCGGAACTACTTCAGTAAAATACGAAATATCCTTGTTTAAAAAAGTATGGTCGAATGGTTCAACCACATAATCATCTATAACTTTATTTAAAGCGCCTAAATCAACTAACATACCTGTACGCTCTGCAATTTCACCTTTGACGGTAATTTCTAAATGGTAATTGTGTCCGTGTCCGTGGGGACGAGCGCATTTTCCGTAAATCTCGAAGTTTTCTTCATTACTCAGTTTCGGACTCGCTAACCTGTGAGCAGCGCTAAAGTGAGTACTTACAGTCAGATAAGCTTCCATTGAGTTTCCCATATAATCTGCCCAAAGTTGAGGATGTTCAAATAACTGCACACGAGTTATGGGTAAATAAGGTGATAACCGTTTGTAAATAACTCGTGAAATATTTTCAGTTGTCGGTAAAGTTTCTTGAAACTCTTCCCATACGTCGTTAAGATAGCAAAAGTCCAATTGATTGGTAACTTCCCGTTTAATTACCTGTTTAACGTTGGACAAATTGAGTACCATTCCATATTCGTCTAACTCCCCTTGAAGAGAGACAAATAAAACATAGTTGTGTCCGTGTCCGGGAAAATTAGCACAAGCACCGAATTTCTCAATATTCTCTGCTTCGCTTAGTTCCGGGAACCAATACCGATGACTTGCGGAAAATTGAGCGCGGCGATTTACAATGCATTGCATGAGTATCTAGAAAACAGAACTTAAAATTTCTTAATGTTTCACTGCTTCCAGGATAAACTAATTTTTCGACTAAATGCATTACATTCCATAAATCATACTAATTGACTTGCAAAGCAAATCCTTTCAAACTAGAGTTTCTGCAATCCTATATGAACTAAATAATTTCAAATAATTTAAAAGATAAAACCGGATGATTTATACAGGAATATGAATTACGAACTTTGTACCTTCACCTTCACAAGAAAAACATTCTAAAGTCCCACCATGAATTTCTGTAATAATCTGATAACTGATTGAAAGTCCTAAACCAGTACCTTTACCTTCTGGTTTGGTTGTAAAGAAAGCATCAAATAACTTTTTTCGCACTTGTTCCGAGATTCCACAGCCGTTATCAGCAATGATTATTTTTACAGTAGTAGAATCTATTAATTCCGTACTAACACGTATGAAAGGAGCATCAGATTTACTTATTTCTACTTTTTCATCAAATACATCAATAGCATTCGAGAGTAAATTCATAAATACCTGATTGAGTTGTCCTGAATAACAATTAACTTCCGGTAAATTACCGTATTCTTTGAACACTTCAATTTTGGGACGAAATTCGTTAGCTTTCAATCGATGAGACAAAATCATCAAAGTTGTATCAATACCTTGATGAATATCGGTAGTTCTTTTCTGGGTTGCGTCTTTACGTGAAAAGTTACGTAGGGATTGCATAATATTGTTGATCCGTTCAATACCCAGATTCATTGAACTAATCATTTTAGGTAAATCTTCTAATAAAAAATCTAAATCAATTGCGGCAATTTTTTGAGTAATTTCTTCTGGTGGATCAGATAAATGTTTTTGGTAAAGATTCAATAAACTAATTAAGTCTTCTAGATAATTATTAGTATGTTCTAAATTACCGGCAATAAAACTAACAGGATTATTAACTTCATGAGCTACACCAGCAACTAATTGTCCCAAAGATGAAATCTTTTCTATCTGCATTAGTTGAAATTGATATTGTTGCAATTGACGATTTAAATTTCGCAGTTTTAACTGTACATTTACCCGGGCTAGTACTTCTTCCTGTTGAAATGGCTTAGTAATATAATCAACTGCTCCCAGTTTAAATCCTTTGATTTTATCTGTTGTATTTGTAAGAGCAGTCATAAAAATTACTGGGATATCTTTATTTTTCTCATCTGCTTTCAAACGCCGACAAGTTTCAAATCCATCCATTCCCGGCATCATAATATCTAATAAAATTAAGTCGGGAGAGACAATTTCCAGCTTTTGTAATGCACTTTCACCGCTGTTAGCAACTAACACGCGATGTCCATGTATTTGCATAACATGAAATAAAAGTTCGATGTTATGACTTTTATCATCAACAATTAAAATCAAATTTTCTTGTATTTCCATCATATCCGCGTTGAATCACTTTTTTGTCTTAATTTGAAAATCCCTATTTCATCAAATTAATAACTTTAGCTCCAACAGCTTGGTAATTAAAATGAGTATGATTTTGCTTCACCCTTATACAAAATTTATATGAAAAATTAAACGATTATCGCCAAAATGAAAAGTTATATCATGTTAAATAGGTCATCTAGTTGGTTACTACGAGTAATGTACATCTCAAAGATATTTTTTTGGGAAATACTGATTGCAAGTAAACTACCTTAATCTCAAATTAACTAATAATTTTATATTTTACAGAAATAATATTATTCCATTATTTGGTGAAAAAATGAGTATTTTATCAAAAAGCAATTTAATTCTATAAGCATCTATTTAGAGCAAACGCAAAAAGACCCTAGTCATATTTGATACTTATATATTTACTAAAGAAATTTAATATTATCTCAAGATGCAATCATAAAGCAAATAAAATAATTACACTATATTAGGACTTACGCAACCGGCACATTTTTCTTGTAGGGTGCTGTGACACTTCGCTTGATTATTAACGCAATAATGAGGTTGTAGTGTCACGCACCAACCAGGGTTTTGTGACAATTGCGTAAGTCCT
>JAYKJL010000270.1:0-7736 GCA_035285725.1 Nostocales cyanobacterium 94392 | reverse complement strand
AACCTTTAACCTTTAACCTTTAACCTTTAACCTTTAACCTTTAACCTTTAACCTTTAACCTTTAACCTTTAACCTTTAACCTTTAACCTTTAACCTTTAACCTTTAACCTTTAACCTTTAACCTATTCCCCCCAACCCTTTATTTTAAAACAGAATGTAAAGCCGTTAATAACTCTCGTGCAGTATATGGTTTGGGTAAAAAAGCTGTATATTTAGAAGATTTTTCATTCATATTTTCTTCGCTGGTTGGTAGTCCGCTGACAGCAATCATGCGTAAACTAGGATTCATTCTATGTAATGTCTTGATGGTAGTTGTACCATCCATATTAGGCATCATCATATCAACTATTGCTGCACGAATTTGATTTTTATGCTGAGCATAAAGGGCTAGTGCTTCAATTCCATCATTAGCAGTCATTGCTTGATAATTGTGCTGTTCTAAGGAAGTTGAAGTAATATCTCTAATTGAAGCTTCGTCATCAACAACTAAAATTAATTCTCCATTTCCTATAGGTGTTGTCAAACATTGAGTTTCTGGGATTGTATCCGTCTGGGCTGCTGGTAAATAGGCTTCAATTTTTGTCCCTTTACCTATACTACTAGACACATTTATAAATCCATTATGACCTTTAATAATCCCGATAACAGTAGATAAACCCAATCCCGTACCTTTCCCAAATTCTTTGGTTGTAAAAAATGGCTCAAAAATCCTATCCAACAATTCTGGAGCAACACCAATCCCCGTATCGGTAACGCTGATGATTACATAAGAGCCAACTTGAGCATCAAGGTGCATTTTGGCATAGTTATGATCAATGATCATATTTTCAGCAGAAATAGTTAACTTGCCACCATTTGGCATGGCATCGCGAGCATTTAGACACAAGTTCATTAATACTTGATGTAATTGGGTATTATCGCCGCATATATGCCATAAATCTTCTTGAATAAACTCATCAAATATAATTGACTTGGGAAAAGTTTGTTCGACAATTTGCTTCATTTCTCCAATCAATTCTTTCACCTGAATTACAGTGCGATCGCCTTCGATTCCTCTGGCAAATGACAACACCTGTTTTACTAGATTAGCTCCGCGTTTGGCGTTGTTCTCCACAATTTCCAGCATGGAAATTTCTTTGTCATTACGACTTTTATTTCTAAGCAACTGCACTGACATTAAAATCGGGGAAAGCACATTGTTCAAATCATGAGCGATACCGCTGGCTAAAGTACCAATACTCTCCATGCGCTGAGCGCGTAAAAACTGCTTTTCCAATTCTTTTTTCTGAGTAATATCTGTATCAACAGTTAAGATAGATTTGGGTTGGTGATGCTCATCTCTAACTAAAGTCCAACGGCTTTCTACAATAATTTCTTTTCCTAATTTACTGACTTTTTTTAACTCACCTTGCCACGAACCATTCTTTAAAACTTCATGATAAATATCTTGGCACTTGGATGATATAACTTCCGGTTTTAAAAGTTCATAAGCATTTTTATCAATAGCTTCTGATTCTGTCCAACCATAAACTTTCTCTGCGCTTTTATTCCACAGTAAAATTTTATGAGATAAATCTCGCATGATAATAGCATCAGATGCAATATCTAACAATGCTGCTTGTTCGCGTATTTGATGCTCTGTATGCTTGCGGCTAGTAATATTCTCAAACATATATAACCGTGCAAAATCTTGGTTATCCTGATTGTGAATTGCTCTAGAAAAACGGCGGATAATCAGACCATCAGGTAATAAAATTTCATCTTCACAAATACATTTGTCAACCAAATCTGGTTGGCAAACTTTAACAAATCCTGGAAATTGAGATGTTAATTCGCAGCATTCTGCCACAATATCTTTGTGTTTTAATTCACCACTTTCTACTCCTTCTTGTAAATGCTTGATACCCCAGATTTGATAAAAACTGTGATTTGCATATAAAATATTCCCAGTTCGTTTTTCTACTACATAGAATCCTAGGGGTGAAACGCTGGTTATCGAACGTAAAAGTGTTTCGTTCCAACGTAATTTTTCTTCTGCCTCCTTACGTTGAGTGATATCATCAACTAAATAAGCAAATCTCTGATTTCCCGCACAATTTGCAATAGCAGATACTTTCGCTTTTAGCCATTTACTACCATCAGTTGTATCGTAAGGATACTCAAAAGTTATAGAAGATTGGATACGTTCCGTTTGATAATAAAAATCTATCCATTGCTCGATCAAATGTGGTGAAATTCCCATCTCGCTCACAAAACGGTTTTGCATATCTTCTGGAGTCAAACCCAAAAATTTCGCAGCCGCATTGTTCCCAGAAAGATGCAGAATGTTATTGTCCCGCACTTCAACAATTCCCATCATCATCGGTGCGCTATCAAAGAAACTTTTGATGATACTTTCGCTTTCATCTAATGCTGTTTTTGCTTGCTCATATTCTTGTTTTATATCTGTCAATTTATTTAAACTTTTTCGTATCTCTAACTGCTTAATCACCAAACGACTAATAGCTTCCAAGGATTTTATTTGTTCGGAATTAATCGAACGTGCTACCATATCAATCACGCACAAAGTTCCTATTACCTGTCCTTGAGGTGTTACCAAAGGTATACCAGCATAAAACCTGACATACGGTTCCGAAATAACCACAGGATTAGTCGCAAAGCGATTATCAGCTAAAGTATCCGGAATAATTAAAGTTTCACCCGAAGTGACACACAAAGAACTAAACCCGATATTTCTAGGCATTTCTGATGCGCTCATTCCCACCTTTGCTTTAAACCACTGACGATTAGCATCAACTAAATTAATCAAAGCAATCGGTGTTCCTGCAACTTGCTTGGCTAAGAAAACCAAATCATCAAAAACTTGTTCGGGTGAACTATCAAGGACTTTATACTCATATAAAGCTTTTAGCCGTAATGCTTCATTGTCAAAAACCTTCTTATCCATTCCATCTTTCCTACTATTGCTGAATTTTCTTTACTTTGAGAAAAGCAAACTTCGATACAAAGTTCATTAATAGGGAAAAATTATCAGAGGTGGTTTATGAAGGCTACTTGGGAAAAACTGATTTGCGAACATCATACACAATTACATCCTCAGTTTGATTAAAGCTATGGAAGCTTACTCGTACTAAAAGCAATTAATTAATAATCTGAAGCTTCAACTAGGATAATTAATTTTCCGGGAGACAACTTCTGTAAAAGTCATTTATGTAAATTTATATAAATTATCTACGACAGTAATATCGGCAATTTCGTTACACAAACCATAGTAATATGCCTTAAGCTCGATAGCAAAATCATGATTGTATTTCAGTATATTTACATAAATAATCCCCAAAAACCGTGTATTTTGGTATTTTATTCGAGTAAATAAAAATAAATTAATCAGTTATTGATAGATTATTCGTATCTTTAGTTCCTTGCTCTTGATTCCCCAAAATCAAAGACAATAAAATTAAATGTTATTTAACAAACCTGATGAACTCGCTTATTTCAACTACCTTTACTGGTATGGTTAAGCCCAGCCCGGAAGATAACTTTGCTATTACCTTTGCACCCCTATCACTCTCAGAAGTTTACAAGCTAGCTGACCATCCAGCCAACGGTGCAATTGTGGTAATGAGTGGAACAGTACGCAACCAAACCGACGGAATACCAGTTATTTCTCTAGAATATCAAGCTTATGAACCAATGGCTTTGCGGGTATTTTATCAAATTGCAGCGGATATTCGCCAAAAATGGACGGATACAAATCGTGTAGTCATTCATCATCGCACCGGACATTTACAAATCGGTGAAATCAGCGTTTTGGTAGCAATTGGTTGTCCCCACCGTTCAGAAGCTTTCGCTGCTTGTGGTTACGCTATTGATACTCTTAAACATAATGCTCCTATCTGGAAAAAAGAACACAATCGTGATGGTTCTAGCAATTGGGTGAATATTGGTGCTTGTGAATTAGAAAAATAAAGGTTATAGGTTATAGGTTAAAGGTTATAGGTTATAGGTTATAGGTTATAGGTGTAATAACTCCGGTGGTACCAACCACCCACCAACCACTAACCACTAACATAAATTATTATTTCATAGCATTTCTTAATAAGAATCATTATATTTATTTAGGTTTGTAACAGGAGTTTTACTTCTAAAGATTTATTCCTTTAGACTTATTTTTTATAGAAAAGTTTTTGTATAAACGTGCCATGCATTCAGTAAATTTTATCTGTCACGAATTTTTTGTAATGCTTTCTTTTGTTGCTTGCATTATTGGTTTAGTGTTGTTATGGGATAACAGTCAACTTGATAGCGAAATCCAGTTAAGCGAAACAATTTTGTTTAGAATGAGCTTTTCCTACTGGTTAGTTTACTGCGTTGCTTTTGGCATCGAAAAAATAGTTTTACCTGAATGGGAAGTTTTGTTAATGAGTTTGAAAATGACTACAGCTTTGTCGTACTTCCTTACTTTTTCCTGCATTCTTTGCTTGCCATTACATAAATTTGCAGTTCGGCAAGTACAGGATTAGATAGTGGATAGTGGATAGTGGATAGTGGAGAAACAACCATCAACTAACAACCATCAACCATCAACTAACAACCATTAACCATCAACTGTCAATTATTTATTCATTGCAACTGCGATCGCAACTTGTAATTCATCTTGTTCCAAGGTAGTCAGGATAAACACTTCTTGCACAGTTTTTCCTTGACGAGCGATGACTTTAAACCCACCTCGAATTGGAACAGACACCCGTAATTGCATATGAGGGGAATGACCTCTGACGCGGCTGATTTCTCCGGGTGTTATGGTTTGAATACTATCTTGGTTGCAGAGACGTTCAAGAATCGGTATTAGACCGTCAATATGAGTGGAATGATTCCAAACGAGTCTAGCGTTTTTGTCGCGGTTAGAAATTGGTTTAGGGGACTTCGAGGTGGGTTTAACCATTGTTTTTTACGCAGCCTCAAGAGGTGCCATTGTCAAACCAGCCCGACGTAATTGCTGGTGATATAATTCTGCGGGTTCTTGAGGTCCTACCCAGACAATGGCTTGTCCTTCATAATGGATTTGATTGGTCAATTCCCAAGCGCGATCGCCAGTCATTCCGGGAATATATTTTGTCAAACAATCGGCAACGTGTACAAAAGTATTAAAGTCATCATTGAGGACAATAACTTTGTAGTTGGGATAGGATTTGCGCTTAACCTCACTAACGCGATCGGGAGCTATAGTTGGTGCATTTGCCATCCCATAAACATTGGCTGACATTCTGGTAATCATAAAAACTTTGCTACAGATTTTCATAAAAATACATCACAAGTAACTAGTTTAGTGCATTCTTAGCAGTCAATGGTTATTACTCCCTTCCCGACAGAAAATTACCGATAAAAAAATCTTTATAGATGCGCCCGAATAATCAGCAAAGAAATAGAGAAATAGGTAATTACCTAGAGGAAAGGGAGTAACTGTCTAATTATTTCCAATCATTCCAGTTTTCATTAAAAATTGAAGTATCCGGGAAAGCAGTCGGATTATTATTTTGTTTTAATAAGCGTTGTAATTGAATTAACTGCGGTTCAATTCGAGGTAATTCATCGACCAATTCATAAGGTGCGATATTATTTTTCAACGCAAAAGCTGCTGTAGTCCCCACAGCTGCACCCGCAGACCATTCAAAGGAATGTACACGATAAGCGGCAGCTGCAATGTGGCTGGTAGCGATGCTCTTACCAGCTACCAATAAATTATCTATTTTCTGGGGAATCATGGCTCGAAGTGCAATTTGGAATGGATAAGCTTCTCCCGCACCCCGTCTTTCTCCTTCACGCTCGGTATTTCCTGGTGCTTCCGGAGGAGTTTTTGTCATACAGGGATGAAAATCGATCGCGTAATGTCCAATACCTATAGCATCCGGGAAAATAGTAGAACGAGTCCGTCGTGCTACATCTTCTGGGGGTTTTTTACCGGTAAGAACTGATATTGCTTCTAAACCAGCTAAAGAAGCTTTCAGTTTACGATACATTCTTGCGGGTAAAGTCTTGCGATAAAATTCGTCATTATAATCGCGGCGAGAAATATCAATTTCTTCGATAGAAAAGCCTTTGGGATGTGCGTAACTGGGACGACCGATAATCCGTCTTCCTTCACGCATATACGGATATTTAGACAATCCATGGGCGGTTCCCATCGGGGAATCTAAACCTTTAAGATAGCGGTGATTTGGATGAAGTTGCTTTACACCGTCACCAAGTTGAGAATCCGTAGTTCCCGCAACTAACCAGTAAAAATAACCGATTGATATTTCCTCTCCTTTACGTAAAGCGTCTGTTCGCAATCCTCCCATCCAACCACCAGGTTGCAATTGTCCTGTAGCTTCAAGTTGCCCACGAGTATAAATTAGATTGTCTTGCGAAGTTCCTGGACGATAATCATTACCCCAAGTCCAGTTTTGCATGGAAATGTCTCCAGGTGTCGGAGCGCTAAAATTAATACCACCGAATTTCATGGGTTCCCCTGTTTGAGGACTCCAAATACGACGATAAGTAAAGACTAAAGGAAAGCTGGCTAAACGTTGTAATTCATAACTGTAGTAAGGAGAATATTGAGGATAAAAGCTCGGCATTTCGTTTTGCTGAGGGTCTTTTGTAGCCTCCATTGCAAAAGTGTAAGTAAAGCCTTGAGTACAGTAAGGGTCATTGGTTGCACTAGAAGAAGAAGGTTCTAGGTAAGAACGCTCATCAATGCCAAGGCGATGGGGAACATCCGCAAGTCCAATAATTTCTCCAGTTTCACTAGCATCTATCACATACCAATTAGGAGCATCACCTTTTTTTGTTTGTTTGGGAACAAAGCGAATAATAGATTTATCTAAACGCGAAGAATTTTCATAAGTATAGGCATCTTCGATGGTTTGAGACAAAGTAAAAGTATTCAGTGGAGGCTGCCCATTGGCACTTTTATGTTGAATACCATAAGCACCATCAATTATTTTTCCACTGCTAGTAGTTTCGAGTTCCTTAATCACAGTATTAGGAAACCATTGCAGCTTACCTCTACCTTTTCTTTGAGCATCTTTGAGCATCGCAACCAATACTTGATGACCGTCACCAGGAAGGAAACAAGAATCGCTTACCCAACAATCACCGGGGTTAAGTTGACCGTAAGTTTTGTTGATGCGTTCTCGTAACTCCAAATAGCCGCGAGAATAGAACAACTTTTGTCGTTGAGTCGGACGTTCATCAAGTGCAGATGTTCCTTGAGAAGAAATTTGTCCTCCCATCCAGTCAGTTATTTCTGTTAAACAAACTTCTTTTCCTGCAAGTAAAGCTTCATAAGCGGTGGCAATCCCGGATAATCCACCACCCACTACTAAAATGTCACATTTTACAGTTTTATCTGGGTTTCTTGGTGGTGCCGCAACAACAGATAACGGCGTAAAAAATGAAAGAAAAGTCGAGCAAAGCGTAAGTAGAGAGAGGTGGCGTTTCATTATTAGCAAATTCCATTCAATTCCTATAACAGTCTTAGACGCTACCATTGCGTCCATGTTTATCGCAAGCGTTTCAACAGAGAAAAAACGTAGTTTAAAATACAATTAATCTACGTTTATTTTCGTAATACTATATGATGCACCATAACGTGTCTTTTAAATTGCTGATGTCTTGGAGAAAACATTTTTTCTTGTATTTATTGTTTCCTAAAAAAACACAACACAGCTGATGTTTCGCTCAAACAACAT
>JAYKJL010000269.1:0-3959 GCA_035285725.1 Nostocales cyanobacterium 94392 | reverse complement strand
ATTTATGGGAAAGCTTTTTATTTACAAAACCAATTTTTGCCCCAGATCAAAATGGTTTGAGTTTTGGTGGTGTGATTGATACTCTTGCTGCAATGGCTAATTATCGTCCGATGCCAGAAACCAGTTTCATCCATTTCGTCGCCTATCCCGCAGATACCTTATATGTTCTCACAGAAAATCAAGACACGAAGGTATCTCAACTTGTAGACTTGGGTAAAAAGTGGCAAGCTGATTCGGTAGAAGTAACTGATGGTACTGATACGCAATATACTTATCGACTCAAGCGTATGCTGAGATATCGATTTGAAGAAGCGCTATGGGGAAATGAGAAAAAGGAACAGCGGGATGCGGTTATTGTTTCTTATTGGTGGGATTAAATTTAAAAAGACTGGGTATATTAGAAAGTAAAAAGCGATAAAGTGGCACATCAAGGGGTAGCTAAAAAAGCGTCATCATAAAAATACAAAAAGATTATAGTAAACGTCCTGGGTTAATATCGCGGTTGCATAAAGCGGAGTTGTTAGAGAAGTATAAATATTTATAGTAAATTATTTAATTTTGAAGTTTATGGATACTGTCCTTGATTAATCAATACTTGTCGTTGAAGTACGCGATTAGGAACATTAAATTGAAGTAGTCTTGCAGTTGCTTGACCAATTTGAGTTTTCGCTTCAATATTCGCATTTTCGATATAAAAATGTTCATCCCATATCTGACGACGTGGATTAAATAAAGGAATAATTTCTTTAGTCGTTTGATCTAATGTTGCGAAATCAGAACCTTTATGGCGATTACAAGATAAACATGAAAGTGCCAAATTATCTACGGTGGTTTCAGCGCCATGCTTGATTGCAATAATATGATCTACCTCATGTGTGTAAATAGAAAAATCTTGAAGAAGCAAACAATATTCGCATCGTTTGTTCGCCCTTTCTTGAACAAGTTTACGTAATTTCGTAGAAATATAATCAGAAGTCATGTTTACTCGTTCCGTTTGAAAGCTCTTGCTTTTAATAAAATCATCATATGTTCTAACTGTTCGTAAACATCTAGTTCAGCTAATTCCATTGAATTAAGTGTAGCGGAGCGATTTCTTGACAATAATTCTTCTAATCTCGACTGAGCTTGAGGTGAAACTTTAAAAGCAATTATTTCTTCTGGTGTTGGGCGCTTAATTAAAAAATCAAGAACTTCTTGATAAACTAAAGGAATATCTGTAGGCTCAGTTTGAACTGTCTTACTTATGTTTGTCGGTAAATTTGCAAAATCTAACAATTGCCATAGCAATTCGGGTAAACGATTTTGCAAAGGTTCTAGACGCTGAGCTAGTTCATCGGAAACTTGAATTGTTAATTCTGCCATTGCCTGGGGTTTCGTCCTGTCAGCTTATCTTATATGCTAATTATAGCTTTAGTTTTTACAGAGGACGCTATCTAAAGCTAATCCTAGCAAGAACTCCATCAAAGCGCATGACGTTAAATTATTCTTCTATGATTGACTTTTGAATAAGACAAACTATTCTCAAAAAGAACAGATAGTTTTGGCAATGTTAGTATTAAAAGTAATAAAAACAAGCAACATCTAACAACCAATGGCAACGCAAAAAGTCACGGTTGAACTCCCACAAGCTATTTTTCAACAATTGGCTCGTAAAGAATAATGCAACTCAGCAGCCTTTGGAAACCTTAGCAGCCCAAAGCATCGTCAGCAACTTACCCCCCACACCCGACAATGCACCAGTAGAAATTCAGGAAGAACTTCTGCAAATGCAAATTTGGGATCTGGAGGAATTATTGGCGATAGGCGAAGCCGACACCCTTCGGGTGTATCGCCAACAGTCAAATCACCTCGGAGCAGCAAAAACGTCACACAGAATTATTGGAGAAAAATAGCACAGTCGAGGAGCTAAACAAAAGCGAACGTCAAGAACTTAGTGAATTAAGAATAAAAGCTGACCGTTTAATGTTACAAAAAGCTTATGCTTGGTCAGTTCTCCGCTGGCGAGGACACAAAATACCAAATCTGAATGAAATGCCCCTTTAGTTCATGGCTATTTCTGACAAAATTCGTTCGCTCAGTTATAACTCGGGCTAATTATAGGTGTGAGTATTGCCCAAACTAACTCTCGATTAATTGGAATGCCATTAGTTATGGAGCATATTTTTCCTAAAACTGCTGGTGGTGGAGATGAATCCGAGAATTTGGCAGCTTCTTGCTATAGATGTAACGAATTTTTATTGGCGCAAAAACTCACGCAATTGACCCGCAAACGAGTCAGTTAGCGACACTGTTTAATCCAAGAAAACAATCATGGCAAGAACATTTTAATTGGGTGAATGGTGGAACCCATATTGCTGGCATAACACCTACAGGCAGAGCAACTGTAATTGCCTTGCGATTAAATAATGATTATTTGACTGAGGCAAGAGCGTTATGGATTGAGAGCAACTGGCATCCGCCATCATAAATGTTTGTTTTTATCAATTATTTACTCTTAAAATTAAAGCATTAATTTTTTCATTATCAATATTTATACCCTTGCGTTCTAAGTATGGACGTAAATTAATTTGAATAAATAAATCCTTTAATTCTTCAGCGATTTCTTCAGGAGGATTTCCCGATAAAGCTGTTGCGATTAAACGTTCTGCTACTTTAAATTCTCCACAATCTACAGCAAGAGTTGCCGCGCTGCGATGTAAAATGGAACGACTTGGTTCTGCATCTAATTGATCGGCTATTAATGCAGCAGCAGCTTGCTCGTTCTCAAATGCTTCTCGAATAAGTTGCGAGGCTTGTTCTAAATTACCTTGAAGTTTCGCAGTAAAAGCTGCTTCTGCCAAATCCATTGCAGTAGTATGTTTTTCTTGAATTTGACTCATTTTATTTCTACATAAGATAGAGGTGTACTGAATTCGACAATGATAATATACGCAGGAAACTCACCATCTGATACTTTGGTCTGTTCCTTCTTTTGTTTTACTCTAGCTTTAACAAGGCTCAAATTACCCTTTCGTATACCAGATACCTCAAGCCTAACTTTATTTTTAAATGGTTGCCCTTCGTCTGTATCCGAAGTGCCTAACCAGTAATCAAATCCCGTACCTTTCCGAGAGCGTTCAATTACTGTTAAATCAGTTAGTTCTCTAATAATTAAAAATGCAATACCGTAAGCTGCTTGTTCAGTTGTAAACTCCTCATCATTCCAACAACGTAGCATTTGTTCTGTAACTGGTTGCCAGGATAGCTCAAATTTAGCGTCAAAATCTCCATTAACAGTGATTTCCGCACCCTGGGAATGTTTCTGTTCCTCCAAGCATACCGCACAAGCCTCTGCCAAGGCAGCCCCAAAGGAAGGTGTAATAGCTGGTAAACCCTTGGCTAAATCAGTAATTACGAGTTTTCGAGGCTCATTCAAAATTAAATCTATTTCACTCAACTTAGTTCAATTGTACTTTGTTCTGCTAATTATTTAGTAAACTCTCATAGCTTCTTACTGAAATTTCTTGCTTTAGTAAGATGTAGGATTAGCGCGTAGTTTTTCTTGCAGAATATAGCAATTGTAGAATTCGCAATAAAATTAATTTAATACTGACAGTACTAAAAAAACGAGGTAACTATATTTACTTATTACTATTTGCTAATCTAATTTGAAGCTGTAAAAAAGTCTAAGTAATTATCGCAAAAAGCTTTCTATGAAAGGAACATGAGTTTTAATCGCATTGGTGAACTCGCTAAATACTAAATGGTGTAAAGATGGTGTAAAGATGGTGTAAAGATGGTGTAAAACTGATTTTAGCGGCTGAAACTATTATATAGTAACAAATTTACTCGGACTGAAAATCCTCGTGTCACGAGTTCAAGTCTCGTTCCTGGCATTACTCCCAGCCCCAAAACCCTACTTTTAAATACACCACTTTACCCCCAAGTAATCTTTTTCTTTAGTCAAGGTTTAGTCAAGA
>JAYKJL010000268.1:0-9198 GCA_035285725.1 Nostocales cyanobacterium 94392 | reverse complement strand
CATGAGTAATGTAATCCAAAATCAGTACACGCCAGATTATGTTTCTCCACCTGGGGAAACTCTTCAAGAAATTATTGAAGAGCAAGGTATGACTCAAGCAGAACTGGCAGAGCGGACAGGAAGACCTAAAAAAACAATTAACGAAATTATTAATGGTAAAGCAGCAATTACTCCTGAAACAGCATTGCAGTTAGAAAGAGTATTAAATATTCCAGCTAGTTTCTGGAATAACCGGGAACAGCAATACCGGGAAGCTTTAGCGCGACAAGAAGAACAAAATCGTTTGCAAGAAAAAATAACATGGCTTGATAAAATTCCGATAAAAGCCATGATTAAGCTTAAATGGATTCAGTACTTTCCAGATAAAGTTGAGCAACTGCGAGAAACGCTGAATTTTTTTGCCGTAGCATCTCCTAAGCAATGGGAAGAAATTTGGTCTAATACTGATACGGATTTTCGTAAATCTCAGTCGTTCCAAAGTGATCTTGGTGCTGTTGCAGCTTGGTTGCGTAGGGGAGAAATTGAGGCATCTCAAATTCATTGTGCAAACTACAATGCAGACAAGTTTCAAGAGACATTATTAAAGATTCGCGCTCTAACGGTGGAGCCACCAGAAATTTTTCAAACGGAAGTGGTAAGATTGTGCGCTGAATCAGGAGTAGCTGTGGTTTTTATACCGCAACTTCCCAAAACAAGAACTAGTGGAGCAACTCGCTGGTTAAATCCGAATAAAGCGCTGATTCAACTAAGTCTACGTTATAAGAGTGATGACCACTTGTGGTTTGCTTTCTTTCACGAAGCTGGTCATATTCTTTTACATGGTAAACGCGATACTTTCCTCGAAGAGAAAAAATTCATATCTACTGAAAATCAAGAGAAAGAGGAAGAAGCAAACCAATTTGCTGCGGACATACTGATTCCACCTAAAGAGTTTAAGCAATTTCTGGCATCAGGACAACAACGTAAAAAGGCAGCTATCGAGCAATTTGCTACTAGAATAGGGATTTCTCCAGGAATTGTTGTAGGTAGACTCCAGCACGATCAAATTTTGCAACCCAGTCACTGTAATGAATTGAAGCGCAAATTTCAATGGGTACCTGTGGAAGTGAGAAAATAATTTAGCCGCAAAAAAAAAGCAACCACAGCCTCATTGTTATAGATTCTGACTTTTACGTCTGTTCCTACTTGCTGTAAATTATTGTTTGTTAAAAGCACCTAAAAGCCTATGCTAGTTATGGTAGAAGTTTATTTTTATGACTTCTATCACTTTTATTACTCAATTTAACGTGAGTTCGATGTTGACTCTTTCGATTGCGGCTTGAAGATTTTTCGTGGGGTTAGAAGTCGGGTTTTTATAACTATTGTCTGTTACTAGAGACATTTATCCTAAAAACCCGACTTCTGTGCTAGTCGTTGAATTCACGTTTATTTAAATTGAGAATTAATCACAAACAACTTTGTATAAGGCTTTTTGATCATGTCGATAACAGAACATAAAATAACAGTAGATTCACTAGAATGGTTTTATCGACAAGTAGAACCAGTAGGGAGAAGCGATTTATTACCTGTTGTATTGCTGCATGGTTTACCATCGCAAAGTTATAGCTGGCGCAACATTATGCCAGGATTAGCACAGCAGGGTACTATGGCGATCGCACCAGATTGGATTGGTTACGGTTTCTCTAGCAAACCAGAAAAAAGAGATTTTGCATATACCCCATCGGCATATATTACGGCTTTAAATAATTTTATTGAAGCAATAGAACTAGAACGTTTTTCTTTAGTAGTTCAAGGATTTTTAGGTTCTGTTGGTTTGCAATATGCTTTACGTCATCCGGACAAAATAACCAACATAATTATACTTAATACACCGATTTCTTCTACAGCTAAATTGCCTTGGAAAATAAAACAAATGGGTCTACCTTTAGCGGGTGAAATGATGACTCAAGACCCGTTATTAGTTGACCGAACTTTAGAAGGTGGTAGCCGTTACGTGATTAAAGATCAAGATTTAGACATTTATCGTAAACCCTTTCTAAAAGCTTCTGCTGCGGGAAGAAGTCTACTGGCAACGATTCGGAATTTAGAGTTAACAACCGCAATGGCAGAAATCGAATCTGGATTTAAAGAATGGCAAAAACCTATTTTAATTCAATGGGGAAAAACTGACCCTTGGTTAAGTTTAGATATGGCGGAAAAATTCGCTAATTCCGTACCGGATGCTCAAATAATCCGACTTAATGATGTTGCACATTATCCCCAAGAACATCATCATGAAGTGATTTTACAAGACCTGTTGCCCTTTGTGCGTCGGAGTTGAAATTAGGTTAAAGGTTAGAGGTCGAAGGTTAGAGGTCGAAGGTTAGAGGTCAGAGGTCAAAGGTTAAAGGTTAAAGGTTAAAGGTTAAAGGTCAAAGGTTAAAGTGTAATCATTCTTCACAACCAACAACCAACAACTAACCACTAACCACCAACAACTGTCTCAGGTCAACTGTCCCAGGTCAACTAACTCCTAACTCCTAACTCCTAACTGTTTAATCCAAAATCCAAAATCTAAAATCCAAAATTCTCAGACTTTGACTTTCTCTCCGGTTCCGTTGACGTTGGCTGCATCTTCTGGAAGTTCTACGCCGAAGACACGTGAGAAGGTTTTTTCGACTTTGTAGCCGGTATCAATTGATTCTAAAGGGTCTTTCCGGAGTCGGTGACGCAAACACAACGCGATAATGCGGCGAATGTCGTCTATGGTGACTTCGTTACGTCCTTCAAATGCTGTTAAAGCTTTGGCTGCACGATTGGTTACAATGTCACCTCGTAAACCATCTACGTCTAATTCGGAACATACTTGAGAAATTTTTACCCGGTAATCATAATCCATGTTTACGGAGGGTAAAAGTTCTTGGGCTGCGATGATTCGCTGTTGCAGTTCTTGCTGCTGTTGTTGGTATTTTTCCAGGAATGTAGGCGGATTTTGGTCAAAATCTGACCTCTGTTCCACTATTTGCACTCTTAATGCTGGTTCCCTGACAGTACGGATTTCAGCGTGCATTCCAAATCGATCAAGCAATTGGGGTCGTAATTCCCCTTCTTCTGGATTCCCGGAACCAACGAGAACGAAACGGGCTGGATGACGAATGGAAATTCCTTCACGTTCGACGGTGTTCCAACCGCTAGCGGCGGAGTCTAATAGTACATCTACTAGATGGTCGTCTAATAAGTTGACTTCATCAACGTAAAGAATACCCCGGTTGGCTTTAGCTAAAAGTCCCGGTTCAAAAGCTTTGACACCTTCGGATAAAGCTTTTTCAATATCAATAGTGCCGCAAACTCGGTCTTCTGTAGCTCCCAAGGGTAAATCTACCATTGGTACCTTCATCTGGGCTACAGGAATATTTTCGCCTTGTTCTAACTTTTGACGAGCTTCATCACCCATCATATCAGGGTCATTGGGATGGGAATTGAAGGGATCATCAGCAACTACGGGAATTTCTGGAAGTAAATCGGCAAGCGCTCGGATGGTCGTTGATTTTCCAGTTCCGCGATCGCCCATGATCATTACACCACCAACTTTGGGGTCAATGACGTTCAAAATTAGAGCCAGCTTCATTTCTTCCTGACCCACAATGGCGGTAAAAGGAAACACCACGCGCCTTTTAATAGCAGTTTTTTGAGTAGTAGAACTCACCGATAAATTACCTTTATATATTATTTCTTTCTCTTATTACCTCTTTATTGTGCCATATAAGGGGACAGAGAAAGTTAGGAGTTAGGAGTTAGGAGTTAGTTGACAGTTGACAGTTAGAAATAAAATTATTTGACCTCTAAGCTTTGACCTTTGACCTCTAACCTTTGACCTTTTTTTTTGTTATCTCAGCCCAAGTTTATTTTTGAAAGTATATTTTATTACTTAACACTTTGTTAAACAGGACTATACCATAGTATAAGTTTGATGTTGTAGTACTTGCGGCTTAAGTATTATTTCTAGTTGCATTTCTAGTTATATCTGGGCTGCTGGTAAATCTATAGGGGTTCAAACGATAAAAAAAAGTAAGGGTTTGGTGCTATGTCCATAGATTTACGAAAGTTTTTCCAGGCTACGAATCCTAGTAAAATTCTGGTTATCGAAAATGCTGAGGATGAGAAGTATTATATTGATTTCTCTTCGGTAAGAGGTGGCAAGATTATTGAGGAGTTACGAGATAATATTACATTTTTCTCGCCGGAGGAGCCTACTTGTGTGTTGTTTACAGGACATATCGGTTGCGGTAAATCTACTGAATTGCTGAGACTGAAGACGGAACTGGAAGCGGAAAGCTTTTATGTGGTCTATTTTGAGTCTAGTGAAGATATGGAAATGGCTGACGTTGATATCGGCGATTTTTTGCTGAGTGTGGCACGTCGAGTTAGTCAGAGTCTGGATGATATCAGTTTGGATGAACCAAGTCTGTTAAAGGAATTATTACAGGGTGCTTGGAGGGTTCTGAATGCGGATGTTGTGGGGATAAAGGCTAAACTTCCACTTATTGGTGATGTTGGCGTTAGTTCGGATTCTGATAAGTTTTCTCTGGCTTTTGGAATTGGGGAAATTACGGCTAAGACTAAGGATGATGCTACTTTACGCGGAAGACTGAATCAGTATTTGGGACCTCAAAAAACTAAGTTGTTAGAGGCTATTAATTCTGAATTACTCGAACCTGCGGTAGAAAAGTTGAAACAACAGGGTAAAAAAGGATTGGTAGTAATAGTAGATAATCTTGATCGGGTAGATTCTCGCGCTAAGTCTTGGGGAAGACCGCAACAAGAGTATTTATTTATCGACCAGAGCGAATATTTAACGAAGTTACGATGTCATGTTGTTTACACGATGCCTTTAGCGTTAAAGTTCTCCAATGACTATGGAAACTTGACTCAGCGCTTTCCAGAAGACCCGAAAGTGTTACCAATGGTATCAGTAGAATTACCCGATGGAACTACTTTTGAACCGGGGATGGTGTTATTACGACAAATGGTATTAGCGCGGGCTTTTCCTGATTTGAAACCAGAACAGCGCTTGGCTAGAGTTACCGAGGTTTTTGAGGATGCAAAGACTATGGATAGATTATGTCAGGTAAGTGGTGGACACGTGCGGGATTTGTTGCGGTTGTTGAATAATTGGATTCAGAGAGAGAGAAAACTTCCTTTGTCTCGTCAAACTTTGGAAGCTTTGATTCGTTACCGTCGTAATGAAATGACTATGCAGATTTCTGATGATGAATGGGAATTGTTACGTCAGGTAAGAAAGCGTAAAAAGGTGAGAGGGGATTTGGAATATCAAGCTTTAATTCATAGTCGTTTGGTATTTGAATACCGTGATGGTGGTGGGGAATCTTGGTTTGATATCAATCCGATTTTGGCAGAAGCGAGTGAGTTAGAAGAAATGTAGAGACGTAGCATTGCTACGTCTGTTATTTGAGTTAGGAGTTAGGAGTTATGAGTGAAGAGTTAGAAGAAAGTAAAGGACAAGAAGAGGATTCTTTCTCCCCATCCCCCCATCCCCCCATCCCCCCATCTTCCCATCCCTCAAATGAGGAGGGTTTGGAGGAACTTGCTTGGAGTTTGGAAGCATCGAGGGGTGAGTTTAAGTTGATTTTGGCACGATGTAATTATTTGCGATTGCGATCGCGGTTAGTGAAGCGTCTACGAAAGCTGACTGATGTTGATATCCGGATTCTGAATTTGAAGCGTACTGACAAGACTCTTTACGGAACTATTGCTGAGGAAGTTAAAGATAATCCACCGGATGCTTTGATGGTGTTTTACTTAGAGTCGGTGCATAATTTAAAACAAATGTTAAGTGCGGCTAATCAGGTACGGGAAGAGTTTCGCAAGCAGTTTCACTTCCCAGTTATCTTGTGGGTTACGGATGATGTTTTACCGCAATTAGTCCGCTCAGCAAGCGATTTCGAGAGTTGGGCTACTACTACAGAATTTGCGATCGCCACCAATGAATTAACTGCAACTCTCAAGGAAGATACCGATGCTTTATTTGCTACAGCATTAGCTGCTGATGCTTACTGTTTAGGTTGGCAAATGGGATACCTACGTCGTCGAGAGGTTATTACAGCACTCCAGGATTTAAAAGGTAGGGGATATGAATTAGCACCTGCTCTCAAGGCTAGTGTAGAGTTTGTTTTAGGACAAGATGCTTATTTAACAAACAAAATGGAACAAGCTTTGGAGCATTATCATCAAAGTTTGACTTTTTGGCAAAGTTCAATTGATATTAGTAGATTATCTATTAAAGAAGCCAAAGTTTATTCTCCCACTCCCCCTCCATCTTCCCTTGCTAATTCTAAATTCCGTATGGGAATAATTCTGTTTTATATCGGATTATGCTATTTTCAACAAGCTCAAAGATATCGTTTGAAATCTCTAGATTTTCTACAAGCAGCGAAACAATATTTTCAACAAAGTATCGATATTTTTACTCAAGCGAATCATCCAAATTTAGTAGCTAAATTTATTAATCCTTTAGGTGAAGTGTTACAGAGATTAGAAAATTGGAAGGAGTTAAAAAATATTGCCCAAAAATCTTTAGATTTACAGCAATTATATGGGAATTCCCTAAGAGTAGCTCAGGCTTATGGATTTTTAGCAGAAGTTGCATCTAGTCAAAATCAATGGACTAAAGCGAAACAATATGCTTATCAAGCATTACATAATATAGCCAAAGCTCCCTCCGGACAATTACAACATCGTGCTTTATATTTACTATTATTAGCAAATGCTGAAAGACATCTTAAACAAGAATCAAGAGCAATCAAACATCTACAAATGGCACGGGATATTGGTTCTCAAGATAACCCACATCAATATATACGTATTTTACAGATTTTACGGGAAGTTTATTGGGAAGAATATCGTTATTTAGAAGCATTTCGCGTTAAATTAGAACAGCGTTCTATCGAACAACAATATGGTTTTCGAGCCTTTATTGGTGCGGGAATAATTCAACCCCAAAGACAAGCAAAGTTAATCGTAGAAACCTTACATACAACTTCCATACAAGCAGCATCTGTATTAGAAACAGTCGCGCCAGAAATGACTGCATCTGGTAGAGGAAGAGACGTAGAAAAATTATTAGAAAAAATTGCTCGTCCAGATTGCAAAATGGTAGTTGTTCATGGATATTCTGGTGTAGGTAAAAGTTCTTTAGTACAAGCAGGATTAGTACCAGCTTTCAAACATAGTTCCATTGGTTTACAAGAGATAGTACCAATATTAGTAAGAACTTACACTAATTGGATATATGAGTTAGGAAAACGATTAATTGAAGCATTAAAATCTAAAGGAATTCAATTTGGAATCGATGGAGAACCGGGAAAGAAAGTTTATCATTTCCCATATTATAATCCCGAATCACCGGAAGTTATCTTAGAATTATTACGACAAAGTGAATGGCATAATTTACGAATAGTTTTGATTTTTGACCAATTTGAAGAATTCTTCTTTGTTTATAATTCAGCCGCTCAACGAAGACAGTTTTTTGAATTTATGGGAGAATGTTTAAATATTTTAAGTATCAAAGTTATTTTATCTTTACGAGAAGATTATCTACATTATTTACTCGAATGCAATCGTTTATCCAGTATGAAGATTATCAATAATGATATTCTCAGTAAAAATATTCTTTACAAATTAGATAATTTTGCATCTTCAGACGCAAAATCTTTAATTGAACGCTTAACTCAACATTCTAATTTTCATTTAGAACCAGGTTTAATAGAGCAATTAGTGCAAGATTTATCAGCTAAATATGGAGAAGTGCGTCCAATTGAATTACAAGTAGTCGGAGCGCAATTACAAACGGAGAATATTACTAAATTAATTCAATATAATAATTGTGGACTCAAAGAAGAATTAGTCAAACGCTACATGAAAGAAGTAGTAGAAGATTGTGGCGAAATCAATCGTCAAGTTGCCGAATTATTATTATATTTACTCACAGATGAAAAAGGTACTCGTCCGTTAAAAACCCGTTCGGAATTAGAAAGAGATTTACGAGCTTTATCTTTAGAAGATTTAAGTAAAGAAACCAATCAATTAGATTTAGTATTACGAATTTTTGTAGAAGCAGGAATAGTAGTTTTAATTCCCGAAAATCCTGCCGACAGATATCAGTTAGTACATGATTATCTAGCCTCATTTATTCAGAAACAGCAAAAACCTAGAATCAATGAATTAATTGCAGAACTTAAAAAAGAAAGAAACAAAAGAATTCTCAGCGAAGACAAACTCAACCGCATTTATCAAAAAGTATTATTAGCTGCATTAATCACCTTGGGAGTATTCACCCTATGCACTGCGATCGCGATTGGATTTGTATGGGAATAAGGAGTTAGTTGATAGTGGATAGTTGATAGTGGATAGTGGATAGTTGGTAGTTGATAGTGGATAGTTGCCTCTTACCTATTACCTATTGCCTCTTACCTATTACCTATTGCCTCTTGCCTTTTGCCTCTTGCCTCTTGCCTTTAACCTTTAACCTTTAACCTTTAACCTTTGACCTTTAACCTGTAAACTATTAACTGTAGTCTATGCTTTTATCCTTACTACTGATGGATAAGTTACTGGATGAAGCTGGTTCGTTGGAAATTGCCGCTCAAATCAAAAGCAAAGCCAAGAAACCTTTTGACAATGCTTATCAAGCTTTATTGGTTACTCAGGGTGCGGTTTATGCTCAAGGTTTTTTAGTTATCAAACGCAAACCTTATCAACTTCTCGAACACGCTTGGATAGAGTTAGATTCACGAATACTCGATCCGAATTTACCACATTTAGCTAAAGAATCTCAAGAAATGTGGTATTATACAGCACAAACTTTCACCTTAAAAAAACTTAAAGCAATCCTTGAAGAATCTCAAGAAGATTATCCAGAAGATGACCCATTGCCAATTTATGGTGATGCACCTTATGAATATTATGGGGATGTAATGTTAGGTGGTAAAGAATATTTATCAGCTCATCAAGCCGCAGTGGCTAAATGTCAGGAACTCAATCAATCAAATCTTGAGAATAATTAAGGTTAAAGGTTAAAGGTTAAAGGTTAAAGGTTAAAGGTTAAAGGTTAAAGGTTAAAGGTTAAAGGTGAAAGGTTAAAGGTTAAAGGTTAAAGGTTAAAGGTTAAAGGTTAAAGGTTAAAGGTTAAAGGTTAAAGGT
>JAYKJL010000267.1:0-27708 GCA_035285725.1 Nostocales cyanobacterium 94392 | reverse complement strand
CTATCCCATTTACCGAGTACTGCTGCTGCTTCGTAAGTACTTTGTAGGAAGGATAATAAGGTTTCTTCGGGGGAATCTGATATTCTTAATGCTTCTAAGGGTAGAACGAATTCTTGTATATCTTGGTGGTAATAAGCTGCTTCCGGCTTGATTGGGTAATCTTTAAAACCTTCGGGTTCGGGGTAAGCGTAGGAATAGAAAAATGGTTCGACTCCACCTCCACCGGACCAAAATCCGCAACTGCTGACTTCATGAGAATATGCTTCATGGGTGATAAAATCGGCTACTCCAGAGGCTCCGGGGTGTTTGGGTGCAATGCGTCCGGAAAAGCGCGTCAGAGCTAAGTCGAAGCTTCCCCAGAAGAAGTGTGTGGGGCTAACTTTACCGATGAAGCGGGAACGAAACTCTGTAAATATACGGTTGCTTTGGGCTAATGTTTGCCAAAATTTATGTACGTATACCGGGTCGTAGGATGCGTGTTTTGTGTCTTCCTCAAAGCGGATGGGGTTGGATATTTCTTGAGGCATTGTCGATATTTTTACTTTAATATCAAGGGATGCTAAGGTGTGGATTGTTTTTTGGTAAAATTCGGCAACGGAAAAGGGTTTTAAAGCGAATGTACTACGTTGTCCGTCGTTGCTGGAAATACAAAGTTCGTGAGCGATAAAATCGAAATCTATTTGAAAGCTGCGGGTTTCGTAGGGTATGGGAGAAGTGGTTAATCCTCGTGAGGTGACGTAGAGGGTGACATTCCACCAATGGTTAATCAGTGGAGTTAATTGCATACGGATTTTACCGATTACCTGCGTCCATAGATGTAGGGTTGTGGACGTTTCTTGCCACGCTGTTGATGGTAGTGATGGGAAAATTTCGGTGTTGGTGGACATTATGATGTGTGAGGTAGGGGTTGAGGATATTTTCTCATGGTTTTGCAAAAATATCTTATTAATATCTGTTTTTTATTTGTAAAAATATTAGTTTTTCTATATCTAAAATTTAGATTATTTATACTATCCCTAATATATGATTGTAAACAGTATATTTAAAGTAAAAAACAAGCAAAGATTAATTATCAAATGCAAGGAACACAATTATCTTTTTTTCAGGATAAAGAAGAATATCAGAAGAATGAGAATGAAAAGTGTAAAAAGCCAAAACTAGGACGTTACGAACGTATTCAAAGGGAATTAGAAGAAAACGAATCAGACCCACATAAAATATTTATTGAAATAAGTTCGGTACCAATTCCAGCATCTGATTACACCTTTGTGGACTTATTTTGTGGTGCGGGAGGAATGACACAAGGGTTAGTTCAAGCAGGATTTCGACCATTGGCTAGTGTTGAAATAAATCAAATTGCTTCGGCAACTCATAATAGAAATTTTCCGCAATGCCATCATTTTTGTGGAAATATAGAAAGTTTTTCATCTTTAGAATGGCTCCAAGAAATAGGTTCATCTGAAGTACATTTAGTCGTAGGTGGTCCCCCATGTCAAGGTTTTTCAGTAGCGGGAAAACGTGACCCCAAAGACCCACGCAATCGCTTATTTTATGAATTTATTCGTGTTGTTTCAGAAATTCGTCCTTGGTACGTTGTAATGGAAAATGTGCCAGGAATTTTAACAATTCAAAAGGGGGAAGTGAGAGGTTCTATTACGGAAGCATTTAAATCAATTGGTTACAATAATATTTCCGTTGCAATTCTCGAATCTGCTGCATATGGTGTACCGCAAATTCGACCAAGAGCTATATTTATTGCTAACAGGTTGGGAATGCCTAATCCTTATCCGAAGGCTCAATTATTACCTCAAGAATATAAGCCTATTGAATCGGCTATTTCTGATTTACCGGAATATACCAGAATACCGGAAATAAATCATGAATGGACTAAACATTCACCTGAATATATGGAACGTATTGCTAAAGTTCCACCTGGAGGTTCTTTATATAAAAAATATGCTGATGCTTTTAAGCGACAATATCCAGGTTTACCAAGTATGACTGTTAAAGAAAATCACGGTGGTACTCATATTCACCCTTATCTTAATCGTGTTATTTCGGCTCGCGAAATGGCAAGATTACAGACATTTCCAGATTCATTTATCTTTGAAGGTACTATGAAAAAAGCTATGTGGCAAATAGGAAATGCTGTACCACCACGATTGGCAGAGTGTATTGGTTATGCGCTTATTCCTTACTTAAGTGATATTGCTCTTAATATTAAAAATACATTTTCTGTTAATTATCCCAAGCAGATTCAGCTAACTTTTGATTAAGAGCTTTACGCCAAGTTTCAAAATCATACCAACCACAACCAATACAGCCTTCTTCAGCTTCAGCACCTCGTTGATGTTGGGAATTCCAATTTTCATCACCTTTATACCAAAATCTAATGCCAAAAGGCGTACCTCTTTTTCGTGTTTTAATACAGCGTTCGCAACTTCTCGATTTTAAAAGATTATGATTACCAGAAACATCTTTTTTGAGTAATTGAAACTTTTGTTTAATTTCATCTTCGTCCATAGATGTGAGGTGGGGTGATTCGTTTTGACCCCACCGTTCCATAGGAAAACGATGGTCGATAACTAACTCATGAGATTCCCTTTTTCTTTGTTCTATTACATCTATTTTTGAATAAACTTGAAGAATTTTTTCTCGTAAAGAAGTGGGTATATTTGCAGCAGAGTTTGCTGATTGTATTTCCCCAGTCCATCTATCCCAAATAGTTTTTTGTTTGCATTTATTACAATATTCCTTTTTTGTTTCAATTACCAAACCGGGACGACTATTTGTCCCACGTTCTAATCCTTGTATCCCACCTCCACCAGCATATTGAGCTGATGCAATGGCTTTTCCTTCGTGTTCCCGACAATGCCATTCACTGTCTGATAGCAGATTAAAAACTTTTAATTGTTTTGAGTCTTTTTTGAATTTCTCTCGAATCTCTGCTACTAATTTTTGGCTACTCATTCTCTAATTCATCGGCTTTTATTTCTAAATTCTCAAGAAGAACCGAAACACTAATACCTAAGCCATCAGCAAGGCTTACAAGAGCAGTAAGGGAAGAATTTCTGACTCCACGTTCCACGCCAGATATGTAGGTGCGGTCTAAATTTGCCCGTAGTCCAAGTTCCTCTTGAGAAATTCCCAATTGAGTCCTTTTTTGTCTCACAAGATGACCAAAAGCACGAAGAATCTTTGTTCTCGATTCACTCATTTCGTGATTGTCACTTGTCGTTGACTATAAGTCTACGGACTATGTGTCACATGAGAAAATTTTTCGGACTAAATTTGGAAAAATGCGAAAATCAACCTATAGTCAGGTGTTAATAAATGAAATTTCTCGGTATTGATTTGGGCTGGAAATCGCAACCAAGTGGTTTATGTTATTTAGAATTAATTGATGGAAGGTTGGAATTACAAGATTTAGATCGAATTGATGCGATTGCAGATATCCTTGTTTGGGTTGATAATTGTGTCAAAGCTGATGAGAATGCAATTATTGCCGTAGATGCTCCGACTCTTATTCCTAATCTTACCGGAAGTCGCTTACCCGATAAACTAACTCACAAACATTTTGGTAAATATCATGCTGGATGTTATCCCGCTAATCTTGGTTTAGCTTTTGCTCAACGCACGGTCAATTTTGGTTTAGAATTGCAATCTCGCGGTTATCTTCACGCTCCGACTATACAACCCCAAAAGCTTGGTAGATATCAAATTGAAGTGTTTCCCCATCCCGCTATCGTTAACCTTTTCGGATTACAACGTATCCTTAAATATAAAAAAGGAAAAATTAGCGATCGCCATCTCGAACTGACCAAGCTTTATCATTACATCACCAATATTTTACCTATTTTAGAACCAGGTTTGAATTTAGAACATAATTCCCATTTTTTGAATTTTGAATTTCTAATTTCCACTTGTACGGGTGCAATTCTCAAAGCAACAGAAGATAAGCTTGATAGCATTATCTGTGCTTATGTCGCAGCTTATTGGTGGTATTGGGGAGAACAACGAAATTTAGTATTAGGTGATGAAAATACTGGTTATATTGTAATTCCTAATCGAGTGGAACTATGAAATTACGATAAAAAGCATTTTTCCTAGTCCATTTTAATGGACTTATGCTATTAGACAAGGACTTATAGTCCTTGACGGGTTATTTTGACAATTAATTACGAATTATTCCTATACTCTTCAATCAACTGGGGAATATAATCATATCCATCAACTCCAATAAAAGTAATTATCTTGGGACGATTATTCCCTAATAAGTTGTTAAAAACCGATTCTCCTAATTGATTTTGTAAAGTTGATAGTAATTTAGCCGGTTTATACCATTCTTGTGACGCAATTTGATTGAGTATATACATCCCTAATGAACCTGTGTAAATCGCTCTTTCAAAATTAGCTAAACTATAATTAGCTTCGGCTAAATTCGTTAAATTTAAACCCTGTAAATACAAATCTCCCGAAGTTTTTGCAGTATTAAACCCTTCTTCTAAAAATTTGATCGCATTTGCAGCTTGTTCAATAACTAAATAAGCTATACCCAAACTACTTAAACATAAAGCTTTACTTTGTAAATCACCCAACTTTTCTGATAAATTCAAACCTTGTTGTAGATAATTTATTGCCATCTCATAAGTTTCTGGTTCTGCTGACGACAAATTAGCCTGCATGACTTCACTGTAACCCAAATTCGCTAAAGCATTTGCTTCAGAAATTTTATCCCCAGTTTGTCTACTTAATATTAATGCACGTTGAGAATTATTTATCGCTTCCGAATAGTTTTTCTCGTCAACATAACTACGACTCAGATGATTTAAATTCGCAACTTCACAAGCTCTATCTCCAAAATTCCGGGCTATTTCTAAAGCTTGTTGATGAAAATAGATCGAACTTTCATATTGTCCTAATGCTCTTTGAGAATAACCTAAAATTGTCAAAATTCTCGCCTTTTCCTGGGTTCCCTCAACTCTTCGTAAGGGTTCATCTAAATAGGAAAGCGCATCTTTTAAATAATTTCCTGAAAAAGAAGCAACGATTCCACCATACAAAGGAAAATACGGTCTTTGTGAAAAGTTACGCAATATTTGTAACACAATTTGCCATGCAGCATTTCCATAGGAAGTATCCGCACCAAAACCGTTTCCTAACTGACTCCAGATGACAGCAAAGGTTAAAAAAGTTGAAATTGATAAGTTTGAACCAGCTTTAACATTGTAAGCTTGTTGGTCAAACCAATTAACTAATCCTCGTTGTAAAAATTGCAAAATTAAAGTTAATTCAAGCCAATCACTAAGATTAAAAATCCGTTGACTGCGAGCAAATTCTACTGGAGATTGTTGTTTTGCTAAAATACGAAATAATTCTTTACTAAACTCTCCATTCACTTGTTTTGCCCAAGTTATCCAAGGACCATTTTCTTCGGATACTCCACCAAATCCAATCGAAGCGCGATTTTGTTCATACATCCAGCTGATCAAATGCTGCTGCACTTTCTCCCAGGAACTAATCCCGCGAGCGATACCTTGGGAAAATTCCTCTAAAGATTTTAAGTTAAAAGTCTCTACATTTTGCTGTAGTGATTTTGCCAACTGTTGGAGTTGTTTTTGATTTAAAGGTTGCTTACTATTGGGATCACTCACCCGCAAAAATATCGTTAAACGTTCATTCTCTGGTGCTGTGGTAATTTCTCTAACAGCAGATAAAATTGATTCTGTAGCCTTATTTTGTTCTTCTACTCGTTTCCATTGAGTTTGAATTGTTTTTAATGCCCTTAAACTACGGGTTGCCTTAGCTTTTTTGAATTCATCATTTTCACCATCCACTTGTCGCTGAGTAGAATCCAAATTTTCACTTAATACTAATTCAAACACTTCTCCCGTTCCCACAGTCACACCCTTGAGGAGCATTTGGTAAACTTGTCCTTGAGAACTAATTTTACCCTTGAGGGTAGCTTGGACTATTTCATCGATTAAGCTTAGATACTTATCCCGTAATGGCACAGATTCAGACACTTTAATAATTATTATAATCAACGTGTTTATTACTTCTAATTGTAATTGTTAATTAACTCGATGGCTAACCCATTTGGAATTTCCGATTGTTAAAAATTGATTTTGCCAGGCTTTGAGCTTTTTATGTGTCTTATTTCTGGCAATTATTTTTTAATTCGTTACAACAATAAACATTATGGATGGAGTATTAAGTCGGAAAAACATTCAGTATTTCTATAGCTACTAAAGTGAAATAATGAACATTTTTTTGTTGGATATGTCTGTAATTATTCTGAAGAATTGACGCATTTATTGGAATTTATTTTTGGGATGTAATTTTGATTCTGGTGATTATTTATGCACCATTATGAGTTATTAATAAAAGTATCAAAGAGTTGGGAAAACTCTAAATGGTTCGCACACCCAAACTTACATTTAATCGCGGTACATTAATTTTACATCCACCACCACGAGGTCGAGCATGGATGGATTTTGCTACATGGGATGATAGAGTAGAGAAATTTCGCATTAAAGCAATCGAATACCGTCGTTTGGTAGAAGCTTTACAAGCAGAGGAAACGGATTTTGTCGATGAGGCTAAAGCATTTTATCCTGTAGAAATGAATCCTGGTTTAGTGATGAAACCTTATCCCCATCAAAGTGAAGCTTTAAAGGCTTGGAAGTTAGCCAAAAGACAAGGTGTTGTTGTACTTCCTACCGCAGCCGGGAAGACTTATTTGGCACAGTTAGCGATGGAATCTACACCACGCACGACGTTGATTGTTGTACCCACTTTGGATTTAATGCATCAGTGGTACGCTCATTTAGAAGCTGCTTTCCCCGATGTCAAAATAGGCTTACTCGGTGGTGGTTCTAAGGATAGAACTCCTATACTAGTTTCTACTTATGATAGTGCTGCAATTCATGCCGAAACTTTAGGAAATCAATATGCTTTGATTATTTTTGATGAGTGTCATCATTTACCAACAGATTTTAATCGAGTCATTGCTGAATTTGCCATTGCACCTTATCGTTTAGGATTGAGTGCAACACCAGAACGTACCGATGGAAAACACGCTGATTTGAATTATCTTATTGGTAGGGAAGTATATCGTAAAAGAGCCGAAGATTTAGCTGGAAAAGCTTTAGCAGAACATGAAATTGTCCAAATTAAAGTTAAATTATCCCACAAAGAGCGGGAAAGATATAACGAATTGATCCAAACCCGTAACAATTTTTTAAAAGATTCTAAAATATCCTTGGGAAGTATTCAAGGTTGGCAAAAATTTGTCCAAATGAGTGCGCGATCGCAATCTGGTAGACGTGCCATGTTAGCCCATCGTGAAGCCAAGGAGATTGCTTTGGGTACTGATGGAAAAATTAGAATTTTAACGGATTTATTAACTAAACATTATTCAGAAAGAATATTAATTTTTACTGCCGATAATATTACTGTTTATCGAATTTCCCAAGATTTTTTAATCCCTGCAATCACTCATCAAACTCCGGTAAAGGAAAGACATGAAATACTAACTAAATTTAAGCAAGGTGAATATAAATCTTTAGTTGCTTCCCATGTGTTAAATGAAGGTGTAGATGTACCCGCTGCGAGTATTGCGATTATTTTATCTGGTACTGGTTCCGCACGGGAGTACATTCAAAGATTAGGAAGGGTGTTAAGGAAAGGAAATATGAAAAATAAACAAGCAATCTTATACGAAGTAATTGCAGAAAATACCAGTGAAGAAAGAACTTCGGAAAGACGCAGAGGAGTTGAAAAAGAACAACCGCACAGACGCACAGAGTCTAGAGGTGAAGGATTACACGTTGTCTATGGAACTGGTGGAGGAAGAAGTTATAAAGCTGCGGAGAAGTCTTCGGATGGTAAATATTCTACTAAGAAACCTCACAAGCAAATGAATATTTGGGATGAATCTGATCAAGATTAGAAGTTATAATTACTAGTACTCCACCACATTAATTTTGATGGGTGGGTATCTAATCCGCCGGGGAATGTAATTCCCCGTCTAATACCATAAGTCCTCTTAAGAGGACTAAAATTTGTGTTTTAAATAGTATAGATATTTACGCCATATTGTACTAGTTATTTTCATTAGTTTTGACGGATTGTAGAGACATAACGGTTCTCGTTTCTAGTAACCTCTAACCTTTAACCTTTAACCTTTAACCTTGAACCTTTAACCTGTATTAATGTTACCATCTGATTTACTAATGTTTCGTCAAAATGGCGAGCAAATAATTCCCAAACGATTAAATATTGATCAATTACATTTACAATTAGCAATCGAGTTAATTGATTGTTTTAAAAATGCTGTTGGTGAACGATACGGTGAACTTGAACGTCAACTTTCAGAAATGGAAGGAGATAGTACGGATTATAAAATCAAAAGAGGTTTGGCTTATATTCTTAAAAACAGTTTTTCTACTTTTGAAGTAGTTAGTCCCCTTGAACCCCCAATGTTACGAGAAAGGGTGTTTGCTAGTGCTGCAAAATCGGTTCCTAGTCGTGATACAGCAAAGTTTACTTTAAAAAAAATTGCTGATGAATTAACTCACGAATTAGAACGAGAAGTTTTACCCGAACAAGTTAGCCAAGGTTTATATGCTGACTTGAATGAAAATAAAATTTTAACCGCTTTTGATGCTCCGACACCATCCGCTTTATTACATAGATATAATGTTTCCCAAACTCAAGGTGTTTTTTACAAAGCTAGTCAGTTAATTATCAACGCTCATCGCAATACTCCCGGTGAATATAAGATTTTATTTCGCTATCTTAAGTTATTTCAATTAATGTCTTATATCGAAGGAGATGCCGACCATGGGTTTACAATTACAGTTGATGGTCCCACTAGTTTATTTAATCCTAGTACAAGATACGGATTGGCGATCGCCAAGTTAATTCCCGCTTTACTTCACGTGACAAAATGGAGTTTAGCCGCAACATTACAAACCCGTGATTTTTATTCTGGGAACTGGACAACCAAACGTTTTACCCTCAATTCTGAATGCGGTTTAATATCCCATTATCCACCAGGAAAACCTTACGATAGTATGTTAGAAGCATCTTTTGTGGATAAATGGAATTCAGCAAAAACAAAATGGATATTAGAGCGTGAAGTTGATTTAATCCCGATTCCCGGTAGTGTAATGATTCCTGATTTTCGCCTAGTTCATCCCGATGGTAGAACCTATTTATTAGAAATAGTGGGATATTGGCGACCTGAATATTTACAAAAGAAATTTTATCAGGTTAGAAAAGCAGAACGTGATGATTTAATTTTAGCAATTTCCGAACGTTTAAATTTAGAAAAAGCTGGAGTCGAATTAGACAACGTTCCTGCAAAAATCGTTTGGTTTAAAGATAAATTATTACCGAAATCTGTATTAGCTGTGTTGGATTAAATGTTATTAGGTAATAGGTAAGAGGTAATAGGTAATAGGTAATAGGTAATAGGTAATAGGTAATAGGGAATAGGGAATAGGGAATGGATAAGAGTTAGGTGTAATGATATTTTTAAATTTTCAATTAAGATTTTTATGTTTTTATTGTAAATAGAGAATTTTCCTTGACCATTTATTCTATCGAAAGACTTAGTTCTTTAAGGGGATAGAAACTTCAAAAATCTTTACTAACATGAGAGGTAAGTTACATTTCGCAATCATAATTATGAATATTCAGAATTTAACTCAACTGTTCAAAAAGCTTGCTGTAATTACTGGTATAGTCAGTGTCAGCGCTTTTGCAACAGTTCCAGTAAGAGCCGATAATCACGGTGACATGGGCAATATGCAAATGTCAACAAGTAATAGAAATCTAGTGGAAGTAGCAGTAGCAAACGATTCCTTTGATACTCTTGTCAAAGCAGTACAAGCAGCGGGTTTATCAGATACACTTGTAAATGGTTCTTATACTATTTTTGCTCCTACTGACCAAGCATTTGAACAATCTTTACCTGAAGGAGCAGTAGAATTTCTCCTCCAACCAGAAAATAGAGATTTATTACGTCAAGTACTCAGTTATCACGTAGTACAAGGTACAGTCACTTCTAATCAATTACAAACTGGGACTGTAGATACTTTATATGGTGGAGTAGCAGTTCGCGTAACTCCCGAAAGAGTAATTGTAAATGATGCTAGCGTTACCAATGCAAATATTGCAGCTAGCAATGGAGTAATTCATGCAGTAAACCGTGTATTACTTCCTCAACAGTTACGACAAACAATTGCTTCAAGACTGGCAATGCAATAACAATAAATCAAATCTTTAGTCAAAGCTTGAAATAATAGTAAAAGGTTGAGAATGTTAACATTTTCAACCTTTTACTAATTTTGTTTTAAAATTATCATTTTTTTTAATAATTAAGCGTCTATGATTTTAAGTATTTCAATTCTAAAAGTAAATAATAGCTTGATAAAATAGGTATATTGACTAGGTTTTTTCAATATATAGTTGCATATAATAATAGCGATAAATGACAAATGTTTTAAAAGTAAATCGTCGCTAATATCATAGGAGTGTGCAAAAATGTTGAAAATTAGCTTTTTGACTGCGTTAGGAGTAGTCGTAACCGTAGCAACTATTGCCAATCCCGTAAACGCCCAACCTTCGAGAAATAGTGATGTCCAAGGTTATACTTTATCTGGTGATTCATTAACGGGAATTAATCAAAGAACAGCCAATCAAGATTTCTCCACATTCTTTAATTATCAACCGAACAGTGCAACTCTGGTGAATAATAATGTAGAGGAAAATATATTCCCTAGCCCTGATTACAACACAACTGGAGAAAAAGTTCAAATAGGCACTACACCCGTTTTATTACAACCGGGACAACAAAACATCAATGGTAATGACGGATTACAATTACAGTTTGATTTAACGAACATCAATAGATAAAGAAACTGAGAATTGTAAATTGCAAAGAATAATATTCCCCTGGTGAATCTTTTTAACTTCAATAATAGTAATTTAGCCCGTTTTTACGGGTTTTAATTTATTTAAATTTATTTAATCAAAAATCAAAAATCAAACATCAATATTTATCTGCTCTACTTGTCTAGCAGCTTTCTCCCAGAGTTTTGCTGAATTTTCATCGTCCCAGTGAGTTCTGAGATTTTCTGCTTTTTTGTGACATATTCGCTCTAACATTTCTAAAACTGTGGATAATGTCAATTTATCAATTAATGCTTCTAAAACTTCTATATATTCTTTGTGCATGATTGTTATACCCTGATTCTTTATCTGATATCTTATGACAAAAATCCAGTTGATTACCTTTATGTTCACAAATAATAAATTAAGATTTGTTGCCAATTTATACTAATATTTTTTTAGTTTTTAAATATTCAAGTTTTAAACATTAAATTTTTATTGTGTTAAATCTGGCGATCGCCTTTAACAATTATCAGTTAAATCCCTGGGTTTAAATCCCCTTCATAAGCAAGTACGTACTGTTTACTAATTTAATTATTCTAGTTTTTCCATACCCAATTCTCCATTATTACCCACTTTAAAGTAAAATTATTTCTTGAAAGAAAGGAGGGGAAAAGTTGACACGAGTAATTATAGTACGTCACGGTCAAAGCACCTACAATACCGAGAGACGGATTCAGGGACATTTAGACGAATCAGAATTGACCGAAAAAGGTCAGAATGATGCGGTAACAGTCGGTAGAGCAATCAATAATATCTTATTCGATGCTATTTATTGCAGTCCCCTTAAAAGAGCAAAGCAAACCGCAGAAATTATTTATCGTCAAATCAAAGCTAATGTAGCTAATTTAGATAATATTCCTCCTCTTCAAATTACGGATAAATTAAAAGAAATTCACCTACCTTTGTGGGAAGGAATGCTCAGCTCTGAGGTTAAAGCAAAGTTTCCTGAAGATTATAAACTTTGGCAAGAAAATCCCCATAAATTACGGATGCTAATTCAAAATGATCAAACATCCGTTGAATATTTTCCTATTCTGGCATTATACGAACAAGCACAAGAATTTTGGCAAGAAATCTTACCGCAACATCAAAATCAAACCATACTTATAGTTGCTCATAGCTGCATAAATAGATGTTTAATTCAAGCTGCGAATAAGATTTCTGCCGGTTATATGCAACATCTTCACCAATCTAATTGTTGCATCAATATACTCAATTTTGCTGCCAATGGTAATGATAATTTAAATCAAACAAAAGTTCAGATAGAATCCTTCAATCAAACTCAACATATGGGGGAATTTTTACCTTCATTACGTCCGAATCATCAGGGAATCAGGTTATTATTAGTCCGTCATGGTGAAACTGATTGGAATCAACAAAGTAAATATCAAGGACAAACTGATATTCCCCTCAATGAAAATGGTAAATTACAATCTGAAAAACTAGCTGAATTTCTCAAAGATGTTTCGATTGACAAAACGTTTAGTAGTTCTTTATTACGTGCCAAACAAACAGCAGAAATTATTTTAAAGCACCATCAAGGAGTTAATTTAGAATTAAATGATGGATTGAAAGAAATAATTCACGGACTTTGGCAAGGAAAATTAGAAGCAGAAATTCAGCAAGAATTTCCCGGAGAATTACAGCGTTGGAAGGAAACACCAGAAAACTTTAAAATGCCTAATGGTGAAAGTTTACAACAAGTTTGGCAGCGGACAATAGAAGTTTATCAATCAATTTTAGATACTGCATTAACTAATCAATTAAATACTGTATTAATAGTTGCTCATGGAGTTATTAATCAAATATTACTTTGTCATATTTTCGGATTATCATCACAAAATTTATGGAATTTTCGTCAGAGTAATTGTTGTTTAAATGTAATTGATTACCCCAAAGGTAAAAATGGTTTACCTGTAGTACAAGCAATCAATATAAAGGTCAAAGGTTAAAGGTTAGAGGTTAAAGGCAAGAGGCAACTATCAACTATCAATCATCAACCATCAACTATCAACCATCAACTATCAACTATCAACTATCAACCATCAACTATCAACTATCAACTATCAACTATCAACTATCAACTATCAACCATCAACTATCAACTATCAATATGACAATCGAACTTTTACAACAAGTAAGAATTCTCAACCCTTTAACTCAAACTGACCAAATTTGTGATGTGTTGATTGAAGACGGTTATATTCATTCAGTTAATGATAAAATTAAAATCTCTGATATCCCAGAAAATACTTCTATTCGTGATTGTCAATCTTTAATTTTAGGCCCGGGATTAGTCGATTTATATAGCCATTCCGGTGAACCGGGTTTTGAAGAAAGAGAAAGGATTGTATCTTTACTCAAAGCTGCTGCTGCTGGTGGTTTTACTCGCATCACTCTTTTACCAGATACATCCCCAGCCATCGATAACCCCGCTGTTGTCGCAAAATTACATCAACTTCGTAAAGCTTCCCAATTATCCCCTCTCCCGATTCTTAACATCTGGGGTGCAATTACACACCATGTCAAAGGTGAAAAAATCACCGAATTAGTCGATTTAAAAACTGCCGGAGTAGTTGGTTTCGCTGATGGTGAAGCTTTGAATAATTTAGCCTTGGTACGTCGATTACTCGAATACCTACAACCCTTAAGAAAATCCGCAGCTTTTTGGTGTTGCGATCGCAATATTTCCTCTGATGGAGTGATGCGTGAGGGTGCAAATTCGATTCAATGGGGTTTACCAGGAATCCCCGTAGGTGCGGAAACTTCGGCAATCGCTGCTTTACTCGAAATTGTCACCGCTACTTTTACCCCCATCCACATTATGCGTGTATCTACCGCTCGTAGCGTACAACTCATCGCAGATGCCAAATCTAAAGGTTTACCCATCACCGCTAGTACGACTTGGATGCATCTTTTACTTGACACAAAGGCAATTAAAAGCTATAATACAGGTTTAAATTTAAAAGCACCCCTGGGAAATCCAGAAGATATGGTAGCATTACGTCGGGGAGTGCAGCAAGGAATAATAGATGCGATCGCGATCGAGCATTCACCATATACTTACGAAGAAAAAACTGTAGCCTTTGCTCAAGCACCACCAGGAGCCATAGGTTTAGAATTAGCATTACCTTTGTTATGGCAAAATTTAGTAGAAACGGGTGAATTTACAGCTTTAGAATTATGGAAAGCACTTTCTACCAATCCAGCAGAATGTTTGAAACAAAGTCCGAGTAACATTAAAGTTGGTGAAAAAGCAGAATTAACTTTATTTAATCCCCAAGAAACTTGGAAAGTTCAGAGCAATAATTTGCATAGTTTATCAAGCAATACACCGTGGTTGGGAGAAGAGTTGAAAGGGAAAGTTGTGGAGGTTTGGTGTTGAGAAAGGGGGGAAATAGTATTTTATAGTCATATCCGCCTGGGAATTAAATTCCCCGTCTCATAGCAGAAGTCCATTAAAATGGACTAAGAATACAATCTAAATTACAAGATTATTTGCAAAACTAGTTATTTATATTTAAGGTATTTTTTGTTAAAATTATAACCTATGCAAAATTGTTAATTTTAATTTTAATTTTAACAAAATATTTTATTAGTCCTCTTCAGAGGACTTTTGCTATTAGCCAGGGAACTTTATTCCCTGGTAGGTGTAAAATAATTTGAAAAAAGATTAAACAATAAATATGGAGAACTTAGATTATCAAAATATTATCAAAGAAACCTTAATTGCTTATACTAAGTACTTAGAAAAAATTAATTGTATATTTGTCATTGCGAGTGAAGCGTAGCGTAACGAAGCAATCTCAGCACTTTGCGATTGCTTCGCTGTCGCTCGCAATGACACAAATATTTTTGTCCAGCTACTTAAAATACCTTACTCTTACGGAGATATTGAATACAGAACAGTTTTTGATAGCGACAATCATAGTTATTGTTTAATTCATTTAGAAATTATTGATGGTAAAATATGGGTGCAGCGCGACGATACAGAAGATGGCGTAACTTATGATTTAGAAGCAGCTGGAATTCCTAAAGATAAAATTGTTTTAGATTTTCATGCGCCATATGTTAGACCACATACAGGTTATGTTATTACTTGATTATTAAACAATAATATAAACCCAATATAATCATGACACTTCTCAACGCTCGCAATTTATCATTAGAAGATGTTCAACGTCTTTTAGGATTTCAAAAGCAATACAACGACTCGTTTACTTCATTATTGTCTCTCGAACCCTTAACAGAAGTAGAACAACAAGAACTATTACAAATCCGAGATGATTTTGATAGATATCTCACAGCAGGTAAAGTTTCCGAAGGACAAGTAAAATTCCTCGTAATTGCTCCTTTAATGCGTTTAGCAGGGTTTTATAGTTACCCAATTCAGATTCAATTAGAAGAAGATATCGCTGAAATAAAAATAGAAGATGAAGATACAACCGTTACAGGTAGATTAGATATTTTAGCTGTTAACAAAGTTAGAAAATTAGCAGATAAAACCTTTCTTTGGGTACTATTAATTGAATCTAAAAACAGCAGTATTTCCCCATCATCCGGTTTACCTCAACTGCTAACATATGCTGGCTCAAACTTGCAAAATCAAACATCTGTGTGGGGATTAGTTACCAATGGACAATATTACCAGTTTGTGTATATCCAACAGGGAAATTTTCTAACTTATCATATGATGCCATTATTAAACTTGATGGAACCAAGCCGTGCAGTTGAATTATTACAAGTACTCAAAGCAATTTGTCAGCTTTAAAAATCAATAGAATTATATCTCGGATTTATAAAACCAATCCCACCCAAATCGGAAAACAGCGCAATATTCCTGCTTCATCTCCTTCTAATTTTCTCTTTAGAAAAGGATTTTATTTCTGAAGCATCTATGTTAAACTCAATAATCACAAAATTTATGGTAAATCTTCCTACTGCATAAGTAGTAACTTGGGTCATCTATTATAGATATAGAATTAAATATAAAAACACCTTGCTATGAACGGTGAAAATCCCGTTAAAACAATCTTGGTACTGTCAGCGAATCCCAAAGGTACAAAAATACTGCGTTTGGATGAGGAGATTCGCGAAATTGAGCAAGGGTTACAAAGGTCTAAAAAACGCGACAGTTTTAGATTCAAGTCGGGACAAGCAGTACGTGACTTCGATATTCACCGCTCTATTTTAGATTATGAACCCCAGATTATTCATTTTTCTGGGCATGGTTCAGGGGAACAAGGCTTAGTAATTGAAGACAACATTGGACAACAAAAGCTAGTAGATGCACAAGCATTAGCTGGATTGTTTGAACTGTTTGCATCGCAGATAGAATGTGTAGTACTCAACGCTTGCTATTCGGAGATTCAAGCCAAGGCGATCGCCCAACATATTGATTATGTTATTGGCATGAGCAAGGAAATTGGAGATGCAGCCGCGATTAAATTTGCTGTGGGATTTTACGATGCTCTGGGTGCTGGAAGAGATGTGGAATTTGCCTATAAACTCGGTTGTAGAGTTATCCGCATGGCAGTAATTCCAGAACATTTAACACCCCAACTGTTTAAAAAAGAAGATTATTGTAGAAAAAATATAGATACCATCCCTGTACCCACATCACCTCCACAGGATGCTCGTAATGTTACTGTTATTTATCCTTCATCTACAGCAACACCAACTACTGCCCCTCCACCCAAACAAGAAGAAACCATTATTAAATATCGTCAGCAAGTTGAAGAATTTGTTGATGATGGGGTAATTTCTGATATTGAATCCCACATCCTAGAGAATTTACAGAAAAAGCTTGGATTAACTGATCAACAAGCCGGTAAAATCCGAGAAGAAGTATTAGAACCTTATGATATTTACAAGCAACAATTTACCAAGAAAGTAGCTGAACAAGGATACCCACTGAGGGAAACAACTCAAGCTGAATTAAAGAAGTTGCAAAACTACTACAAAATTAAAGACGAATATATTAATTTATTAAATCAGGAAGCCGAAAAACTAATTCAAACCAAGCCGTTTGAATTCGAGACAGCCACCCTGGGAAAAAATCTTCAAATTACCCGCAGTCGGGGACGAGCCGAGTCTTTTCAAGAAGATTTAGGCAATGGTGTATTTCTAGAAATGGTAAAAATCCCTGGTGGTAGTTTCCTCATGGGTTCTCCAGAAAATGAACTAGAACGTTTAGATAGGGAAAGTCCTCAACACAAAGTCACTATTCAACCCTTTTTCATGGGTAAGTTTCCAGTCACCCAAGAACAGTATCAAGCAATTATGGGTGAAAATCCGTCTCGCTTCCAAGGAAAGAAAAAACCTGTTGAATCTGTAAGTTGGAATAATGTTGTGGAGTTTTGTGATAAGATATCTAAGAGAACTGGAAAAACCTATCGCTTGCCCAGCGAAGCTGAATGGGAATATGGTTGTCGGGCTGGAACGACTACGCCATTCCACTTTGGTGAAACTATTTCTACTGACCTAGCTAACTATAAAGGGACAGACTGGAATTACGAAGGTAAATTATATCCAGGGAATTACGGTAGTGGTTCCAAAGGTGAATATAGAGAACAAACTACAGATGTTGGTAGCTTCCCTGCTAATGCCTTTGGATTGTATGATATGCATGGAAATGTATGGGAGTGGTGTCAAGATATCTGGCATGATAATTATCACGGAGCGCCAATTGATGGTACTCCTTGGTTAGATAATGGTGGCAATAATAATTACCGAGTGCTGCGCGGTGGTTCGTGGAACCTCAATCCTGAGCATTGCCGTTCTGCCTCCCGCGGCTACATCAGCCCGGACAACGATTTCTACGACTACGGTTTTCGGGTGGTGTGCGGTGTTGCGCCGAGGACTCATTAGCCCTTTGCACTTTAACCCTCTTGCCCTTTACACTTCTTTATTTGCCCTCGCGCGAAGCGCGAATTTTTTTTTGAGATGCTGGATGACTGACTTACCTATTATAGAGAAAACCTACGATTTAATCAAGTGGTATGTACCAATTTTAAATCGTCTGCCCAGAAAGCATAAATTTACTTTGGGAGAGCGGATGATAGTGGGGCTGTATGATTTTCTGGATAGCCTTATCATAGCACGATATGCCAAACAGAATATGCTTTAAAACCTATATTTTTCGTGAGGTGAGAAGTCGGGTTTTTAGAGTGATTATCTGATTTGACCAAATATTTGGGGTGAAAAACCCGACTTCTAACTCCTAACTCGTCACTTTAACAACTCCATCACCTGCTGCCGTTTCACCAAAGAATTCGCACATAAAATTCCACTTGCAGCCACCGCAGGAACTCCAATTCCCGGCATGGTGCTGTCACCAACACGGTACAATCCCTTTATTGGTGTATTGGTACTAGGAAACATTCCCTTACCCGCAGCAATTGCTGGACCATAAGTTCCGCGATATCTTCTTAAATAATGAGCGTGAGTTAATGGTGTACCGATAAGTTCTAAAACTACACGTTCCCTAATATCTGGAATTACTTTTTCTATAGCTCGATATAAAGTTTGGGCTTTTTGTTTCTTCTTCTCTTCGTAACCTTGATTTTTTTCCCATCCCACATAAGGTTCCAAAGTATAAGCGTGAACCACATGATGATTTAGAGGCGCGAGTGTTGCATCCCAAACACTGGGAATTGATATCATACAGGTGTTTCCTGGTACAGTAATATCTTGTTTTCCATCGTGAACAACTACATGATGTCCCGTCAAATTTTCCAACCCCTCGCCGCGAAAACCTAAGTGTAAATGCATAAAACTTTCCACCGCCGGAGTATCTAAAGCTGCTTGACGGTAAGATGTGGGTAAATCTTCAGGATGTAATAATTTGCCGTAAGTATCCCAGATTGTAGCGTTGGAAATTACCACTGGGGCTTTTATCATTTCCAAGGGATGGGGGGAAGATAATCTCACTCCAACGGCTTGACCATTTTCGACAATAATTTGTTCTACATGACATCCCAAACGCAACTCACCACCCCAACGTTCAAAGCCCCGCACCAAAGCATCTACAATCGCACCGCTACCCCCCAAAGGATATTCAATTGCAGTATGAGAACGTTCCCCTAACATAAATGCTACTTCCGGGGCAATAGTCCCGCTGGCTTTTAAACCCGATAGTAGAAAACATTCCAGGTCAATTAACCTTCGTACCCAAGAGTCTTTGACAGTTGCATCCATCACACTACCTACCGAACTTTGTACCAAGGGTAAATTGGGTAACATTTTTAATAAAGAAGGTAAATAACGACTGAATAAAATAGGAATTAACTGCCAATCGGCTCGTAAAGCCAAAGTCGGGATGCCTTTCATGGCATCGTATAAAGGCAACAAACGACTTTCAAATTGTTCTAATTCTCTGGCACCTGGGGGTGTAATTTTTGCTACTTCTTCTCTGTAACGTTGAGAATTGCCGTAAACAGCAAAACTACCTTCAGGAAAATGATAGTGTCCCAAGGGGTCATAAGGTACAGTTTGGAGAGATTCACCTAAAACATCGAGAACTTGTTTTACAGGATTCAAACTTCTAGCGTCACTCAGTCCACAATAGAATGAAGGTCCAGAATCAAATTCAAATCCTCGTCGTCGAAAACTATGAGCAGCACCACCTGCAAAATCATGGCTTTCGCAAACTATTACTCGTTTACCATAACGACTGAGTAATCCAGCAGCAGTTAACCCACCGATACCACTACCAATGACTATGACATCAAAATTTTTCACTGTTATTTGTTGGTTGTTAGTTGATAGTTGTTGGTTGTTAGTTGTTAGTTGATGGTTGTTGGTTGTTGTTTGTTAGTTCATGGTTGACTACTAAGCACTGTCCAGTTTCCACTAACCACTATCCACCATCCACTATCCACTATCCACTAACCACCATCCACTAACCACCATCCACTAACCACTATCTATTAACTGATGAGTAATGACAGAACAACCACTAATTCAATTAAAAGGCGTTTCTAAGTCTTTTGGTAGCAATAAGATTTTAGATCAGGTAGATTTTAATATTTACCAGGGAGATGCATTAGGAATAATTGGTCCTTCCGGAACTGGTAAATCTACGATTCTCAGGATAATTGCTGGATTAACTGCTCCCGATGAAGGAGAAATTTTTATCCAAGGTGTGCGACGAGAAGGTTTAGTCGAAGATGGTGTGGATGCTTTGGGAATTGGGATGGTTTTCCAGCAAGCGGCTTTGTTTGACTCGTTAACAGTCGATGAAAATGTGGGTTTTCTACTTTACCAGCATTCAAGTCTTTCTAAACGAAGGATTCGGGAACTAGTTGAGGAAAAATTGGAAATGGTTGGTTTACCCGGAGTCGCAGATCGATTTCCTAGTGAACTTTCTGGAGGGATGCGAAAACGGGTGAGTTTTGCTCGTGCTATCATATCTAATCCAGAAAAACCCGAAGAATCACCATCCGTTTTGCTTTACGATGAGCCGACAGCAGGATTAGATCCCATTGCTTCTACTATCATCGAAGATTTAATTCGACAATTACAGGTTGCTGAGGGAACCTCTAGCAGCTACGCTATCGTTACCCATCAACATAGTACAATTCGTCGTACCGCTGACAGAATCGTGTTTCTCTACCAAGGTAAAGTACAGTGGGCAGGAAAAGTCTCCGAAGTTGATACCACAGAACATCCTTCTATTAGACAATTTATGAGTGGAAACATTGATGGTCCAATTAAAATTGCTGGTGCATGAAAGATTAAGCATTACTTATCTTGGTGATTAATCCCCATTAATTAATTGAGTATAAATTTATAAATTATAGAAATCAGATAAATTATATAAATCATTAATGATTAAACAATGTCCGAATACCTATTACCTATTTACAACTTCTAACTGTAGCTATATAAGGAGGTGAAAAATGCGATCGCGATTAGTTCGAGAAGGTTCTGTAGGATTATTAATCCTATTGGGTTTGGGAGTCTTTGGATTAATTTTCCTCTGGCTGAATAGAATAAGCGCGAATGGTCGTACTTATAGCTTTATCGTAGAATTTAAGAACGCTGGTGGAATGCAAAAAGGTGCTGTTGTTCAATATCGCGGTGTTAAAGTTGGCAATATCGCTGAAATTACAGCAGGTGCGAACAGCGTAGATGTAAAACTTGATATCAACAAAACTGATCTAATAATTCCCCGCGATGTCAAAATTGAAGCTAATCAATCTGGATTAATCAGCGAAAGCATTATTGAAATTACACCACAAAGCACCATTTCTCGTGCTAATGTAGACGCTGGACCTTTAGATCAAAATTGCGACCCTACTATAATTGTCTGTAACGGTTCTCGTCTCAAAGGTGAAATCGGTATCAGCGTTGACGAATTGATTCGCTACAGCAGCCGTTTATCCGAAGTTTACAGCCGACCAGATGTATATAATAATGTCAACCAAGCTTTAAAAAACACCTCTTTAGCAGCAGCCCAAGTCGCTCAACTGACTCGCGATGTTTCCAGTTTAACAAAAGCTACCCAGCAAGAATTACAAACTTTCTCTTCTGCTGCGACACAAGTAGCTAATGCTGCTAGCCAAGTTAGTGCATCTACTGATAAAACTATCAATCAATTCAGTACTACCGCCTCGCAACTCAACGCAACAGCAAAACAGTTTAGCGGTACAGCACAAGAATTTAGCGGTACTGCCAAAGAAATTAGTTCCACTGCAAATCAAGCTTCGAGACTGTTAACAAATATTGATAACTTAGTCACAACAAATCGCTCCTCCCTTGTTGGTGCATTAAACGACATCACCGCAACTAGTTCCCAATTAAGAACTACTGTTAACAGTTTATCCCCAAGCATCAATAAATTTACTACAGGAGAGCTACTACAAAACCTCGAAACTCTCTCAGCCAATGCAGCAGAAGCATCAACGAATCTACGGGATATCACCAAAACACTCAACGACCCCAATAATTTACTAGTATTACAACAAACATTAGATTCAGCGAGAGTAACTTTTGAAAACACCCAGAAAATTACCTCAGATTTAGACGAATTAACAGGAGATCCCAAATTTCGACAAAACCTCAAAGAATTGGTAAATGGTTTAAGTGGCTTAGTATCTTCCACAGAACAAATAGAACAGCAAGTAAAATTTGCAGCCACCCTTGATTCAGCAAAAGCCAATTTAAATCCACCAACACCAACAACTAGAAAGCAGCCTTTTCGATTTGAGTCCTCATCCGCTACCGTTAAAAACAACGAAAAAATCAACCAAACAAAAAACCTCACAAAAAATTCCTCATCTCAAGAGGAACTGTTAAAGCAGCTTCGGGAATATCAGAAGACAAGTGAAGAGACAAGGGGACAAGGGGACTAGGGGATGGGGGGATGGGGAGATGGGGAGAAATAAATAATAAATAACCACTGTCAACTGTCAACTAATTGTGATGACTCAAGAAAATAAAGAACAACAACATCCACAGTACAATCGCGATCGCCCTTTGCTTGAAGGTTTATTGGTGGGGGAAGCGAGTAACTATAATTTAGTGGAATTGGCTAGATTGCGGATTCGCTACCATAATTTTCCTGGAGCCAGAGATATTCAACGCGGTTTGGATGAAGTATTAGATAAGTGGGGGATTACGGAAGCGGAACTTTTCCAGAAAACCCGTGCAATTCACGCTGTTGGTGGAATTTATCGCACAAAAGGGAACAAGGAAGAACAGGATTGGAATTAAAGGTTAGAGGTTAGAGGTTAAAGGTTAAAGGTTAGAGGTTAAAGGTTAGAGGTTAAAGGTTAAAGATAAAAATTCATAACTCGTTCTCCCCATCCCCCCATCCCCCCATCCCCTTGTCTCTTCTCAATCAGGAGGACAAAACCGCTCTAAATAGTACGGAAGTCGCTGACAGGCTTTGTTAAATGATTTAGGTTGAATTAGCCACCATCCAAGCAATCCGAATGCTGTAAAGCCTAAAAGCAACAGCAATAATCCTGCTAATAATAATATTGGATTACCTTTGCGCTTGGGTTTTTTCTTCGTCGCTACGGTAGTTTTGTTTATAACGGGTTCATCGTCGGAAAGTCGCAAGTCTAGTAATGCTTGAGAACTTGCAGCTAATTCTGGCTCTGTTTGCAAAACTTCTACTTCGGATACTTTGGGAGTTACTACGGCTAAGTAATCGGGAATAACACGACAATGAGTAATAACTACTGAAATGTTATCGTGTCCGTTTTTTTGATTGGCTAATTTAATCCAAGAATCCGCAGCTTCTTCTGTCGAAACTTCCCCCGTTAAGACAGGTAAAGCGTAATCCCGCCAATAATGTTCTACCAAATTATTGTCGCTTAAACCGTCGGAGCATAACAGCAATATTCCATCTTCTTCTAAAATCAAGCGTCTGATGTGGGGATGCAGAAATTCGCCTTCTTTGGTACCCAAAGCTTGAGTAAGTGCGGTAGCATCGGGACGCTGTAATGCTTTACGATACAAACTACGACTGTGAGATACTTCCCGTGTTGCCACATCATCATCAACTGTCAGTAATTGACAATAATCACGGGTAATCCAGTAAGCACGACTATCACCGATGTTTGCTAGATAAAGTTCACAAGCATTTTCTGAACGCCAATTTCCGGTGGTTTGCAAACTTTGGGGTATCTGTACCGACATTACCAGGGTTGTTGCCATGCGTTCTCTTTTTTGACGTTTTTGCTCGTTATTCGCATTACAAATTAAATTATTTACAACTCGCAAACTTGCTTCAATCTGCTGCTTTAACAATTCTGGAGATACGATTTCGGTTTGCTGTGCAACTTCCGCAAGTAAAGCCCGGATTTGCAACGTTATCGACTGTACCGCTAAATTGGAAGCAACTTCACCGCCTTCGTGTCCACCGATGCCATCGCAAACAATAGATACCTTGGGAAATATTGGGTTTTCTTTGGAGCTATTGCCGTTAGGAAAACAATTGTCTTCGTTTGCATATAATTGCCGCCCTTTATCTGTAATTCCAGATACTTTTAAAGTTAAGGGTAATTCTGCTGCTGCTGATAGTAATAATTGGTTGAGTTGAGCAGAAATACTCTCAAAGTCAACTACACCACTACACATCTGTTTAACAATTTTTTTCAAGGGATTGTTAATTTTTGTGTTGGAAATCGCTGCAATCGGTTGCCAAGATTCTCCTAACTGTTGCAAAGATGGTGCGTTTGTATCTTCAATTAGTTCCAACAACCGCACACACCAACCTTGTACTCGCAGGTTTTCTGTAATTAGCAAACTACCCGCAACTCCTAACTCTGATAAAGGCTGCCACAATTCGAGAATTTGCCACAACCAGTAAACTTGTCTTACTGCCGTTGAATGTTCCCACACATCGGTAATTGCCGGATAAAGACTACCTTTATCGTTGATGGGTGCATTTTCTAGTAACAAGATATTATCGTTGTTATTTTGTGGTAATCGCACAAATCCGTAGACGTGAGGTAAGTGCGATCGCAAGTTATGCAAGCGCAAATAAGGAATTAGTTTATCAGGTATTTTTTCCGGTGCTTCTAGTATAAATATTGGCCGAGTATCCAACCAAATTTGAGGGGAAATAACTTCATAACGAGAAGCGATTTTTTCTCCTGGTTCTAAGTTAATTTTTTTGGTATCTACAGCCCAAAGATATTTATAAGTTAGTGGTGTTAAGCAATTAGCACAAAGACGATTACCATAAGTATTAACCGGGTCAGTACAATGGGGATTCGTGCAATAAACTATCCTTTGAGTAGAAATCATCAGGTATAAATTCCATCTATTAGTATTGACAAGTAAATTTCAGTTACATTTAGCGGTCAAAGAATTTAAGCTTACATTAGACTGGATTAGTATCCTATTAACCAAAGTTTGCTATTTAGAAGTAATCAAAATTTACCGCAAAAATCACAATTTGGACTTTCTGAAAATTTTCTGCGTCAAAGAGGTACGTTTTCCAATACTTATTCCCTCTTGTCAAGCTTAAATAAATCTTTCTGTTTGAAGTAACCAACTCCCGTTGTAATATTGATTTTTCAATTTCATACTTTATACTTGAACCTTCTGCGTACTGGTGACTAACAATTTATTTATCCTAAATGTAGATTTTAGGATGGCATTATGTCTACGACTTTAATATGGCTGATAGCTGGAGCCTGTTTGTGTTTATCGGAATTATTTGTCCCGACTGCTTTTGTCGCTTTTATGATGGGCATCAGCGCCTTTATAGTAGCGTTATTGTCTTTAGCATTGGGAAACTTATGGCTGCAAGCATTGTGTTGGTTGCTGCTTTCCACAACACTAATATTGCTTAGCCGTAAATATATTTCACCACGACGACGCAGATCGAAAATTCGGGATGCAGTTTTAGCCGAAACCATCACTGAAATACCACCAGGAAAAACAGGACGAGTTTTGTATGAAGGTAATTCCTGGCAAGCACGATGTGATGATGACAACACTTTTATTGCCGTCCATCAGAGAGTTTACGTCATTAGGCGCGAAGGTACAACCCTGATTGTTATGCCCCAAAATATTTTGTATTCGTAATTTTAGGATTTGAACAAAATCATAGGAGAAAAACAATGGAACAAATATTTTTACTGATATCCTTGGCTTTGGGTGGTTCTGCTCTAGCTGGTTCTGTGAAAATTATCAACCAAGGAAATGAAGCTTTAGTCGAAAGACTGGGTAGCTACAACGCAAAGTTAGAACCAGGACTTAATTTCATGATTCCTTTCTTTGATCGCGTAGTTTATCGCGAAACCATTCGAGAGAAAGTGATTGATATTCCTCCCCAAAAATGCATCACCCGCGACAACGTAGCCATTGAAGTTGATGCAGTAGTCTACTGGCGCATTGTTGACATGGAGAAAGCTTACTATAAAGTAGAAAATCTGACAGCGGCAATGGTGAATTTGGTATTAACTCAAATTCGCTCGGAAATGGGACAATTGGAACTTGACCAAACCTTTACCGCTCGTACCGAAGTTAATGAAATTTTATTGCGGGATTTGGACATTGCCACAGATCCTTGGGGTGTAAAAGTAACCCGTGTTGAATTGCGCGATATTGTTCCTTCCAAAGCAGTACAAGACTCAATGGAATTACAAATGACCGCAGAAAGACGCAAGCGAGCAGCAATTTTAACATCAGAAGGTGAAAGAGAAGCAGCCGTTAACAGTTCCAGAGGTCGAGCTGAAGCCCAAGTTTTAGAAGCAGAAGCCAATCAAAAAGCCGTAATTTTACAGGCAGAAGCACAGCAAAAAGCTACCATACTCAAAGCCCAAGCTGATCGCCAGCAGCAAGTTCTCAAAGCCCATGCGGTTGCTGAATCATCAGAAATTGTTGCTCAAAAAATCAAAGAGAATCCCAAAGCTCAGCAAGCATTAGAAATATTATTAGCTTTGGGTTACTTGGATATGGGTGCAGCCATCGGACAAAGCGGAAGCGCAAAAGTCATGTTTATGGACCCACGCACCATTCCCGGTACCATAGAAGGTATTCGCTCTATTGTTTCCGATACACAGGGTGATGGAGTGATGGGGAAATAGGGAGACAAGGGGACAAGGCAAGGGGACAAGGGGATGGGGGACAAGGGGATGGGGAGAGACGATTACCCATTACCCATTACCCATTACCCATTACCCATTACCAATTACCCATTCCCAATGATTAACAAGCTTGCTGTGCTTGGCATTTTTCACATAAGCCGAAGAATTCTAGGGTGTGATAAAAGATTTTGAAATTTTGCTTGGTTTCTAATTCGGTTTCTAGTTGATGAACTGGACACTGGTTGATCGGAATTGACCTACCGCATTGCAAGCAGGTTAAATGATGTTTGTCCTGTTGCGCTAAACTGTATAGGGCTTCACCATTAGATAAAGTTCTTACTTGTACTAAGCCTTCGAGTTTTAGGGCTTCCAAAGAGCGATAAACTGTAGCTAAACCCATATTTTGGTTACGATTACGCAGTTCTACATACATATTTTGGGCAGAAATGCTTTGTTTGGTGGATTTGAGTAAGTTTAAAATCCGCTCTTGACTGCGGGTGCGTATGGGTTTCATAAAATTTAACTATTTAAATAACAGTAAGAAATAATTTCTATTGCCATGGCTACTTTTTTATTTACTTTAACTGTTTAACAATCTGATTTCCATTTAGTCACCCTAGAAAGATATAGTATACCCATAGCAGCATTGGGTAAGATTAAATGTCAATTAAGTATCAAGCTAAAATTTTTGTCACTCTTCGTCCTTCAGTTTTAGATCCCGCAGGTGTAGCTGTGGAATCCGGGTTGAAGCAGATGCAATACAATAACGTTGAACGAGTACGAATCGGAAAATACATCGAATTAACCATTACTTCTGAAGACGAAAATTCAGCCCGTCAAGACTTAGATAAAATATGCGATCAAATGCTCGCAAATCCCACTATTGAAAATTATCGCTTTGATTTAATTGAGGTAGAGTCGGTTATTGGAGCAGTCTAAGAATTTTGGATTTTAGATTTGGGATTTTGGATTAAGAGTTAGCAGTTAGGAGTTAGCAGTTAGGAGTTATAATCAATTTCTATCTTTAATCTTTAACCTATAACCTCTAATCCTTAACCTTTAACCTTTAACCTTTAACCTTTAACCTCTAATCCTTAACCTTTAACCTATAACCTTTAACCTATAACCTTTAACCTATAACCTTTAACCTATAACCTTTAACCTATAACCTTTAACCTATAACCTTTAA
>JAYKJL010000266.1:0-15778 GCA_035285725.1 Nostocales cyanobacterium 94392 | reverse complement strand
TGTCAATTAGTTAATGGGGTTTATCAGCAGCAACAATATCGCTTGGGTGATGCTATTAATTCTTATTTATTGCCAAATTTAGAGCTTAAACTTGATGATATTATGCCATAGCGATCGCGCTTTTAATCCAACCTTTACCGTAAACGCGATCGCTGCGGAAATCTAACTTGACCAATCTTCTATATTTAGTCCAGGAACTTTTTCAAAATCTCGCAGATTTCTTGTTAAGAGAATTCCTTTATTTGCAAGGACTATTGACGCGATGCGTAAATCCTGAGTCCCGATACGAATACGCTGCTTTCTAAAATTTTGGTAAATCTCTTGAGATTTTTCATCATATTGAAGAACATTAAATTCAGACAATAACATCACTGTTTCAACTAATCGCTGATAAGCATTTGATTGGACAACTCCCTCTTTTGCTTCGGCAACTTGAGCCAAACGACCTCTTAATTGTTCTTCAATATTAATAGCAGTTGTTGTTAGTTGTATTTTAGCTGCTAATAGTTTTGGGATGAGGATGGGGTGATTTCTTCCATAAAGACTCAAGTGGTCTGTATCTAAAATATAAATCGTCATTATTCATCTATCGTCGCATTTGATTCTTTGCGAATAGTAGCTAGTTTATCCATAAAATCGTCAAATGTTGGGTCGTTCGCAAATATTCCTGCATACTTCATCTGAGTTGTTTCTTGATGAAGAATTTCTTGTGGATTAACTTCAATAGTTACAAATTTACCTGTTGCTAATTGCGCTTCCAAGGCAGATTTAGCTTTGGAAATTACTTCTTCTTCTGTATTCGCTTCTACTATTACATTTGGCATTCCAACCACTGATGCAATAAAGTTATCTTTCTGACTTTGGATAAAAATTTGGTACTGCATAATTATGTATATTTTCGTAAATAAAATTTATCTACAACTTACATTATAATCAATTGCGATTAATAATTATGACACAGTTTTAAAAACTTCTAGACTCGTTTCAAGCTATAGCAGTCTAAGCGATCGCACATTATCTAAAGATAAAACAGCAGACATTTCTTGATTTTTAGGAGCCTGAGTCAGTCCTTTTTTCTTTTCCTTTGTAACTACATCCTCAAATCGCCACTTAAAAATTTGATTTACCCATGCCATCACAGGATATTGCGGATTATATTGGTTAATTTTTTCACAAATTTCGATCAAAGTTTTCTGCAAAGCCTCATTATAATAATCTTGATAATTAGGTAATCCCAACCACTTAGCTTGCTTACTCAATCGTCCAGAAAACTGAATAGCATTAACCAGTCGATTTAAAGCTATCCGTCGTTTGGCTCTGATAATTGGATTATCATCAGTAGCCGAAAATTGCTTTACCTCCTCCACAAGCTGCTGTAATTGCAGGTTGAGAGCGCTATCTCTCTCGTGAAAATCGTTGCTCATTAGTACTTCTGGTTACGCATGAGAGAATCTCTACTCTGGTATCTTCCCGCACTTGAGACTTTTACGCAAAAACTGTGAATCTTTACAAAACTTTACATTTTGCAAATATTGCTTACCTGTTAACGATTAGCTCATTTTTTCGGTAATTAGAAAAAAATCTACTCAGGAGTAAGGAACGTCGATTTAATAAAATGCAAAAATGGTGATACAAGATAGTAGATTAAAGCCGTTTGTATTTAGTAAGAGCGATAGCACTGCGTGCCGCCGCAAGACGGCATATCAAAAAAGCTTGAAAATCCCTCTGGTAAAGAGTGAGCTTTTTTTGTTTGGGGGAACTTCAGTTTAATTTGAGTGCGATCGCCTATGGAAAGGGAGACAAAGATTATTTTAGTAAAGCCGAAGGTAGTATTTTTTTCGGACATCGCTGCATCATCTTCCTAATTTCCACAGCCTCCCCATCCGGCGTATAAACCATTCCTTGAGACATCGCAATTACTATTCTTTCTTTTCTAGCCCATTCAAACCAAGCGCTTACATCATCCGTAACGGTATTTTTCGGCTTCTCCCCATTTTTACAAGTAGCTATAAACAAACCCGTGGGATTATCGCACCACCCTTCATGAATCGCTTCCTTAACACGGGCAATTGCACTATTCACATTCTCCCAATATTTTTTAATTACCCCCAAACAAGGGTCTATTTTGCATGACACCGCGCAAGCTAGAACTTCGTTCAGCTGAGTCGTAAAGCGACACGCTGCGCGTTTACGCAGCATAGCAAAGCTAACGCTAACGCATAAAATCATCATATTATGGTAAAGTGCCATGGGCTATCATATATATTACCTATTATTTAATTAAAGTTTTCTAAATAGGAGAAAGAACAACTATGTCCTTACAACTAACGATCAACTACCCCGAAACATTACCTGATGCTGTTGGCAAAACTAGAGAACAATTTGAACAAGAATCAAAATGGGCAATGGCTGTTAAACTCTATGAAATGAAGCGCCTTTCCTCGGGCATGGCTGCCACATTATTAGGAGTAGATCGAGTCACCTTTATCCTTAAACTAAGTGAGTATGGGGTTCCCTTAATTGACCTTAGTGAAGAGGAATTATTATCAGACCTAGAAAATGCCTAATACCAATCAAATTATTATTAACACTTCTCCCTTGATTGCCCTTGTCGCTGCGATGGGTGATTTAAAGATATTAGAGTCTCTTTATACAGATGTTCTTGTTCCTTTTGAAGTATATCAAGAAATACTAATTGGTGGCACCACAGGCTTTGCCATAGCTGAATTTCAATCAGCATCATGGCTACAAAAGCAAAGTTCTCCTTTAACTATTTCTCCTCTTCTATTTAACTCTTTAGATTTGGGAGAAGCATCAGTTATTCAACTAGCGCTAAATAAAAATATTTCAACTGTTTGTATTGATGAAGCTGTGGGGCGAAGAATAGCTAGATTAAGTGGTCTTTCGGTAACAGGTTCAATTGGAATTTTATTACGTGCTAAACGTGAAGGTTATCCTCTCTCTATTAAAACAGCTATCCAAAAAATGCTCAATCACAATATTCGTTTAAGTCAAACTGTGATTGATTTTGCCATTAAAGAAGCTGGAGAAAGTTCATAGCTGTTTAATGGGTAAGCTATTTAAGCTGCGCTGTACTAAGTAGCTGGGTGTAAATAAACATAACTACAATGATGTCATTACGAGGAGGTACGACGAAGTAATCGCATGGGTTTCAGTCTTTTTTACATTCTGTTACATAGTAATATTTAATTGTACCTACCTACTTAGTTAGCTACCGAGTTAGCCTCAACGATACTTTTGTATAATAAATATCTAATTATCGAACGGAAACTTTTCCTCTTCGTTACGGGTAAAGCTAGGAGAGAAAAATGTTACGTAAGTTTTATTTTCAACAATATGTGTATAAGTATTTTGCCGTAATAGCTTTTTGTAGATAATTTTTCGAGTGCGATGCATGAGCGAGTGAAGCTAGAGACTTATCACCATTCAATTCATATGTATTACTGCAAGACAAACTGGCAACACAGAGTTGGTTCTTTACTCCCTATAAGGATATTGCCGCATCATCTCGCCAATTTCCACAGCTTCTCCATCCGGCGTATAAACCACTCCTCCAGACATCGCCAACACAAGCCTTTCCTTCCTCGCCCATTCAAACCAAGTTTTCACATCGTCCGTAACAGAATTTTTCGGCTTCTCCCCATTTTTGCAAGTAGCGATGAACAAACCCGTGGGATTATCGCACCACCCTTCATGAATCGCTTCTTTGACACGAGCAATTGCGTTATTCACATTCTCCCAATATTTTTTAATTACCCCCAAACATGGGTCTGGATTGATTCGTAATCTCTTTAACTCAGCACAAACTTCTTTTATTTCTGGTTTCACAGGCTTTTCTGAAGTTGTAACGACTTCAACTTGCGGCTGGGCAATTTTGTCAACACTCGAATCTGTGTTTTGAGTCGAGTTAGCTTGTTCTAATTTCTCGTCGTAACCAGGTATTTGGGTTTCTTCTTCTGGTTGATCATATTCTTCTTCCTCAGCAGCAGTGTTGTTGTTTTCAGAAAACTTTAAGTAAGTTTTAGATGTTGGCGGATTATTCGCACATTTACCTGAAATATCTGACACATCTACATGAATTATTTCGCATCGATTAAACTCTATGGTTTGTGAAATATTTTGCAGATTTAATCTATATTCCGATGCGGTGTCTTTAGGGAAACGATGAGATGGTTTATCTTCTATTAATCCATCAAATATCAACTCCTTCATGTGCTTGCTGATTGTTTCTCGACAGTAGCCCAGAATGATTAATTTCTCCCAATGTTGCGGAAGTCAAACTAGTCATTTTCAACTCCTTCTTCCCTTAATAGCTTTAACGCTTCAAGCCGCAAGGCTTCGAGTCTCTGTTTTTCTTGGGGTGACACCTCGACCACAGCAGTTTTTATTCGTCTTTCTGCTTCTGTTTGAATTGCTCTGTGAGTTCTTGTAAAGGCACCTCAGTACGGTAATCAGGTCTAAATCCACGGCGACGATGCAGAAAACGGAAGTGATGTTTATCTTGTGGAGGCAGTTTGTTCCATAGTTCGGCATTCCACCCTGGTGGAATATAGTTTGCTTTTGTGTCGGTATGGTCGGCTGAAGCTGGGAGTAAATTTTGTATTTGGGATTGAAGTAATCGTATAACTTGATCTTGTTTCTCAATTATCTGATTGTGCCGATCAAGTTTTTCAAGTACCGATCCAATTAACTCTTGGTGTTGCAATCCGAGTTCTGCCTCCCGAGTAAGAAGCGCAAAATAGCTTTGTGCGGCTGCTATTTCTGGCTTACGTGGGTCGCCATTCATCGCCGTAATATAGCAGGCATATCTAGATAACTTATAATCTTTGAGCGTTTCTCGAAATGCCTGAGAGTCGCCAATTTGCGCCATTTGGACGACGTTGGCAAAATGGTAGGATACGTTTATCCCGGAATTACGAGCGCTAAAAATTGCTCGTTCTACAGTATCCTTAATTCTTTTCCAAGTTCGATATCCCATCGACGCTAGTAAATCTGTCGCCAACCAGTATTCGGTTCCTAATTCATCAATTTTTTTTAATTGGTCAAATGGGCTGGTATTGCCATCATTTACGGTAATCGAATTCATAATTCCTCTCTTACAAACGCATTAGAAAGTAGGGCGACGCTGCTAATACAAGTCACCCCGTCAGGAAAGCCGGTTACTTTGATGATTAATGCTCGATTGCCCCCACAGTTATTTGATATGCGGGAGCAATAAATAGATTATCTATACATAGTATATGCAATATAATAACTGGTCAAGGCTGTGCATAAAATTGTATATACACATCTGTTATGCAAAATCCCCCGATTCATCATCAGGGGATTCAGGATTAACTTTTAAAGTTTTACGAACGCGATTGCGCCATTGCCTGAGAAACAGAAGTTCGCCTCTCAGGCTGCTAATTCCCCCAGGACTTGCTCAACTTTTACTAATCTTTTCTCGAGTTCTTCAATCTTCTGAGATTCGTTCTTGTAAGGGGTTGCTAAATATTGCTTCATATATTCAACTAATAATTCTGTAGCAGAAGCATTATGTTCTCTTGCTTTCTTGATGAAAGCTTCCTTTAACCCATCATCAATTCGGATGTTCAATTGACCCATAGCATTTCCTATACTTTATCAGTCTATACATAGACTAGCTTTGTTTTTATGTCTATGCAATGCCTATACTTACTTATTAGAGGATAAACAAGGCTTTCACTTTACTTTGTATATACAAATTCTAAAAATGTATTGACAATGTACTAGCAGATGTATATGCTTTATATATACAAATACTCATGCAATCGCTATCTCGCCTGGTAAGCAAAAGCGATTACACGAGCAACCTTTTTACAGGAACTAGTATTATGCCGTTTATTGCCTACACTCAGCAAGTATTTAACCGCGATAAGTACGAAAAACTAATTGCTACAGACTTGAAAACGAGTCATGAAAGCAGTATTAGGAAAGTTGAGATATCATTTTACGACCTAGAGTTAGCGGGAGGTAGATTCGACGGATGGGCAAAAGTCCGTCCCTTAGAGCGTAAATTGATTGATGCCATGATTGGGTCAAAATGCCACATCATAGCGACGATGCGAAGCAAAACCGAGTGGCTGATAGAAGAAAATCAAAAGAACGGTAAATCTTCTTATAGTCCTAAAAAAGTAGGCACATCACCAATACAAGCAAGCGGCGTAGAATATGAATTTGATGTCGCCGGAGAGCTAGACTATACCCACATTTTGACCATTAGTAAAAGTCGCTGTCCTGCCATTACCGATAAAACTTTTCTTAATCCTGGTAAGGAGCTAGCACTTGAATTCAAATCTTGGTTAGCGACAGTTGAAGAATCACCACCACAGACAACAGTAGAAACAGTTCCAGACACTCAAGACTTGCGAGTGAAGCAAATTCGTACTCTACTTGATTATCCAGTTGAATTAATCAAGGAGTGGCTGCGATCGCAGTTCGGTTGACCGTCCCAGTCAGCTTGATAGCAGCAAGGTTGATGAATTGGTAAAGACTATGTGTCTTGCTTGGGCTTCACCTGTGTCTGCTCATCCTAAGTACACTACCGATTCCTATGATAAGAACGTAGTCAGAGCCGTGGTTAACGGTGAATCTGAAATTATAGCGATACAGAATTGGATGAATGCTGTCTGTGAATCAAACCGTAAAAAGAAAGAATTGAAAGCTGTGTAAAGTTTCTCTATCCGGGGGAGTTTCGCTCACGGAAACTCCCTATCCTGTGTGAGATTTAACAACCTGCCTCTCCTTGTTTTATGAAACAAAATCAAACTCTTAATATTCCTCGTTGGTTAGCAAAATTTATCTTAAATGAAACAAAAAGCCAGCCAAATAACCAACAGATATTTTTGGCAATCTTAGAACCAATGTCACCTAATGAATGGTGTAGAATTTGGATTCCCGTAATTCATCCAGATGTAGAAGCACCATACCCTGGAGAGCGCAGTCCAACGGGTTATATGAAAGCTTCTATTATGACTTTGTGTCAATTCACGGGTTACAGCGAGAGTACGGTGGAAGGATGGTTTTATGGCAAATCTTATCATCATACGCTGGGAATATTACTACGCTGTTTGCACATATTATTCCAGCTTCAAAGGGCTATAAAAAGGTGGTATATACATTTACGCTGAAAGGTTTTATTACGTCTAGCTTTTAGTATGACACATAGCATTAGTTACACGCTAGGTTCCATAGTCAGCTGTCGCGATCAAAGCGCCAGCTTCGCGGGCGATCGCCAGTGGGTAGTATTGCCCTCAGAAGTTGAGGAGATTATCCGCTTGTGTCCTTTGAGTGGCAATGAAAATGAAATTGCTGGTATTTATCGGTAGTTGGGGGTAGAGCAGATTGAAGCGGCAAGTTTTCCATCGCCCGACCCCAAGCAAGTTCAAGACCATACTGCGATTGCTATTGATGAATGATTTTGGAGTTTGCGATCGCGATAACGTATGCCCGTTCACCGCCCCGGTGTTCCCAAAGGGTAGGGCTTATCGCCGTCAATTACGATTGCTGTCTAAATGCCGTACAAGTGAAATATTTAACACCTTCCACGGAAATAATTAGGTATCATAAATCTTACTAAGGCTGCCTTGAGATGGCGTTCAGTTTTGGTGCAACTAAGGCGATCGCCACAACTTTTCAAGGCAATCCTTTAGCATAAATAAGGTACCAATTAGCACTACCAAGAAAAATACCCCAACATGGTGAAACTCGAACAGCTAACAAAAGGCACGCAGGTAAAAGGTATTTTGCCGAACAGCATGGTTACTGTTGTCGATGCACAGTGGCACGGTTCCGATGTTGTCGAATTAACCTACAAAGAAGCTAATGGAACTTTAGGGAATGAGTTGCTATTCCGAGATAAGGAAAGTACGTTAGAAATTCTGACACAAGGGGGGGCTTGGAGTTTTAATGCAGATGGTACTAAATTTCGTCTTGCATCCGAAGCTTTACGTATTCGGCTTGCACATTTATTTGACCCTTTGTTAGCGGTTCATACTTCGCTGGTTGAACCATTACCCCATCAAATTACTGCCGTTTACAGCGAAATGCTCACACGCCAACCTCTACGCTTTCTTTTGGCGGATGACCCAGGTGCGGGTAAAACAATTATGGCTGGTTTGCTGATACGTGAGTTGTTGATACGTGGTGATTTACATCGCTGTTTGGTAGTTTGTCCCGGTAGTTTGGAAGCGCAGTGGCAGGATGAGTTAGGCAAAAAATTTAATTTACCATTTGAGATTATCACTAATGACCGTATAGAAGCTGCACGCACGGGAAATGCTTTTGCGGAGATGTCTTTGGCAATTGTTCGACTTGATAAGCTCAGTCGCAATCAGAATTTACAAGGGAAGTTATCGCAGACGGATTGGGATTTAATTATTTGTGATGAAGCTCATAAAATGTCGGCTTCGTTTTTTGGTGGTGAAATTAAGGAAACAAAACGTTATAAACTGGGCAAGTTACTATCAAGTTTGACGCGACATTTTTTATTAATGTCAGCAACGCCACATAACGGTAAAGAAGAGGATTTCCAGTTGTTTATGGCGTTACTTGATGGTGATAGGTTCGAGGGGAAATTCCGCGATGGGGTTCATGTTGTTGATACTTCGGATTTGATGCGACGTTTGGTTAAGGAGGATTTGCTTAAATTCAATGGTAAGCCTCTTTTTCCGGAAAGAAAAGCATATACAGTTAAATATCAGCTTTCGGATTTAGAAGCATCGCTTTATAAAAAAGCCACTAATTATGTACGCGAAGAATTCAACCGTGCTGATGCGTTGGGAAATCAAGGACGCAAAGGTACTGTTGGCTTTGCTTTGACAATACTCCAGCGTCGTTTGGCTTCTTCTCCAGAAGCTATTTATCAATCGTTAAAACGTCGTCGGGAACGTTTGGAGAAACGTTTGCGGGAAGAAGAAATATTTAAGCGGCGAAGTGTTGTAGATTTTGATTTAAATAAAGTCGTTAATGTCGAAGATATTGAAGACGATTTTGATGATGTTTCTGCCGCAGAACGAGAAAGTATGGAGCAGGAAGTTGTTGATTTGGCAACCGCATCGCGGACAATTGCGGAGTTACAAGTTGAGATTTCGCTGTTACAGGAATTAGAAGAATTAGCTTTAAAGGTACGTCGTAGTGGCACGGATAAAAAATGGGAGGAGTTATCAAAACTACTACAGGACAATGTAGAGATGTTTAATGCTGCCGGACATCGGCGCAAACTCATAATTTTTACCGAACACCGGGATACTTTAAATTACTTAACTGCACGGATTAGTACTTTATTGGGACGTGTAGAAGCTGTAGTGACAATTCACGGTGGAATGGGGCGAGAGGAACGTCGCAAAGCCCAAGAAGCATTTACTCAAGATGTGGATGTGCAGGTATTAATTGCCACTGATGCCGCAGGTGAAGGTATAAACTTACAACGCGCTCATTTAATGGTAAATTACGATTTACCTTGGAACCCAAATCGGCTTGAGCAAAGGTTTGGACGCATTCATCGCATCGGACAGACGGAAGTTTGCCACTTATGGAATTTGGTGGCAGAAGAAACCCGCGAAGGGGAAGTTTATCTAGCGCTACTGAAGAAACTGGAAATTGAACAGCAGGCTTTGGGTGGTAAGGTATTTGATGTTTTAGGAACAGCCATTGCAGGGAAGGAATTACGGGAATTACTCATCGACGCAATTCGTTATGGAGATACATTAGAAGTACGGGCGAGATTGAATGAAGTTGTAGGGAAGTTAGACCAAGATAAATTACGCGAACTCTTGGAAGAACGTGCATTAGCGCGAGATGCGATGGATTTTGCTAAAGTGCAGGAAATTCGTGCAGAAATGGAACGCGCTCAAGCACGACGTTTACAACCGCATTTTATCGCTGCTTTCTTTTTAGAAGCTTTTCAAAAGGTGGGTGGAAGTATCCGTCAGCGCGAACATCAACGCTATGAAATCACCCATGTTCCCGCGATTGTTCGCAATCGAGATAGGTTAATTGGAAAAAGCCAACCCTTACTGCGACGTTACGAGCGGATTTGCTTTGACAAGGATTTGATAAATGTTCCAGGAAAGCCACCTGCCTCATTTGTTTGTCCGGGACATCCGTTACTTGATGCCATAATTGACTTAACTTTAGAACAGCAACGAAATTTACTGAAGCAGGGTACTATTTTAGTAGACGAGAATGACCCTAGTTCCGATGTTAGAGCGTTGGTTTATTTGGAGCATTCAATCCAAGATGCGCGGACAAATGCCAACGGTTCCCGAAGGGTTGTTTCTAAGCGAATGCAGTATGTAGAGATTGATCTGCAAGGAAATACTCGCAATGCGGGTTATGCGCCATATCTCGATTATCGTCCTTTGAAGGATGAAGAGAAAACATTTGTCGAAGCAATCTTAGAAAATTCTTGGCAACATAATGACTTAGAAATACAAGCCAAAACTTATGCCATTAAAAACTTAGTTCCTCAGCATCTCCAAGAAATTAAACAACGTAAAGAAGAACTTACTATCAAAACAATAGTAGCGGTCAAAGACAGATTAACCAAAGAAATAAATTATTGGGACTATCGCGCTAGCGAACTTAAGACACAAGAATTAGCAGGTAAACCAAACGCCAAAATCAATTCCGAAAAAGCCCGTCAGCGTGCAGATGAATTACAAGCGCGATTGCAGCAACGTCTAAGCGAATTGGAACAAGAACGTAAATTATCGCCGTTACCACCAGTAATTTTTGGTGGTGCATTAGTTGTACCCATCGGTTTGCTAAATCGCTTATTGGGGAAAGATTCAGTACAAAATACAAATGCAGAAGATATTGCAATTTCGCGAGAAAAGGTAGAAAAATTAGCAATGGCTGCGGTAATTGAAGCCGAACGAAAATTGGGTTACGAACCGCGAGATGTAAGTAGCGAAAAATGCGGTTATGATATCGAGTCTAATAATCTTTCTCAAAATATTGGGAATGAAGGATTATTGCGGTTTATTGAAGTTAAAGGACGTATTACAGGAGCAAAAACCGTAACTGTTACCAAAAACGAAATTATTACCGCACTTAACAAACCCGATAATTTTATTTTGGCGATCGCACAAGTACCATCTATAGAAGCATCAGCGGATGAATGTCAAATTCGCTATATACACAAACCATTTCAACAGGAACCTGATTTTGCTGCAACCAGCGTGAATTATAATTTACAGGAATTGTGGCAGCGCGGAATTGAACCAAGTTGATTTTTTGATACCGTATAAATTAACTAATCTTGAATCATAAATAAAATTGTTTTTCCAGCCTCACTTGTTCTTCAATTAACCATTGCTTAAGGATTTCTTCTGAAGGAAGAGCAACCATATACCGCGAGACAAATAATTGATTATCAAGTCCTGCGGTTGCATAGTGAACTGCTTCCGCATCTTTTTCTGCACAAAGAAGAATTCCCACAGGAGCATTTTCGTGAGGATAAGCAACATTTTCCTTTAAATAGTTAAGATAAAAATTCATTTGTCCGGCATAATCGTGTTTGAACTTCCCAAGTTTTAGATCGATAGCAATTAAACACTGTAAAGAACGATGGTAAAATAATAAATCAAGAAAATAATGTTCTTCCGCAACCGTAATTCTAAATTGACGGTCAACAAAACAAAAATCTCGACCTAATTCATGCATAAATTGTTGCAAATGATTAATTAAAGCTTCTTCTAAATCAGATTCTGAATAAGTTGCTCTTTCTTCTAATTCTAAAAATTCTAAAATATAAGGGTCGCGTAAAACGTTTTTAGGGCTTTCTATAATTTGTCCTTCATTCGCAAGCGTTAAAACAGCTTCTTTATCTTTAGATAACCCGACTCTTTCATAAAGCATACTGTTCATCTGACGCTTTAATTCTCTTGTAGACCAGTTACTTTTGATACACTCTAATTCATAAAAAGCCCGCTTTGTAATATCTTCTATACGGGTTAACTCTACTAAGTGTGTCCATGAAAGAGTAGAAAATAAACGTTGGTAATATTTGCTATCTTGCCAACTTAGTGAAGGATTTTGTAATTCACGAGCTTGAAGGGCTGGAAACAACTTCCCAGATACATTTTGAAATTCGGCAGGCAGTGCCTGCCGAATTTGGAGCGCGTTAAATGGTATACTAATCAATGATAAAAATGCGGTTATATTTTCATCTTTTGCTAAAGCAGGGTAAGTCAACGCAAATTGTCGAAAGTTTTTCAAATTACGGTCAGATAAACTCTCTATTTTTCTACTTTTTAAGTCATTAGCAAGTTTTTTAATTAGTTGCGTTCCATAAGCCGCTCTGTCAACTCCATTTTGTTCGTACTCAACAATATACGCACCAATAAACCAGTTACGGATAGTTAAAATTTTGTTTACAGCCCGTATAACAGTAGTAAGAGATGTGTTATTAATATTACTGATATCATGAATCAGTTCTTCGTAATTCACAATATTACCTTCATATCTATAAATGCAAAAACGCTTAACTCTGACATTTAGTCATCATTAATAATATAATTCTGCTGTAATTAGCGTAAATTAGTTATAGCTTACAGGAATTATGGTGACGAATTGCTTGAGCGAATTAAACTAATAGTAATCGCACAAAGACTGGGAGTGGTAATATGCTCTTAAGCATTAGACGTATTAATGTTCCACCGGGACAACGGGTATTGTTAAGTGATGTCACTTGGGAAGAATTTGAAACAATTCTTGATGAACTCGGAGAACATCGCGCTGCACGTATTGCTTATGACAGAGGGGTGCTAGAAATTATGGCTCCATTGCCAGAACATGAGTTTGGTAAAGAAATAATCGGTGATTTAATCAAAGCACTTTTAGAAGAGCTAGATATTGAATTTCTTAGTCTTGGCTCTACAACTTTTAAAAATCAAATAATGCTTCAAGGTATTGAACCAGACCAATGTTTTTATATTGAAAATGAAAGTAAAGTGCGTGGTAAAAAGCGCCTCGATCTAACACAAGACCCACCACCCGATTTAGCTTTAGAAATTGATGTTACTTCCCGGACTCATCCAAGCATCTATGAAGCATTGAAAGTTCCCGAATTATGGCGATTTGAGAAAGGTAAATTACAAATAAATTTATTACAGAATGGTTCTTATGTGGTTTCCGAGAAAAGTAAAAATTTTCCTGATTTTCATTTAGCTGAAGTTTTACCAAAATATCTTGAGCAGAGTAAAACAGCAGGTCGAAATTCTGTAATTCGAGCTTTTAGAAATTGGGTTAGAGAACAAATAAAAAATTGAATTACGGGGTAAGTAAGATTTCGGAAGTCATTTGGTTAACTGTAGATTAAAATTACGGACAACTATTTATAAAATACTTACCTCCGTTCTTTATTTATCAGAGTTTTTACTTAAGCTAATTAAAGGCACATCTATTTATGTCTGCATCCGCAGGATTATTTTGCTATACTTAATTAAGATTAAGCTCAGTAAACATTTTTTCGTGTAAATAAATTTGCGGAGGTAGGGACGAGAATGCATGATCTACCCCTACCGCAAAAAGCTAATCGAAGTCTCCCTTCCCCTTGAAGCCATAAATAAAGAGTCCGCGAGAGAAAAATCAATTCGCCACGGACACCCATCAACGTTACATTTATGGTGGGCGCGACGACCATTAGCAGCTTGTCGAGCGGTATTATTTGCATCATTGGTAGATGACCCATCAAGTCGTCCAGATGAGTTTCCTACAGAAGAAGCCCAGGATAAAGAGAGACGACGCTTATTTGAAATCATCGAACAATTGGTGAAGTGGGAAAATGTCACCAATAAAGAAGTATTAGACGCAGCGAAAGCAGAAATACTCAAATCAACCGATGGAAATCCACCACCTGTTTTAGACCCCTTTTGCGGCGGAGGTTCCATACCTTTGGAAGCGCAAAGATTGGGTTTAGAAGCACATGGTAGCGACCTTAATCCGGTAGCAGTTTTGATTACCAAGGCTTTGATTGAAATTCCACCAAAGTTTGCAAACCAACCTCCGGTTAATCCAGATTCTCGAAGTAAGACAATCCCTAATGCAAAGTCGAAGAAAGCCGAAAATCTACAGTCATATTTTGGAGCGCAGGGTTTAGCGGAAGATGTGCGCTATTACGGACAATGGATGCGGGATGAGGCTTTTAAACGCATTGGGCATTTATATCCCAAGGTTAATTTACCGCAAGAACATGGTGGTGGTGAAGCGACGGTAATTGCTTGGTTGTGGGCAAGAACGGTGAAATGTCCCAATCCGGCTTGTGGTTGTCAAATGCCGTTGGTGCGTTCTTTTAAGCTTTCGACTAAGAAGGGAAAAGAAGCTTGGGTTGAGCCAGTTATTGATAATAGTCAGAAGCCTCCTGTAGTGCGTTTTGAGGTGAAGACTGGTAAGGGTAAGCCTCAAGATGGAACGGTGAGTCGTAAGGGTGGAATTTGTATAGTTTGTGAAACGCCTGTGGCTTTAGATTATATCCGTGGTGAAGGTAAAGCTGGACAGATGGATGCAAGGTTAATGGCAATTGTTGCTGAAGGTAAACGTGGACGAGTGTATTTGTCGCCGAATCAGGAACATGAGGAAATAGCAGGTTCAGCAAAACCTCAATGGAAACCTGAAACAGAACTCTCTACCCATCCTCAGTATATGGCAACTCCACGCTACGGTATGACACGCCATTGTGACCTTTTTACCTCTCGTCAGCTTGTAGCCTTAACCACTTTTTGTGACTTAGTAAGTGAAGCACGCAAAAGGATATTTACTGATGCTTTAGTTGCTGAAATACCTGACGATAATTTACCGCTTTGTGAAGGTGGTGCAGGTGCAACAGGTTATGCAGATGCAGTAATTACTTACTTGGCGATCGCAGTTGATAGACTTTCTGATAGAAACTCAACAATTTGCTCTTGGGATACTGGCAGAGACAGTACTCGAAATACTTTTGCTCGCCAAGCAATTTCCATGACTTGGGACTATGCAGAAGCAAACCCATTAAGTGACTCTACAGGAAACTTTCTTGGTGCTATTGATTGGATAACTAAAGTTATTGAACTTTCTCCTTGTGGTGCTAAAGGAGTTGTTAAACAAATAGACGCAACCAAATCTGACATCTATGCAAAATCAATAGTTGTTTCCACAGACCCACCTTATTACGATGCAGTTCCATACGCTGACTTATCAGATTTCTTTTATGTGTGGCTACGTCGTTCAATCGGTCATATTTTTCCTGATATTTTCAAGACTTTACTTGTTCCCAAAAATCAAGAACTCGTTGCAGATTATTATCGCCTTGGTGGGAAAGCAAAAGCGTTTGCTATCTCAACTGGGAACCATAGGAGAAGCAGCAAGAGAATTAGCTTATAGGCTATATAACATTTGCGATCGCAAAGGCTGGGCTTCTGAAGGTGTAGCTTACAACAGCTTAGTTATATCCTGGTCGGAAATTTCTCGGCTGGCTGCGGATAGTCACGAAGAAACACCAGTACAAGTCGCTTTGTTTTAATCATTCTTCTCCCTCTCCCCCATAACTTCGGTCAATTTAATATAAAAAATTAGTATAAAAAACTATGGCACTTAGTAACCGCGAAAGAGTAGGTCGGGCGTTAGACCTTTTAAAATAGGTTCTTGCGTACTTAGCGTGCTAAAATGTTAAGATAACTATCCCGTATTTCACTAATATTTCTTATGAAAAGAGTTTTGACAGAACTATTAAACTTGCCTGATGTAGTAGTGGAGTCCA
>JAYKJL010000265.1:0-57900 GCA_035285725.1 Nostocales cyanobacterium 94392 | reverse complement strand
GTGTCCGAAGGACTCAGTTTGGGGGAAGATTTTCTTCCCCCCAACTTCTCCCAATTCTTGGTTTTCCCACAAAATGAAATATAGATCGATTGATCAATCAAATGGCAACCTTAACTGAACCGTATTGATTTATATCCATCCAAATTCAAAGCTGCTCTTTTTTTTAGTTCTTCTGAGTCTACCTCGGAGAATAGCCCTGTATTTCTCTATGCTACATTCTGAAGTGCAGAATGTAGGATAAATCGCTCAAAGATAGAGGACAACATTCTCAAACACCCTGGTATTCATATTGTCCAGAATACCTTGAATGAATTCATCATAAACAACCTATACTGGGAGAGGGCTTCAGCCTTTACTTGATTAGTTCATCTGTTCGCGTTGAAAGGACTGAAGACTTTTACTTATGCTCTATTAAAGAAGCTATTTGGAGAAAAGTTATTGATCAATTGTAAGAAATATACTAGATTAATCAAATAAATTGAGAAATAATAGCAATAAGTTAAAATATTATTTAATCACTAGCCTATTTTTATGAGGAAAGAATTAATTTATGATGTTTGAAAGCTTTCACAAACCTTGATTATATATTAAAATAATTTACCAAACCGAGCATTTTTCATCGCTGCTAATTGTAAATAATTATGAATAAGTTCCTCTAAGAAAGTGAATAAACTGATATCTAATCTCTATACAAATCCATATGCAGACACTATCGCGAACTAAACCTGTAATCGGTTTAATAATTGGATTTATAGTACTCGTCGTCTGTCTTTTGATCAGTGTTTCCTATGGTGCTGCTGATATTTCTTGGCAAGCTGTCTATGATTCTCTAATATCTTTCGACGGTTCGAGAGAACATCTAATTATCCGTACTGTTAGATTACCCCGTTCTTTACTCGCAATGATCGTAGGTGCATCGATATCTACTGCTGGTGCGATTATGCAAGGTATAACTCGCAACCCCTTAGCCGACCCTGGAATACTGGGAATTAATGCTGGTGCAGCTTTTGCCGTGGTGATGGCTATATTTTTATTTGGTGTGTCGTCACCAAGTTTCTATGTATGGTGCGCTTTCGCAGGTGCGGGAATTACTGCGGTGAGTGTGTATTTTTTAGCTTCGTTAGGTCGTAGTGGGATTACTCCACTCAACTTAACAATTGCTGGTGCTGCGATTAGCGCTTTTCTAGCTTCGCTGACTACGGGAATATTAATTATCAGTCAAAGTACTCTCGAAGAAATTCGTTTTTGGTTAGCGGGTTCCTTAGCTGGTGCGGATACAAGTCTGATTCTGCAAATTTTGCCTTATCTGTGTATTGGAATGGTATTAACGTTAATTATTTCCAAACAAATCACAATTTTGAGTTTGGGGGAAGATATCGCAAAAGGCTTGGGACAACAAACCGCATGGGTGAAAATCATTGCTGCTGTATGCGTTTTGCTATTAGATGGAAGTGCGATCGCAGTTGCGGGTGCGATTGGATTTATCGGTTTGGTGGTTCCTCATATTGTTCGGTTTTTCGTAGGGGTAGATTATCGTTGGATTTTGCCTTACAGCGCTTTATTTGGTGCCATATTGCTTTTAGGTTCAGATATCGTAGCTCGATTGATTATTAAACCGCAAGAAATCCCCGTCGGTATTATGACAGCTTTAGTAGGTGCGCCATTCTTCATTTATTTAGCTAAAACCAAGGTGAAGAAATGAAGACAAGTACAATAGTTTTTCGTTCTCGATTACTCCCGATTTCTTTTCGTCTCAAAAAGCGGGTTCCTATTGTCTTATTAATTTTAATTCTTATTACTTTAACAGCGATGGTGATGAATACTTGCTTCGGGGAATATCCTATTCCACCACTTGCAGTTGTTCAAACAGTTTTAGGATTAGATGCGGGAAATGCTGATTATGCATTTGTCATCAATACCTTACGCTTACCCAGAACCCTTACCGCTTGTTTTGTAGGTATGGCTTTAGCAATTTCCGGCACCATCATGCAAGGTATAACTCGTAACCCTCTTGCTGACCCAGGAATTATTGGTATTAACGCTGGTGCGAGTTTCGCGGCGGTAAGTTTAATTATAATGTTACCAAATGTACCTGCGGGAGTGTTACCTGTAGCTGCTTTTGGTGGTGCTTTGATAGCTTCATTATTAATCTATTTTCTAGCTTGGGATAGAGGTACACATCCGGTACGTTTAATTTTAATCGGTGTAGGAATTGCATCTGTTGCAAGTGCTTTTACTAATTTAATGGTGACATTTGGCGACATTTATAATGTCAGTCAAGCATTAGTATGGTTAGCAGGAAGCGTTTACGGACACAGTTGGGAACAGCTTTTTTCATTACTACCTTGGTTGATTGTTTTTATACCCTTAGCTTTGATAAATGCACCGCAATTAAATGCTTTGAATTTAGGAGAAGAAATAGCAAAAGGATTAGGTAGTAAAGTTGAATGGCAGCGGAGTTTTTTATTATTAATTAGTGCGGCTTTATCTGGTGCAGCAGTAGCAACAGCAGGAACAATCGGTTTTGTCGGATTAATAGCACCTCATATAGCCCGTCAATTAGTAGGTAATATCCATGAAGGATTGATTCCCGTCGCAGCAATTACCGGAGCAATGATTGTAGTTATAGCTGACTTTTTAGGAAGGATTTTATTTTCTCCCATAGAAATTCCTTGTGGAATCGTTACCGCTGTAATTGGTGCGCCTTATTTTGTTTATTTATTAATTAGAACACGGAGAAAATAAAATAAAACAGAAAACTAAAAATTACTCCTCTGTGTACCTCCGCGCCAACCTTCGCGTATCTTTGCATTTAAAAACTCAAATCAATATCTAAATTATAAATGAAATTATCAACGAAAAATCTAACATTAGGTTACGACAATACAAAAATAATTCAAAATATCGATTTAAGCATATCTCAAGGCAAAATAACCGCTTTAGTTGGTGCCAATGGCTGCGGTAAATCTACATTATTGCGGGGTTTAGCAAGATTATTAAAACCCTCTAACGGAACTATTTATTTAGATTCTAGCGACGTATTTAAATTATCAACAAAAGCTGTTGCGAAAAAATTAGGAATTCTTTCTCAATCACCTGTGGCTCCTGAAGGTTTAACGGTAAAAGATTTAGTAACTTGCGGACGTTATCCTTATCAAAATTGGTTGCAGCAATGGACAAAAGAAGATGAACGTTTTGTGGAGATAGCATTAGAAACTACTAGAATGAAAGAGTTTTCAGAAAGGGAATTAGATACTCTTTCTGGGGGACAAAGACAACGAGCTTGGATTGCAATGGCTTTGGCTCAAGATACTGATATTTTACTATTAGATGAACCGACAACTTTTTTGGATTTAGCCCATCAAATTGAGGTTTTAGATTTATTATGGGAATTAAATCAAAACCAAGGTAGAACTTTAGTAATGGTGCTACACGATTTAAACCAAGCTTGTCGTTATGCTGATTATTTAGTAGCGGTTAATAAAGGGAATATTTATACTCAAGGTAAACCGGAAGATGTGATGAATGAAAAAATGGTTTTAGACGTGTTTGGATTGGAATGCAAAATTTTTCCAGATCCAGTTTCCGGGACTCCGATGTGTGTTCCAATTGGGAGAAAGGGAAGGTGATGAAAAAAGCCATTAGCCATGTAGTAAGTAATTAGCCGAACTTGATATAACGCCGAAAAAAAATCAGTCAGTTTGTTCATAGGTAAAAATTTCATCAAACTTTCCTTGTGCTTCTATTCTACCTGCTTTCATGACAATAATCTGGTCAGCGCGACGCAAAACGGAACGCCGATGAGAAACAATAAGACAGGTTGGAGTCCAATTATTATTATGCTGTGTTTCTTTACTATTAACAAATATGCGCGACCATAATGCCGATTCTGTTTGCACATCCAAAGCACTGGAAAGGTCATCAAATACCAGTAATTCCGGTTGACGCAAAAACATTCGCGCTGCTGCTACACGTTGTATTTGTCCCCCAGATAGCCGTACACCTTTAGAACCAACTAAAGTTTCTAAATTTTCATTCATTGTTGCCAAATCTTGTTCAAATACAGCCATATTTAAAGCGGTGACAATGTCATTATCGTCTTTAGACAAGCCCAATAAAATATTTTCTCGTAGAGTATAGCTAAACAACTGAGGAATTTGAGGAGTGTAAGCACTTCGAGGTGGAATAAAAAAACTACTGGGTTGTTCAACACAATGTCCATTCCAATAAATACATCCGTTATGTATAGGTAATAGCCCTAATAAAACTCTTAGCAATGTAGTTTTCCCTGAACTAATTTGACCAGTAATTACTGTCAAACTACCGCGCTGTATCTCAAAACTAATATTTTTAATTCCCTGTTTAGTACCAGGATAATGGTAAGTCAAATCACATATTTGTAATGATTGCAGGGTATCTCCGTCATTTTTTATTAACCTTTGCTCAAATAATTGCAAAGGTCTCTTGTCATCTTTATGACTATTAAAATTAAGTTGATTGGCAACCACCAACGTATCTGCTGATACACCCGAAAGTAAACTTGCCATCCGCTCAAAAGATACTTCCGCGTGTTTATATTCTGCCATGTAACTGCCAATAAAGGTAAAAAAACTGGTTACAAATGAGAGATTATACACAAACAAAGCAAAATCACCTATACTCAATTTGTTAACATTGCTCTGCATTAATTGAGAAGCAAGCAGTAAAATTATCCCTGTCCCCAAACTCACCATATTTTGAAAACCAGAATTGAGGATTGCGTTGAATAAGCTATCCTTAATCATTGTCTGACGACGTTTGTCATTCAAAAGACGAAAATAATCCAGTACATTTTTTTCTGCTCCAGCAACCTTAATCGCTTGTACTGAAGCAAATATTTCGCCTAAAATCCCTGTCACTTTTTCAGTTGCTTGGCGACTAGCTTGGCGGTACTGTTTAATTCGAGTTTCTGCTTTTTGAATAATCACTACCATCCCTACTAATGGTAGAAAAACAAACAGTGTCATTTGAACATTGATATTCAATAAAATCACTAGAGACATAACCGCAAATATCCCTTGTCCTAAAACTTCTGGTATTAATGCTACACCTTCTTCTATTTGTTCGGCATCATCACGAAAGTAGCTAATTATTTCTCCTTGAGATATAGTATTTTCAGCTTTTTGATTAGTAACCATTGGCTGCGCTGTCGGATTTTCAAAAAGGCGGTCTAATAAATTATGTCGCAGTAATGACCGCATAATGAAACGGTGCTGAGTTTTGGTGATACGTCCGGCAAATATAACTGCAATATGTCCTAAATTTAGAGCCACTAATAACGCTATTAAAACCTTAGGAATAAACCCAAATTCTCCTGTATCTGTCAAATGATTAAAGAATTCACGGATGATTAACCCTGGTAAGGCAGGCAAGCCCATGATTAGAATCCAGAACCAGGAGTCAATTATGTATAATTTAGGTTTATAGCAAATTAATTGCCATAATAATTGACCACTTCTGAGCTTTTTTGGTGAAATCATTATAATTCGTAATTTGATTTATGGGAACAGGGAATTGGTAATAAAAAGTTTAGTAATTTTTTTTAACTAGGAACCCTATATTAATAAATTATTAATAGTATTAATTAAATTGGCAAAAATTTGCAAAATTCAATCAAAAGATTTAAATAAAAACTGGCTTAAATTAAATTTTTATCTGCTGAGTTATTTTTTAATAGCTGAATAAAAAGTGAATCAGGGTTTTGAATTAATTCTTCTCTTTGTCCGTATTCAATAATTTGACCTTGTTCTAGAATTAAAATTTGATTTGCTCTTTGCACAGTTGACAAACGATGGGCAATAATAATACCAGTACGCTCAATTAATAACTTATCTACAGCCTTTTCAATCAGCTTTTCTGTAATCGGGTCGAGGCGAGATGATGCTTCATCTAAAATTACTAAACCAGGATCTTTGAGAAAGACACGACTAAATGCTAACAACTGGGCTTGTCCGGCAGATAATCCGCTACTATCTGGTCCCAAATTGGTATCTAACCCTTGGGGCAATGAGTGTAACCATGGTGATAATCCCAATATTTCTAAGGTTTCATAAATGCGTTCGTCGCTGATATTTTGGTTAAAAAAGGTGAGATTGTTACGGACTGTTGTTTGAAAAAGTTGTACATCTTGAGTGACTAATCCCACAAGTTTTGGTAAATCTGTTAAGGGAAGTTGATTAATCGGTAAACCTCCTAAACAAATTGAACCTGATCGGGGATCGTACAACCTCAGTAATAATCTAGCTAGAGAAGACTTCCCGCTACCTGTGCGCCCTACTAAACCCAATATATGACCCCGAGGTAAATTAAAAGATATATTTTGCAATACTAAATCCTCATTTTCTGCTCCCCGATCATTGTAGCTAAATGAGAGCTTCTCAAAAGTTACGGAAAATGCTCCTTGGGGAAGTTGCTTTTCTCCTCCTTTTGTGAGTTGGGATTTAACTTTAAATAAAGCCTGAATACGGTAAATACTGGCTTCTACTTGTTGGAGATCTTCAAATTGGTCGCGAATTTGCTCAATTGGTTCGCTCAGAAGGGTGGTATAGTAGTACAGCAAATATACTGTCCCAATAGTAATGATATTTTGACTCCAAAGGTAAGCACCCAAACCTAAAGCGATCGCAGTGCCTAAAGTAAAAATACCGTTAGTTGTACCCCAAAGAATTGTACTAGTAAAGCGTGCTTTATGAAAGACGGGCAACCAGCGTTGTAAAATTTGCCCGAAACGGTGCATGACATAATTTTTAGCTCCATTAGCTCGAATGTCTTCCATCCCAGCAATTTGTTCACCCACAAAACCAAAAAAATCTGCACTAATTTGGCGATAATTTTTCCAATGGGGAACAGCGATAGAACGCAGGCTAATTAAAGTAGATAATCCGATTAGGACAAACAATGCGATCGCCAAACCTGCTCGCCAATCTTCTGCAAACAGAACCACAATCACACCCAACATCAGCAAAAAATTGCCCAAGATGTGAATGGTAAATTTAGATAAAAATTGGGAAAGTGTTTGCACATCTCCGTCTACCCTTTCAAGTAATTCACCGGGTGTAGAGAATTTATGAAAGGATAAATCTAGTGTCAAACAATGCTCAACTAAGTCAGCACGTAAAGCGTTAGTGGCTGTCCAAGCAACGTTTTCGCCGTAGTAAGTAGCAGCGATTGAAATGATTTGAGTCATTATTGCTACGCCAATAAATAATAAGGCGGCGATAAACAAGTTTTGTCCAGAATTATCAGCTACAGCTGTATCAATAAAATAGCGAAGAATTTGCGGGTTGATTATTTGTAGTCCGATGGTTGCCAAGAGGGCGATCGCAAACTTCGCAACCCGCCATTTTTGAGGTTTGAGATAATTTACGAGTAAATTCTGATATTGCTTTAGTCCGATTTTCATAAAATTTTAGCTATTCTCAAGCTGTATTTTGGAGCCACTTATGAAAGAGATTTTTTAGCCTGGTACTGGTGGAATACGCACAAGTAAATTTGATTTGAATTGTTCTGGCATTTTTGCAGGTAAAATATAACCGTTCTTACTTTCTCTATATAGTTTGCTGAATTGAAACAGGTCTAAAACAATATTTTGCACGGGTAAATCCACAAAATGATATGTATACTTTCCCCGACAGGCAAAAGTGACACAACAAGGAGTATCGCACGTCCATAAACAACCTACTGCTTCTATATTAAGATTGCAATCGGTTGAATCATTTTTTTGTGCTTCTAGCAATTTTAAAAGCAGTTGATTACCTTCAGCGCGTTCGTCTGCTTCTTCATGGTCGATAATAGCACTACATGATTTACAAACAAATAAAGTATGAAGTTTCATAGTGGTGAAGATTTAAAAAACATCTATGTGAATCATCAAACCCACTGGAGAAATTAGGGTGTTTCGACAAGGTATTTAAACAAATCATCAATCACTGCATTAGCTGCAATCGGTCCGCTTCCTACCCAATAATTCCCAACTTCGTAAACCTGATTTTGCCGAACAGCTTTCAATGTTGACCAAAGTTTATCGCTCTTTAAAGATGAAAGTACATCTTTAATTTTAGAATCCCAGTTACCTACAATTACAAACACTGCATCTGCATCTGCTTTATCAAATGCTTCTCTAGAGATAGTGTACTGAATTGTATCACCAGTAAGTATTTTAGTTGCTTCTAAATCTAAATCCTGTGAAGGTGGACGAGATAAACCTGCGTCTTCTAAGATAGTTCCGATGAATCCTGGCTTGGTGTAAAGAGTAATTGTCTCGGGGTATAGTCTAATAACTGATACTTGGGTTTTACTTTTCGCACCAGAATTCATTTTCTGCTGGAAATTTTCTACCCGTTGGGAATAATCAGCCATTACCTGTTTGACTTGCTCGGATTTTGCTAAAACTTCTCCTACAAATCCAAAAATTTCTTTCCACTCCCCGCTATGGTTGAACTCTACTAAAACGGTAGGTGCAATTTGAGATAGTTCGGGATAAGGCTGAGTGCCAGCCCAAGCGTCTGCAAGTCCAATAATCAAATCAGGCTTGAGTGCTAGCATTCTTTCCAAATTTATCGCCTCTGAGTCACCAAGATCTACAATACCTTTTGTGGGTATATGTGGTGCAAAGTTATTAAGAGGTGCGCCCAATGGTTTTTGACCCAAGGCTATGACATTTTCCATCGTCATAACGTCTAGGACAACAATACGTTGTGGGTTATCTGGAATACAAGTTTCACCCATCGCATGTTTGATGACACGGCAGTTCTGTGTGGAAGAACGATCAAGTTGATTTGGAGTAAAAGTATTGCTGTTGCAGGCTGACACCATAAAAACTATTAAAACACCAGACACAAACAGCGATACTATTGCATGAATTCTTTTGTACATTCTGATAGTAACTTTGACTAATTAAAAATCAATTGCAAAGGACGCAGAAACAGCAAAAGGTTTTCCGGGATTAACCCCACCTCCTACGAAACTATAATTCGCCGAACGAAAATAATCGATATCAAACAGGTTTTCGATATTCAATTGGGCACGCCAATTATCCCGTTTATAGAATAAAGCTGCATCGGTACGAAAATAGCTCGGAAGCGTGTAGGTATTATCTAAATCCCTTTGACGTTCCCCTACATAAAACAGCCCTAAACCAAATCCTAATCCTTTAAGATTTCCTTTTTGGATTTCGTAAGTTGTCCATAAACTAAATTGATTTTCCGGAACCTTAGCAAGACGATTTCCTTCAATATCGGTGTTGTCTTCGCTCACAAATGCATCTAAATAAGTATAGGCTGCTGTGATTTTCCACCCCCGTGAAATTTCCCCTCCCAAATTGAGTTCAAATCCGCGACTGGTTTGTTCTCCGGTTTGGATTTCAAAAGCAATATTATCGGGGTCAGTTGTACTTATATTTTGTTTACGAATATCAAAAGCTGCTAAAGTTAGACTGAGACTATCGGATAAATCAGCCTTCGCACCTATTTCAAACTGCCGTCCAGTTTCTGGCTTGAATGGCTCACCATTATTACGATTTGTGCCAAAGGATGGATTAAATGAGCGTGTATAGGACGCATAAAGTGAGAGTGGTGGAATTGGTTGGTAAACAATACCGAATCTGGGCGACCAAGCACTATCTGTTTGCTCAAATTCTGTTCTCGGTTCGCCTAGATTTCTTTCAGTCCGAAATTGGTCGGCACTATCGTAACGAATACCTGCTAATACTTTTAAATTGGGCAGTAAATCAATTTGGTCTTGCAGATAAATGCCTATCTGCTCCACTCTATCATCCCGAAAAAAATCTGGAGCAATTTCAAAAGGTGTTCGAGTATAAACTGGATTGAAAACGTTAATAGATGGATAAGGGTCACTAAATTGAAAACTGGGATCTTCAGTATTGCGACGATATTCGACTCCAAATAGTAATTTATGTTGAATTGAGCCAGTTTTGAATTTACCCGTCACATCCGCATTTGTGAAAAACCTTCGATAAGTTTCATCACTAGCTAATTCTATACGAGAAAGTTCCCCTGTTGCTTCATCAAAGCTATCAAAATAGGGATAATATCTGATAGGTTCGTACTCTAAATATTGTAAAGCGTGTCTAATCGACCAATCTTCGTTGAATTTATGGTTGAGCGTATAACCGATATTGAACTGTTCTTGCTCAAACTCACCAAAATCTTCGTTCAAAAACCGACTCCGAGGAATATCAACCACACCATTACTAGTTTCGGGAAGCCCTTCATCTATAGTTTCCCGCTCGGTAACGTATCTTGCGTAAACGTTTAAAGAGGTGTCGGGGCTGATATCCCAGGTAACAGTTGGGCTAATTGAAAAGCGATCGCCATCCACAAAGTCCCGGAAACTGCCATAGTTATCGTAGGATGCATTTAAGCGATACCGGACTGTTTTTGAATCATTCAACGGTCCAGATAAATCGATAGCTCCTCGATAAGTGTCAAAACTTCCTACTGTAAAGGAGGTAGAAGCGAAAGGCTCAAATAAAGGTTGCTTAGAAACCAGGTTGATAACTCCACCGGGTTCTCCTTGACCAAATAGTACCGAAGCCGGACCTTTGAGTATCTCAACACTTTCGATATCGCTAGTTGTTAATACTCCTAAAGAAATGGTAGGAATACCATCTCGAAAGATACTATCCCTAACGTCAAAGCCTCTAATCTGGAAATTTTCTCCAAATACACTTGTTCCTCTTGCGCCTTGAGAAGTCACACCACCTGCGGTTTCTAATGCTTCTCTAAGCTCTCTAACATTGCGATCTTCTAGTACTTGCTGCGGGATCACCTGAATCGACTGGGGAATATCCCGCAATGGTGTGTCAGTTTTGGTCGCAGTCGAACTATTCGGAACCCGATACCCCGAACGTTCAGCCGTTACCATTAACTCAATTGGCTCATCATCCTGAGATGGTTTCTGAGACGGAGTTTCACTAGCAGGTTTTTCTACTTCTGATGGAGTTTCTTCGGGTTTTGTCTGGGGTTTTTGTGCAGTCGAAGCAGCAGGTGCTAATCCAAAAATCAAACCTTGTGCGCTATCGAATAATTCTACCTTGGGTAATGCTGTTTCACTACTTGCGATTATTCTGACAGTATTTGCATTTAAATTAGTTACTGTAATTTCAGTAATTCCCTCTACAGGTTTTTCCGAACTAAATTTGAATGCATCTCCTGACGCTTGTTGTAATTGAGCGTTAGGAATATCGGCAATAAAGTTATTCCCACTGCTGCGATTTACTACTTGTAAATTTCTTGCTTGAGAAGTTTGTAAAACTATTTCTAAGCCTTTATCCGTGGGGTTGGCTTTCACTCCGGTAATTAGTACAATTTGTTGCTCCCCGCCTGTAGATTCTGGGTTTGGAGAATTTGTTGGTGTTTGTACCAACATCCGAGCGCTAGTAGAAGGAAATTTGATCTCACTGAGTTGGAGAATATTTTTACCTGGTTCATGTAGATTTGCCTTATCCACAGAACTTGCTGTTGACGGCTGGAAAGTTCGAGGTTTTCGGAAATTGCTAACTAGTACGGGAGATTTGGTACCTGCAACCTTCTTAGCATTACTAGATTTCCCTACCCTATCAACAGAATATTTACTAATTCCATCTTTTTGTATCTCCTCAGTTTTAGCAGGAGTGCTAATAAAAAAAACAACCGCGCTTGTCACTAGTAGACTTTGAAGCAATTGATCTAACTTCATTTATATCCTCACATTACATTTAATCACACTGCTTGCTCTTGGTTTCACCCGAGGACACAAAACAATTATTAATGAAAATTACTAGCATCTAAGTTTAAATTAGCTTAATGATATTATGGAGTAAGCCAAGATACAAGGTAGTTAATATTTTTTTGCAATTAATCGTCAAGTAATTATAAATTCTAAGCAGTTTTTCAGAAACGAAGTATTTGTTTAACACATAATCATAGATTGTGGCGATAGTTAATTTACATCATCAGGAGGTATTTTATAAAACCTAAACAAGTTCTTTGATTACGGAACTGTGCCCAACAAGACTAAATAAATCCAGCCCCATTCATAATTTTTATTCTATATTCACCTGGAATTTTTAAAATCCCAAATATTTCATCTGTCAAAAGATATATATTATTATAGATAAGCAGTATTGAAGAACTTCAATTAATCTATAATAATTCTTAACTATCTTGCTATTGCTAAAGCAAACTATTATCGTTAAGCTAGTTAAGGTTAAAGACATATATTTTTAACAACATTTAGAACTTAGGCAACTAGCACATTTTGCTCGTAAGGTGTTGTGACGCTTTGCTTGTTTTCTAACACAGCAATAAGCTTTAAGCTTTTCGCGTCACGCAGCAACCAGAATAAGAGTGAAAATTGCGTAACTCCTGAATATTAAATCCGGTAAAAGCAGATTTTCCCTACTTTTGCTGATGTTTGATATTCGCTGGTGCCTAGCCGAATTAACAATCAATGGTCAAGATTTTTATTTAGAGAGATTATATCTTTAAGTTAGCTTGACTAACAGATTCTGGTTTGGCTGACAACTAACTAAGTATTTGCTGCTTATTTCCCTCTTCAAAGTGAAACAAAAGCAAGCTGTCTATTGGGATGTATCTATCAAAAAAAATGAATCAACATTCTTCTGGCTTTAAAGAAGATGTTCGCAATTGCTCTACAGTTGTTGAACTACTCCATCTAAGAAGTTCCAAGCAGCCAAATCGGAATGCTTTCACCTTTTTATTAAATGGTGAATCCGAAGAAGCAAGGCTAACCTATCAAGAGTTAGATAGGTTTGCGCGTCGAATCGCTACTCAGTTGCAAGCACAAGGTTTGACTGGAAGACGCGCTTTACTGCTTTATCCTGCAGGACTAGATTTTTTAACTGCTTTTTTCGGTTGCTTGTATGCGGGGGTTGTGGCTGTAACTGCATATCCTCCACGAAATAAGCGTAATGCACCACGAATCCAAGCGATTTGTGCAGATGCCCAAGCAACCATAGCTCTGACGACAACAGAAATATTATCTACAGTACAGTCTTTAATGATGGAAAAGACTGACATCAAATCTTTACAGTGGTTGACTACTGACAATCTTGCACCTGGAATAGAAGATAATTGGAAAGAAGCTTCTATTAATAAAGATACTTTAGCTTTTCTGCAATATACCTCTGGTTCCACGGGTAAACCAAAGGGTGTAATGATTAGTCATGGCAACTTACTTCATAATGCTCAGACAACTTACCAATTCATGGAGCATTCACCAGAAAGTAAGTTCGTGACTTGGCTGCCGATGTACCATGATATGGGTCTAATTGGTGGTATATTGCAGCCTTTATATGGGGGTTTTCCTTGTATTATTATGCCTCCAACCTCGTTTCTTCAGCGTCCTTATCGTTGGTTGCAAACTATCTCGAAGTATAAAGGAACAACAAGCGGAGGACCGAATTTTGCTTACGATTTATGTGTGCAAAAAATCACTCCCGAGCAAAAAGCAACTCTTGATTTGAGTAGTTGGGATGTAGCATTTAATGGTGCTGAACCGATTCGACAGGAGACTTTAGAGCGATTTGCAGAGGCTTTTGCAGAATGTGGCTTTCGTAAACAGGCTTTCTACCCTTGTTACGGAATGGCTGAAACTACCCTGATGATTTCTGGTGTTAATAAAGCTACATCACCGATTGTGAAAACAGTCCAGAAATCGGCATTGGAATCTAATCGAGTTGTTGAATCATCTGTTGAGGATGAAATTTACAATTTTGTTGGTTGTGGTCGAATTATACCAGAACAGAAAGTAGTAATAGCTCATCCAGAAACATTCAAAACTTGTCAAGCTGATGAAATTGGGGAAATTTGGGTATCAGGACCAAGTGTTGGTCAAGGATATTGGAATCGCGCAGAAGATACACAGCAGACATTTGGTGCATATTTATCAGATACGAAAGAAGGACCATTTCTGCGAACAGGGGATTTAGGTTTTTTACAGTCTGGGGATTTGTTCATTACAGGTAGAGCCAAAGATTTAATTATAATTCGAGGTCGTAATCTTTACCCGCAGGATATAGAATTAACCGCAGAACGCAGTCATCCTTCATTGCGTGCCGGTGCTAGTGCAGCTTTTACAATTTTAGTTAACAACGAAGAAAAACTAGTAGTTGTACAAGAATTAGAGTTTCGCGCCAAGCCAAATTTAGAAGAAGTAGCGAATGCAATTCGTCAAGCGATTAGTGAAGAACATGAAGTACAAGTTTATGCAGTTGTTTTAATTAAACCAGGTAGTATACCCAAAACTTCCAGTGGTAAGATTCAACGACGTGCAACTCGCGCTCAGTTTGAGGAAGGTACTTTGTGTGTAATTGCAAGCAATATTCTCAAAATTAGTGATGTTGCTCCTGAAGAAACTCGATTACAGCGCGATCAACTTTTAGCGCTTTCTCCAAAAGAATCTCAAGCAGTTTTAGATAGATATCTGATAGAACAGGAAGGGAGAGTCTTAGCGATCGCACCGGATGATATCAACCCGGAAGAATCATTAACTACTCTCGGACTAGATTCTTTAAAAGTATTTGATCTGAAAAACCGCATCGAGGTTGACTTACAAGCAGAAGTATCTGTAGCAGACTTTTTTGAAGGGATGAGTACGCAATCTTTGGCAACAAAGATACTGGCTCAAATAAGGGCAGATAAAATCCCATTGCTATCCCTTAACCAACAAAGACAAAATATACATACATCTCATCATCCTCTTTCTTTTGCACAGCAAGGATTGTGGTTTATACATCAATTGAATCCTTATAACTGTGCATATAACATTCCTATAGTTATTGATTTTAAAGGCGACCTAGATTTATCAATTTTACAAAAATGTGTTAACGAAATCATCAGACGACACGAAGTATTGCGTACAAGCTTTACATTAATAGATGGACAACCCGTTCAAGTTATCAATCGAGATGCAGCTTTAACATTAACGTTTGAAGATTTGCGATCGCGATCGCTTTGCCAACACAATAGCGCCGCAGAACTTTTAACTACAGAGTTTGCACGGCAGCCTTTTGACTTATCTGCTGCATCGCTTTTACGCGGTAAAGTTTTGCAAATAAGTGATAAAGATTTTCATTTAATTATCGTATTGCATCATATAATTGCAGATGGTTGGTCTATTGGCATTTTTATCAAAGAACTAATTGGGCTATATGAAGCATACTCTCAAGGCAAACTCCCACAACTTCCGCACTTACCGATCCAGTATAAAGATTTTGTCAATTGGCAACGAAAATGGATTGATTCCGAACATACTCAAAGTTTATTAACCTACTGGAAACAAAAATTGCAGGGTGAACTGAGTGTACTAAATTTACCAACTGACCGTCCGCGTCCACCAGTTCAAACTTTCAAAGGTGCGAGAGATCAATTAGTTCTTCCCCAAAACTTAAGACAAGAACTAAAGGATTTGAGCCGTCAGCAAGGAGTAACTCTGTTTATGACCTTGCTTACAGCCTTCAAAATCTTGCTGTACCGTTATACAGGTCAGACTGATATTATTGTCGGTTCGCCAATTGCTAATCGTAGTAGAGCAGAAATTGAGCAATTAATCGGATTTTTTGTCAACGTTTTAGTACTGCGTACAGAGTTATCTGACGAGCTTAGTTTTCAAGAGTTATTAGCACGGGTGAAATTAACTGCTTTAGAGGCTTACGTTCACCAAGATTTACCTTTTGAAAAGTTAGTAGAGGAACTACAGCCAAGTAGAGACCTGAGCTACAATCCACTATTTCAGGTGATGTTTGTTCTGCAAAATGTTCTAATACCAAATTTAGATTTACCTGATATGTCAGTTAGTTATGATGAGGGTTATAACGGTACATCTAAATTTGATTTGACATTGTTTATCGAGGAATCCCACCAAGGGTTAGTAGCAACTTGCGAGTACAATACAGATTTATTTAATGCAAATACTATTACCCGGATGCTGGGACATTTCCAGACCTTACTATCAAGCATAGTTAACAATCCCCAACAATGTATTTCAGAATTGCAACTATTAACAGCACTTCAAGTCGAGCAGTTATTAGTTGAGTGGAATGATACTAAAAAAGCTTATCCTCAAGATAAATGCATTCATCAATTATTTGAGGCACAAGTAGAGAAAACACCCTCTAATATCGCTGTAATATTTGAAGACCAACAATTAACCTACCAGGAGTTAAACAGCCGAGCAAATCAGCTAGCCCATTACTTACAACAACAAGGTGTAAAATCAGATACAGTTACTGGTATTTGTATGGAACGCTCCATTGAAATGGTTGTGGGCTTAATGGCTATTTTGAAAGCAGGTGGTGCATATTTACCCCTAGATACAGCATATCCTCAAGAACGGTTAAATTTCATGCTGGCAGATGCTCAAGTATCAGTATTGTTAACCCAACCACATCTGGGAAATGAAATCCCACCATATCAAGCACAATTAGTATGTATAAATACTGAAGATTCAATATATACAAATTACAGTTCCCAAAATCCAGTCAGCGATGTAAAACCAGAAAATTTAGCCTATGTAATTTATACATCTGGTTCTACAGGTAAACCCAAAGGAGTAATGAGTACTCATCAAGGTGCGTGTAATCGCTTACTATGGATGCAAGATGCTTATCAATTAACATCATCAGACCGAGTTTTACAAAAAACTCCCTTTAGTTTTGATGTATCGGTATGGGAATTTTTCTGGACATTAATTACGGGTGCGGCTTTAGTTGTAGCCAAACCAGGTGGTCATCAAGATACGCGCTATCTAGCAGAAGTGATATCGCAACAACAGATAACTACACTTCACTTTGTTCCTTCTATGCTACAAGTATTTCTAGAGGAACCACAGCATCAAAATTGTAAAAGTATCAGGCGTGTAATTTGTAGTGGTGAACCTTTATCTTTTGAATTACAACAGCGATTTGTCAAGAGTTTGGATGCTCAATTATATAACCTTTATGGACCAACGGAAGCATCTATTGATGTGACAGCGTGGTGTTGTAATCGAAATGAAAACATTGTTCTTATCGGTCGTCCAATTGCGAATACACAGATATTTATCTTAGATAAACACTTACAGCCTGTTCCTATAGGAGTTCCCGGAGAATTACATATTGGTGGAGTGGGATTAGCACGAGGTTATTTGAATAGACCAGAATTAACACAAGAAAAGTTCATTCCTAATCCATTTGAAGAGTTACAATTAAATGATAAATTTGCACGCCTTTACAAAACAGGAGACTTAGCACGCTATCGCGAAGACGGAAACATTGAATTTTTAGGCAGAATCGATTATCAAGTCAAAATTAGAGGAAATCGCATTGAACTAGGAGAAATTGAAGCTTTATTAGAACAACATCCGCAGGTACGAAAAACGGTAGTAGTAGCTAGGGAAGATATACCGAATGACTGCCGTTTAATTGCATATCTGGTTGCTGACAATAATGCTACGCATTATCTAGAGGAATTACGGGGATTTCTTAAACACAAACTACCCGAATATATGCTTCCTTCTACCTTTGTGATGTTAGATACTTTACCTTTGACACCCAACGGCAAAATAGACCGTCGTGCTTTACCCGTACCTGACAATCAGCGTCCAGAGTTAACAGCAAATTTTAAGCCACCCCAGTCTGAAACGGAACAGCAAATTGCCCAGCTTTGGAAAGAGGTGCTGCATCTAGATAAAGTAGGTATTAATGATAACTTTTTTGATTTAGGTGGGAATTCGTTACTGATGCTGCAAGTAAATAATAAACTGCGTGCAATTTTGCAGCGAGATATATCAGTAGTAACGATGTTTCAAAATCCTACTATTTACTCTTTAGCAGAATATTTAAGTCAAAAAAATAGAGATAAATTTATGTTGGAAAAAATACACAATCGTGTAGAAAAACAAAAGAAATCTTTCAATAGTCGAAAATAATTATTTAGAAAAACAAAAAGATAAAACACAATATCGACTAACTTTTGAATTTTGCACATTAGTACTAATTCAGACTCTACTGAATAGTGATTATGTAGGTGGGGGAGAAAATTTATAACTATGTCATTGCGAATGGAGCGAAGCGAAATGAAGCAATCGCAAGGGTTTCGATGTTTTTACATTTCGTTATATAGTTAGGTTTATTTTAGCCAACCTACTTATCGTTAATATAAAGGTTCGATGATATGAATATGAATAACGAGAATGAAAAAATAAATGAAGTAATGGAAGGGATTGCGATCATCGGCATGGCGGGGCGTTTTCCCGGAGCTAGTAATGTACAATCCTTCTGGCAAAACTTATGTAATGGTGTAGAGTCATTATCTATTTTAGAAAATGAAGAATTACTGAATGCTGGAGTTCCTCCAGCTTTAATCAATAATACTAATTATGTTAAAGCTGCAAATATTTTAGAAAATATTGATTTATTTGATGCTTCGTTCTTTGACATTAATCCCAAAGAAGCTGAATTAACAGACCCTCAACATCGTCTGTTTTTAGAATGTGCTTGGGAAGCTTTAGAAAATGCTGGTTATGACTCAACTAAGTGCGAAAGTCGGATTGGCGTTTATGCTGGTGCTAGCTTAAATAACTATCTAGATTTTGATGTGAAAAAGCATGGGCTGGGGTCAGCAGAATCTTATCAAAAGTTAATTGGAAATGATAAAGATTTTCTTTCTACTCGCGTTTCCTATAAATTAAATCTAACTGGTCCGAGTTTGACGGTACAAACCGCTTGTTCTACTTCCTTAGTTGCAACAACACTTGCTTGTCAAAGTCTATTGAATTATCAATCCGATATCGCTTTGGCAGGAGGGGTTTCCATCCGAGTACCACAAACAACAGGTTATTTGTATCAACAAGGGGGAACCTTATCTGCTGACGGTCATTGTCGTGCTTTTGATATCAATGCAGGGGGGACAAGCATTGGTAATGGTGTAGGGCTTGTGGTTCTCAAGCGACTAAATGATGCTATTGCTGACGGAGATTGTATTTATGCAGTCATAAAAGGTACAGCAATCAATAATGATGGTTCTGTCAAAGTTGGCTTTAGCGCACCGAGCGTCGATGGACAAGCAGAAGCGATTGCAGAAGCGATAGTATTAGCAGATGTAGAACCAGAAACAATCAACTATATTGAAGCTCACGGTACTGGTACATCTTTAGGAGATCCAATTGAAATTGCAGCGCTAACAAAGGTGTTTGGCGCTAGTACTCAGAAAAAAGGTTTTTGTGCAATTGGTTCAGTTAAAACTAATATTGGGCATTTAGATGCAGCTGCTGGAATTGCAGGATTAATTAAAACATCTCTGGTACTTAAACATCAGCTAATTCCACCCAGCTTAAATTTTGAGCAGCCTAATTCCCAAATTGATTTTGCTAATAGTCCCTTTTTCGTGAATACAAAACTCAGGGAATGGGAAGCAGGTTCTACTCCCCGTCGTGCTGGTGTAAGTTCTTTAGGAATGGGAGGAACCAATGCTCATGTAGTTTTGGAAGAAGCTCCCGTACTTGCAAATTCTGGTGCTTCTCGTGCTTGCCAATTATTAGTCTTGTCCGCAAAAACCGAAACTGCGCTTGAAACTGCGACACAAAATCTTGTCCAACATCTGAAGTTGCATCCTGATGAAAACTTGGCAGATATAGCTTATACATTACAATTAGGACGTAGAGATTTTAATCATCGAAAAATACTTATTTGCTCAGATATTCCAGATGCAATTAATGGATTAACCGCACAAGCCTCAAAACGAGTTTTTACTCAGTTTAAACCAAGGGAGAATCCCTCTATCGCTTTTATGTTTCCCGGACAGGGTTCCCAGTATGTTGACATGGGAAAAGAACTCTACGAAACAGAATCGGTATTTCGTAAACATATTGAGCATTGCAGTTCAATATTAATACCCCATTTAGGATTAGATTTGCGATCGCTGATTTATCCAGATGAGTTAGAAAAGGCAAAGGCAGCAGAACAACTCAAACAAACTTGTTTCGCTCAACCCGCACTATTCGCAATTGAATATGCTTTAGCTCAGTTGTGGATGTCGTGGGGTATTTCTCCGCAAGCAACCATAGGACACAGTATCGGAGAATATGTAGCTGCGACTCTGGCTGGAGTTTTTGCGCTTGAAGATGCTCTGGTTTTAGTGGCTAATAGAGGAAAACTGATGCAACAATTACCAGGAGGTGCAATGCTCTGTGTTCAACTTTCCGAACAAGAAATAGCGCCCCTGTTGGGAGAAAATATATCTTTAGCTGCTTGCAATACAAATTTGCATAGCACGGTATCGGGTTCTACTGAAGCAATAGAGAAATTGCAACAGCATCTACAACAAATAGGTGTATCTTGTCGAAGACTGCATACTTCTCATGCTTTTCATTCTCAGATGATGGAACCGATCGTCGAGACATTTAGACAGTTGTTGCAAAAAGTCAAACTCAATCCTCCAGAAATACCATTTATCTCTAATGTCAGCGGAACTTGGATTAGCAAATCTGAAGCCACAAACCCTAATTACTGGGCAAAACATTTGAGACAGCCCGTGCGCTTTTGTCAAGGGATTGCTGAGCTATTAAAAACACAAGATTCTATCTTATTAGAAGTAGGACCTGGACGAACGTTGAGTACTTTCGCGAAACAACACCAAAAACAAGAATTGATAGCGCTGACATCGCTTCCTCATCCAAAAGAGCAACAGTCAGATGTAGTATTTTCACTTAATACTTTAGGTAAACTTTGGTTGTCAGGAATCAAGATCGATTGGTCAGGTTTCTATATCAACGAACGTCGTCATCGCTTACCCTTACCAACTTATCCCTTTGAACGTCAGCGTTATTGGCTCGATCAAGATAATTCATCTACTTCCAACATAACTGTAGGGGAATCTCCAAATGGAAATTCATCGAGTCATGCTGGGGGAAATCAACGTTACTCTATTGAGCTAAACTCATTAGAAACAACATCAGAGCCATTATTAGAGAAAAAATCAAATATTACTGACTGGTTTTATATTCCAGTATGGAAGCAATTGATACCAGTTGAGTTTTTTCAAAAGAAAGAAGAAAGCAAACAAAAGTTAACCTATTTAATCTTTGTAGATAACTATGAAGTAGGAAATGCATTAACTCAAAGACTTGCACAGTTAGGACAAGATGTAATTACCGTAGGAATTGGGAAACAGTTTTGTAAGCTTGATGACCGCGTTTATACTATCAATCCCCAAAAATCTGATGACTATGATACTTTGTTTGAAGAACTTAAAAAGCAAGACTTGATTCCATGGGGAATTGCACATTTTTGGAGCATTACACCAAATGATACTTTGCTCGACAACGAGCTAGAATTACTTGAGAAGTCTCAGAATCTCGGCTTTTATAGCCTGATGTATTTAGCACAAGCCATCGGCAAACAAGATATTTCAGATTCTCTCAAACTGTTGGTTGTTACCAATAATCTATATCATGTCATCGGCGATGAAAAATTATGTCCGCAGAAGGCTACGGTATTAGGAGCAACTAAGGTAATTCCCAAGGAATACGAGAATATTAATTGCACTAGTGTTGATTTAGTAATACATTCTGCTCGAACTGCTTTATCAAAAAAACTCATAGATAATTTAGTCGCAGAATTAAAACGGCAACAAACTAATGAAATAATTGCCTATCGCGGACATTATCGTTGGATGCAAACCTGGGAAGCGGTTGCTTTAGACGAGGGTATTGCAAACAAAAATAAGTTAAAAAAAGGTGGAGTTTACTTAATTACTGGCGGACTTGGTGGTATTGGTTTGGTATTAGCAGAACATTTAGCAAAAAGACTACAAGCCAAATTAATCCTTGTCGGACGAGAAAAACTACCGCAACCTTCCGAATGGGAACAATGGTTAGCGACTCATGATACCCAAGATAAAGTTAGTCGTAAAATACAAAAAGTGCGATCGCTTGAAGAATTGGGTGCAGAAGTTGAAGTCAAAAGTGCCGATGTGACTAATTTTGAACAAATGCAAGCAGTAATTGCTTTAGGGTTACAAAGATTTGGTCAAATTAATGGTGTAATCCATGCGGCTGGTATTGCTGGTGGTGGTGTAACTCAACTCAAGACGCGGGAGATGGTAAGCAATGTCTTAGCACCAAAAGTCACGGGTACATTAATTTTAGAGGAAGTTTGTAAGAATATAAATTTGGATTTATTAATGCTTTGTTCATCTAGAACTTCTATTTTAGGTGAATTTGGACAGATAGATTATTGTGCAGCTAATGCCTTTTTAGATGCTTATGCTTATTGTCATAACTCCACATCAGATAGATTCACAGTATCTATTAGCTGGGATACTTGGCAGGAAGTTGGATTGGCAGTAGAAACTGCGTTAGCAGATAAAATTAAACAACAGCGCCAAGAAATGATAAACAAAGGCATATTACCTCAAGAAGGTATCGATGTTTTTAATCGGATTTTAGCAAGTAATTTACCTCATGTGGTTGTATCCACACAAGATTTACCAGCTTTAATTAAACAAAATAATTCCGATAAATATTTACAAGAATTAACGTTTTCGCAATCGAAATTATCTTCAGTAAATGTCTCCAAAGCAAGACATTCTCGTCCGGATTTGGGTAATAATTATGTCGCTCCCCAAAATCAAACAGAATGCATACTAACTGAAATTTGGCAAGAAATTCTCGGCATTGAAAATATCGGTATCTACGACAATTTCTTTGAGTTGGGAGGAAATTCCATCAACATCATTCAAATTGCAGCGAATGCCAATAAAGCCGGATTAAAGTTAACAACTCAACAGTTTTTTCAACATCAAACAATTGCTGAATTGGTAAAGCAATTATCAATTACGGAAAGTATCCAACCCCAACAAAAATTAGAAATCAAAGAATTACAGCTTACACCTAGTCAACATTGCTTTTTTGAACAGAATCAAGCCGAAGTACATAATTGCAATCAATCGTTGTTACTGGAAATACAAGAATGTGAGCCTAATTTATTAGAACAGGCTTTAGAACATTTAATTCAACATCATGATATATTTCGCTTGCATTTTATCCAAACAGAATCTAAGACTCAACAAGTTTATGATAGTTCTGATGATACGATTAAATTAAAACGAGTAGATTTATCCTCACTATCAGAAATTGAGCAAAAACTAGCGATAGAATCTGTTGCAGCAGAACTAAAAGCAAGTTTAAATTTATTTGCAGCACCACTTGTAAGATTTGCTTTCTTTGATTTAGCTCCACAACCAACTAGCTACCTGTTAATTGTTGTTCACGACTTAATAATCGATAATATCTCTTGGCGAATTTTGCTAGAGGACTTACAAACAGCTTACGAGCAAAAATGTCAGCATAAAGCGATAAATTTACCAGATAATACTAGCTCATATATTCAGTGGACGCAATTTTTACACCAGTATGCCCAATCTTCAGAAATGATGCGAGAGCAAGACTATTGGTTGCGAGAAATGCAAAAACCATTTAGCAGCTTGCCAGCGGATTATTTAATAGATGATAATACAGCAGCTAATCCAGATACTGTATCAGTTAGTCTAAATCAACAAGCAACAAAAGTTTTATTAGAGGAAATTCATCAAGCCTATAACACTCAAATCAACGATGTATTGTTCGCAGCTTTAGTACAAGCTTTTGCAAAATGGACGGGAGAACTAAAACTGCGGGTGGATATTATAACTGATTGTCGAGAAACAATCTTTAAAGATATAAATATATCCCGTACTGTTGGTTTATTTAGTAGTTATTTTCCGATAATATTGGATGCAACAACATCTTCAAATCAAGGAGATTTATTAATCCAAATAAAAGAATATTTGCGTAGCATTCCAAATAATGGTGTTGGTTATGGCATATTAAAGTATTTGAACAGTGAGCAGGAGATACAAGCAAAACTGCAAGCCTTGCCTCAAAGTGAAATTAGTTTCAACTACTTAGGTCAACATGACCAAATGATTTTTGATTCTTCTTGGTTTCGTTTAGCTCAAAGTTCTCAAGATAGTATCTATCGTAGACCTAAAAATAGAAAATATTTACTAGAAATTAATGGAATTGTGATTCAAGAACAATTACAATTGTACTGGAATTACAATAATGCTATTCATCACCGAGAAACCATTGAAAATTTAGCTAATGAATTTATAGAAGCACTAAGTTCATTAATAGTTCATTGTAATTCTGTTGAAACACAAAGATATACACCCTCTGACTTTTCTAGAGCTAAATTGAACCAGCAACAATTAGATAATTTACTCAGTAAAATTAATCGACATAATTAGAACCTAAGTAAATGAAAACCAACAATATTGAAGACATATACCAACTTACACCAGTACAAAAGGGAATGTTGTTCCACTGTTTGTATGATAGTGAATTGTCCTTATATTTTTTTCAGCATATCTTTACTATACGGGGAAAGCTTAAACTAGATATGTTTGAAAAGGCTTGGCAATTAGTCATAGATCGGCATCCTATTTTACGTACTAGTTTTTATTGGGAAGAAATTGAAAATCCACTACAAATTGTCTACAGTCAAGTAAAAGTGCCTCTAAGTCACTATGACTGGTCTGATATGGATTCAGTTGAACAAAAAAAGCGACTCGAATCTTTTATTATTAACGATCGCCAAAAAAGTTTTGATTTTTCCCAGCCATGTTTGATGCGTCATACTTTAATTCGCACTACTAATGACTCTTATCAATATATTTGGAGTATGAATCATATTATTATAGATGGTTGGGGTGGTTCACTGGTATTTCAAGAGTTTGTGGAAACTTATGGAGCGCTTTGCAAGCATCAAGAAGTTTGTTTCGCACCCACTAATCCTTTTAGAGACTACATTGACTGGTTGGAGAAACAAGATATATCAAAAGCCGAAAATTTTTGGCGAGAAGCACTACAAGGTATCAAAGCACCAACTCCTCTAAGTTATATAGAAAGAATTGACCAATCATCTACCCAGGAACTCAGGTATAGTGAGGAAATAATTCAGTTATCATTAACAAGTACACAGGCACTAAATTCTTTTGCAACACAGCATCGTCTCACTCTTGCTACGATAATTAACGGTATCTGGGCTATTCTCCTGAGTCGCTATTCTTGTTGCAGTAACGTATTGTATGGCTGTACTGTTACTGGACGACCAGCAGATATGCATGGAGTCGAGTCAATGGTTGGTATGTTTGTTAATACTCTGCCCATTCATGTCAATATAGATACACAACAGCCTTTGTTATCATGGCTCCAGCGTTTTCAGCTTCAATTAGTTGAGGTACGGGACTATGAATACACTCCATTAACAGAAGCGCATAAGTGGAGCGAAGTTCCACGAAACTTAACTTTGTTTGAAAGCATTGTGGTGATTGAAAACTTTCCAGTCAGTGAATTTATCCGAAATTGGAAGGGAAATATAACATTTGAACATACAGAATTGTATTACAGAAATAACTACCCTCTCAACTTGGTTGTATATCCAAATCAAGAGTTATTAATAGCGCTTTCGTTTGACAATAGAAGATTTGATCGTGATACTACTACCGGAATACTCGAAGATATTGAAAACCTCTTACAAGAATTGATTGCTAATCCTAACATTCAAATTCAGGATTTAAAATTTTTTACCCCAGAACAACAACAAGTTACCTCAATGTTAGAAAAAGAAGCATTATTTGATTGGAGTTTTGCTCTAGGTAGTTAGACTATGATGATCACGGAATAACACAGAATTTGAAACATATACATTGAATAATTAATATGGCTATCTTATTTTAAGTTTGTTTCATTAGCAACTTTTCTTAAAAATACATAAATACAAATTATGAAATAATGATATTTATGTTTTAACCATTATTTAGATATAAAGGAGAAAAAATGACTATGCATTTACGCAAAAATAAAATCTTCTCTCAAAAGATTTATTGGGTAAATAAATTATCAGGAGAGCTATCAGAAACAAATCTTATTTTAGACTATATAAGACCTTCATTATCTAGCAGTAAAAAGAAGTCATTAAGCTTTGAATTATCCCATGATTTATCTCATAAAATTCTTAAACTAGCTAAAGGTTCTTACTTTTCAACTTACTTGATACTTGTATCTGCATTGAATATATTGCTGCAAAAATACACTAGAAGCAATGATATTATTGTCGGAATACCAATATATGAAAAAAATGGGACTAATGATTTAAATAGCAAAGTTATTCCTTTACGCACTCAGGTAATACCTCAGCTTTCATTTAAAGATTTTTTGTTGCAAGTTCAAGACTCAGTTATCGGTGCTTATAGCCATCAGAACTATAATTTTGATGATTTAATCCAGTTATTAAAAATATCAACAAGCCCGAATCGTTGTCCGATTTGTGATATAGTAGTTTTATTAGAAAATATTCATAATGTAAAGAATTTAAATAATCTCAATAATGACATCACATTTTGGTTTTCAATTAATGGTGAAACAATTGGTGCCAATATAAAGTATAGCGAAGATATGTTTAAATATGAAAATATCAAAATTATAAGTAGATATTATATCAATATTATTGAAAATATTATTAATAATATTGATACTAAAATATCAGATATTTATATATTGAAAGACTTTGATCGACACCTGCTATTAAAGCAATTCAATGAGAATAGTAAAGAGTATCCAATTACACAATCCATAAATTATTTGTTTGAGGAGCAAGTAGATAAAACTCCTAACAATATAGCTGTAGTTCATGAAAAAAGTAAATTAACTTATCAAGAGTTAAATGAAAAAGCTAATCAGCTAGCTGTAATGCTGCGTAAACTAGGAGTAAACAAAGGTGAATTTGTCGGCATATTTAAAGACCGCGATATTAATTTTATTATAAGTATTCTCGCTATATATAAAGCAGGGGGAGCTTACGTACCGATTGATAGTACTTATCCCTTAAATAGAATTGAATATATGCTATCTAACAGTGAGGTAAGGTTTCTATTAACTGATTTTTTATTATTAAATACCTTGGGAGATTTGGTAGATAACTGTTATCAGTTAAAAACTATTATATGTTTAGATGAGTTTGTTTCCGAAAATATACAGTTGACCCAGGAAAAAGAGTTCAAAATATATAATAAATTTGATTTCAATAACTTTCCTAAAGAGAATCTAGAGCAAGTAAATGATGGGATTGACCCAGCTTACATGATCTATACTTCGGGGTCTACAGGATTACCAAAGGGTACAATTGTCAGACATGATGGTGCAATTAATCATATTTATGCCCAATTTGATCAGTTGGAAATAACAGAAGATTTTTGTTTCCTACAAAGCGCTCCATCTTCAACGGATATTTCTGTATGGCAATTTTTAGCACCACTTTTAATTGGAGGAAAGACAGTAATAGTAGATATTGAAACCGTTGCGATTCCCGATCAACTATTTAAAGTACTTTTTTCAGCAGAAATTACAGTTGTTGAATTAGTACCAACGTTATTTGCGGGATTACTTGAATATATTTCCCAATTACCAAAACATGAAAGGGTATTACCGAATTTAAAATGGATGATGTTATCGGGTGAATCTGTATCACCATTATTGGTAAATAAGTGGCTTGAGATATACCCACAGATCAGAATTGCTAATGCTTACGGTCCTAGCGAGGCTGCTGATGATATCACTCAGTTTATCGTAGACAAGCTTTTTGATCAAAATCAACGAACAATTCCAATTGGTAAACCATTAGCAAACTTAAATCTTTACATTCTCGACTCCCAGATGAAATTATTACCGATTGGGGTTCCTGGAGAGATTTGTGTATCGGGAATTGGGGTGGGTGCTGGTTACTGGAAGAATGAAGAAAAAACTAAAAATAGTTTTGTTCCGAATCCATTTACAGATGCTAGGAAAAATTTACCAGGAAATCGCCAAGATTTAATTTATAAAACTGGAGATTTAGGAAGGTGGTTAACTGATGGGAATATAGAATTCCTCGGACGTATTGACCATCAAGTCAAGATTCGTGGCTTCCGGGTTGAACTTGGGGAAATCGAGACCATCTTGAGTCAGCACCAAGCTGTTAAGGAAGTTGTAGTTGTAGTTAGAGAAGATAACCCTGACAATCAACGCTTAATCGCTTATGTTGTTCCTAGAGCTGAGTTTGATCGGGATGACTCAACAAGTAACGAATTAGTCCAACAGTTACGCGATTTTCTTACGGAAAAGCTACCAGGACATATGATACCTTCTGCGATTGTACTGCTCGAAGCATTACCCCTAGCTCCCAGTGGTAAAATAGACCATCGCGCATTACCTGTACCAAATTTCAATAATAAATCTGAATTTGGCTTTGTTGCACCCCGTACTTCCACAGAAGAGATAGTTGCTGACATCTGGAGTCAGGTACTAAAGCAAGAACATATAGGTATCCATGATAACTTCTTTGATTTGGGTGGGCATTCTTTACTGGCAACTCAAGTTATTTCTCGGTTGCGTGAAGCATTTAAGGTTGAGTTGCCTTTACGCAGTTTATTTGAAGCACCTACGGTAGCTCAATTGGTCGAAAGTATCGAGAAGGATAAAAATGTAACTTTGAGCCCTCAAAAGCAGTTTATTCAACCAGCACCACCTCAGGAAAATCTATTTCTATCTTTTGCTCAACAGCGTCTTTGGTTTATTGAGCAATTTGAAAAAAGCGATAGTTTGTATAATTTACCTTTTGCTCTTCATCTAAAAGGCTTACTGAACCTAACTGCACTAAAACGTACTTTGAACGAAATCGTACAACGGCACGAAGTATTGAGAGCCAATTTTAAATCACGAAAAGGGCAACCCTTCCAAATCATTAGACCAACTTTAATTTTATCTTTACCTATAATTAACCTAGAAAACTTAAAACAAGTAGATCGCGAAAACGAACTTCAAAGGCTTGTCAACGAGGAAGGGTCGGGATGCTTTAATTTATCAGAAGATCCATTGTTGCGGTGTCGTATATTTAAGTTAGATGAAGAAGAATATGTATTAACACTTATCATGCATCATATCATCTCCGATGGCTGGTCCATGAGGGTAATTGTAGACGAAGTAACAGCACTTTATAAAGCCTTTTGTCAGAATCAAGCTTCACCACTTCTAGAATTACCTATTCAGTATTCAGATTTTGCATTTTGGCAGCAACAATTATTGAGACAGGGTAAATTAGATACTCAGATTCAATACTGGAAGCAGCAATTGGCAGGTGCTAAAACAGTAATAAAACTACCAACAGATAAACCTAGAACACAACTACAGTCGTCCAGGGGTGCAATTTATTCTTTCGCACTTTCCTCAAATTTATCTCACTCCCTCAAAATCCTTAGTCAGAAACAAGATGTAACCATGTTTATGACTTTGGTGACAGCTTATAACGTGTTGCTTTACTACTACACAAACCAAGAAGATATACTGGTTGGTACACCTATTTCCAACCGTAACCAAAGTGAAACTGAAAGCTTGATAGGGTTATTTGTCAATACTTTGGTATTGCGTACTAATCTTTCCAATAATCCTAGTTTTCAACAATTATTGCAGCAAACACGAGAAGTCGCATTAGGAGCATATGCTAATCAAGACTTACCTTTTGAAAAGCTTGTTACAGAATTACAGCCAGAACGCAGACCCAATCAATCGCCACTGTTTCAGGTATGGTTTGTAATCCATAATGTGCCTATATCGAAGCTTGATCTGCCAGGACTGAAGATAAACGTTTTAGAAGCTGAAAGTTTAATGGAACAACGTAATGTGCGACATGATTTAAATCTTGATATCTCAGAAACATCAGATGGAATCAAAGGTTTTTTTGAGTATAAAATAGACCTTTTCAATACTACTACTATTGCTCAAATGGCAAAACTATTTGAAATTGTGTTGGAAATAGTTGTCAAACAACCCGATATTCAACTTAAAGAATTGATTGAACTACTTAATGAGTCTCAAAAACAACAGCAAATACTCGCAAATCAAGAATTTCAAAAAGTACGTCGTCAAAAATTAGGAAAGCTTTTTCGTAAAGCACCTACCCATATTAATTAATTAAATTCACAGATGAGCTGATAAAACAAGTGAAACTGTTTATCAAAAAAATCAAGAATTATTTACTTTTTAAGTATCTAATCGAGCAGCTTAAACGCCTCGAATTTAGCATATGTATAAGTTTTTAGGCGGCAGGAAATTTCCCCCAGCAATAAAAAAACACAGAGTGAGAAAAATGATCAACTTAAAATCCTTTCAACGGAAACGAATCAATCTATCTCAAGAAAAATTAATCAAAACTGACTTTTTTCAGCCAAAACAGCATTTGCCTTTGCTAGTTGAACCTTTAGTAGATGGTATTGATTTAGCTACTTGGGCTACTAGCAATTTAGAGTGGATTGAAACTCAGATATTAAAATATGGAGGTATACTTTTTCGCAATTTTAATATCGATAAAATTAATGGATTTGAGCATTTTATTCAAATTATTTCTGGGAAATTAATCGAATATTCTTATCGTTCAACTCCGCGCAGTCAAGTTAGTGGTAAGATATATACATCGACTGAATATCCAGCAGAACAGTCAATTCCTTTACACAATGAAATGGCTTACTCAAGAAGTTGGCCAATGAAGATTTGGTTTTTTTGTGTAGAAGCAGCATCAACAGGTGGCGAAACACCCATAGCTGATAGTCGAAAAGTATTTCAACGCATCGATCCAAAAATTAAAGAAAAGTTTATTGAAAAAAGAATCATGTATGTCCGGAATTACGGACAAGGGCTTGATTTACAGTGGGAAAATGTATTTCAAACTACTAGTAAATCAGAAGTAGAAAATTATTGCTGTAATGCTGGGATTGAGTTTGAATGGAAAGATGAAAAAAACTTAAGAACTCGTCAAGTTTGTCAAGCTGTTGCAGCTCATCCAAAAACTGGTGAAATGGTATGGTTTAACCAGGCTCATTTATTTCATATATCCAGTTTAAAGCCCGAAGTTCGTGAATCTTTACTTTCAATGATTGATGAAGAACAATTACCGCGTAATGCATTCTATGGCGATGGTTCAAAAATAGAAAGTTCTGTAATAGAAGAAATTCAAGAAATTTATCAACAAGAAGCTATTTTATTCCCTTGGAAAGAAGGTGATATATTAATGCTAGATAATATGTTGGTTGCTCATGGTCGTCAGCCGTTTGTTGGTAAAAGAAAAGTTGTAGTAGGGATGGCTGAACCTTTTTGTGCTTAATATTCATGCTTAGTAAGTTAACTCGGAGAATAAATGAGGTAAATTATGCCAAGTAATTCTATAAATACAATTAATGGTTTCCAGCTTTCACCTCAGCAAAAGCATTTATGGTTATTGCAACAACTTGAAGTAGCCAACCAACCTTATCGAGTGCAATGTTCGGTTTTGATAGAGGGAAATCTTAATTACCAAGTTTTAGAGTTAGTCTTACAAAAGATTGTTGAAAAATATGAAATTTTTCGCACTAGTTTTCAAACTTTAAAGGGTATGAATATTCCTTTACAAGTTATCCATGAGCCAAATAATATATCTAATTTTTGTATTAATATTCATAATTTAAGCGGGATTGAATCTCAAAAACAAAATCTAGAAATAAAAAATATTTATCACCAGCAGCATTTAAAAACTTTTGACTGGCAGAGTGATTGTGTCTTAAATTTACATTTAATGACTCTCTCCTCTTGTAAGCATATGTTACTGATTGCTATACCTGCTCTTTGTGCAGATACAGTATCAATTCATAACCTTGTAGATGAAATTAGTAAACTATACACTGCCTCTTTACATCAGCAAGAACTTTCTGAAGAGACTTTACAATATGCAGATATTGCAGCATGGCAAAATGAATTATTTGAAGGAGAAGAAGGAGAAGTTGCAAGAAAGTATTGGCAGAATCAAAATCTTTCGGGTTTAGTAATTAATAAACTAGCAAGTGAAAAATCTTCTGCAAATAATAAATTAGCCTTTCAACCTAAATTTATTAATATTAATTTCAATGATAAGACTGTAGCCAATATTAAAGCACTAGCAAATAACAATGATGTTTCTATTTCGACAATTTTGATCAGTTGTTGGCACATTTTGCTTTCGCGTCTCACCGGACAACCTGAGATGACTATTGCTATATGCTGCCATGGTAGGGATTATGATGAATTAAAACCAGCCATTGGATTATTAGCTAAATATATACCAGTTAGTGTTGTCCTGAATGCTAATTCTAAATTTTTTCAAATAATCAAGCAGTTAGAAGAAAATATAAAAGAACATCAACAGTGGCAGGAGTCTTTTAACTGGGAAGAATTTGTGAGTCTAAACCAGACTAATGATAAATCATCATTTCTACCGTTTGCATTTGATTTTAACTCGCAAACAACAAAATATTTCGCAGAGGGCGTTTCATTTTCTGTCACCAAAAAATATTCTTGTATTGACAAATTTAAACTGAAATTATCTTGTCAGGAGCAGGATAATTCTTTATTAGCCCAATTACATTACGATGCCAGTTTATTTGAAACAGAAGATATTGAAAACTTAGCAATTCACTTACAGACTTTATTATCTAGTGCAATTAATAACCCTGCAACTGCAATATCCCAACTAGAAATTCTTAGTCTTCATCAACGTCAGAAGATTTTAGTCGATTTCAATGCTACTCAAACCAATTATCCTCAAAACCAGTGCATTCATCAATTAATTGAGCAGCAAGCAACAATAAATCCTCATAATATCGCAGTTGTTTTTGAAAATCAGCAACTAACCTATGCTCAACTAAATACTCGTGCCAATCAACTTGCTCACCATCTTAAGACATTAGGAGTAAGTGCCGAAACAGTTGTGGCACTTTGTGTAGAACGTTCTTTGGAAATGTGTGTTGGTATTTTGGGAATTCTCAAAGCTGGTGGAGCTTATCTTGCTTTAGATCCGTTGCTACCAGAAGAGCGTCTTGACTACATGATTATTGATGCTACAGCCTCAGTCATTTTGACTCACCAGCATTTAGCCAGAATATTCTCCCAACAGCAAGTACCAATTATATGTTTCGATACTGACTGGCATAATATAGCTGAGCAATCACAAACAAATTTGCCTTGTGAAGTAACTCCTGATAATTTGGTTTATGTAGTGTATACTTCTGGTTCAACTGGTAAACCCAAAGGAGTAGCTGTTGAACATAAACAACTGTTTAACTATCTCCAAAGTATTGTAGAAAAATTAAATCTTCCTGTTGGCTCAAGTTTTGCAACAGTCTCTACCTTCGCAGCGGATTTAGGTAATACTTCGATTTTTTCGTCACTTTGTATGGGTGGGTGCCTACATATCATCTCCCAAGGAAGAGCAACTAATCCAGAAGCTTTAATAGAATATTGCGATCGCCATACCATTGACTGTCTTAAAATTGTTCCATCACACTTGATGGCACTTTTGAGTGCTTCCCAACCACAAAAAATTCTACCTCGAAAACGACTAATTCTTGGTGGTGAAGCATTAAGTAGCGATCTAGTTAAGACAGTGCAACTGTATACACAAGATTGTCAGATTATCAATCATTACGGACCATCAGAAACAACTGTAGGTGTTTCTACTTTTACATTTAAGACTGACAACAAGTGGGAATTATATGATACAATTTCTATCGGTACTCCCCTTAGTAATACTCAGATTTATATTCTCGATAATTATCTACAACCATTACCAATTGGGGTACCTGGAGAAATCTATATTGGTGGAAATAATCTAACACGAGGCTATCTCAACCACCCGGAACTAACTAGCGAAAAATTTATACCCAATCCTTTTAGTGATAAATTCGGGTCACGTTTATACAAAACAGGAGACTTAGCACGTTATCAGCCTGACGGTAACATTGAGTTTCTGGGGCGAACAGACCATCAAGTTCAGATTCGCGGCTTTCGTATAGAACTTTCGGAAATAGAGTCGGCATTAAGACAACACCCTAATATCCAAGAAAATACTGTTTTAATACAAGAAGAAAAATCGGGCAACAAACGTTTGGTAGCTTATTTTGTTACTAATAAGGAATCTAAAGTTTCAAGTAACGACCTCCGCGACTTTCTTCAACAAAAGCTGCCAGATTATATGATTCCTTCAATTTTTATGCAATTGAAGGCGCTACTTCTCACGCCTAATGGTAAAATAGACCGTCAAGCCTTACCAGCACCAGAGAGTATTAACCCAGAATTAGCAGCTAAATTTGTTGCTCCCCGCAATTCTATAGAGAAAACAATTGCTAACATTTGGTCTGGGGTACTAAAGATTGAGCGAGTAGGAATTTACGACAATTTCTTTGAGTTGGGTGGAGATTCGATTATAAGTATTCAAATCATCGCCAGACTTAACCAAGCTGGTTTGCAATTAACACCGAAGCAGTTATTTGATTCCCCAACTGTTGCTGGATTAGCTGCTGTTGTCGGTAATATTTCAAAGCTTGAGGTTGAACAAGCACCTGTGACAGGTTTAGTTCCCTTAACTCCGATTCAGCACTGGTTCTTTGAACAAAATTTTTCTGAACCACATCACTCTAATCAAAGTTTACTGTTGGAAGTCTCATCAGAAATTGACTTGGCTCTCTTAGAGCAATCAGTGCAGTATTTACAGCAACACCATGATGCTCTGCGTCTGCGGTTTATTCCTCAAGAATCTGGTTGGCAACAAATTAACGGTGGACCAGAAGAAGTAGCAAAAGTTAGTATTTTATATAAAGATTTATCAATATTACCCGTAGAACCACAAGAGACTGCACTGGAAACAACAGCCACTGAGTTACAAGCAAACCTAAATTTAGCAGAAGGTTTGCTGATGCGCTTCGCTTTGTTTGACTTAGGGGAACAGGGGAAACGGCTGCTATTGGTAATTCATCATTTGGCAGTTGATGGTGTTTCTTGGCGAATTTTGCTAGAAGATCTCGAGCAGATTTATCAACAACTTAGTCAAAAACAAGCAATACAGTTGCCTTTGAAAACAACTTCTTTCAAAGATTGGTCGGAATTTTTACAAGATTATGCACAGTCATCTCAGCTTCAGCAAGAACTAGACTACTGGTTAAAAGGTTCTTTTCAGGATATTTCACGCCTGCCGGTTGATTATCCGGATGGTACAAACATCGAAAAATATACTGATACAGTTTCAGTATCTCTAAGTGTAGAAGAAACTAAGGCTTTATTGCAGGATGTACCTGCGACCTATCATACTCAAATAAATGATATATTGTTAACCGCTTTAGCGCTAGCCTTTACTGAATGGACAGGTGGATACTCTTTACTTGTCGATTTGGAAGGACACGGAAGAGAGTCTATCGACAACGACATTAACCTCACACGCACGGTTGGGTGGTTTACAACTATTTTCCCTGTACTGCTAACCTTAGAAAAGATTTCCCAACCAGTAGAAGCACTCAAAGCTATCAAAGAACAACTCCGGAGTATCCCAAATCGAGGTATTGGCTATGGGTTGTTGCGCTATGTGAGCCAAAACTCTGAAGTTGTCACAAATCTGCAAACCCTTCCTCAAGCCGAGGTGCGATTTAACTATCTCGGTCAGTTTGACCAAATATTACCTGAATCATCATTGTTTAAACTTAGTAATCAATCTGTTGGTGACAGTCGTAGTTTGCAAAGTAATCGGCGATATGTTTTAGACATTAATGGGTTTGTACTAGTCGGTCAACTGCAATTGGAATGGACTTACAGCAACAAAATACATCAAAGAAGCACAATTGAGCAGCTAGCTAACGAGTTTATCAAAATGTTGCGATCGCTAATAAACGATTGTCAATCTGGTACATCTTTTAGTTTTACATCTTCTGATTTTCCAGAAGCCAACTTGAGCCAAAATGACCTAGAGCAGTTCCTAGCAAAAATTAATCGAGGGAGTGAGAATTAAAACCAATGAAAACAGAAAACATCCAAGATATCTACGAACTCTCACCCGTTCAGAAAGGCATTTTATTCCATAGTTTATATACTCCTGAATTAGGGCTTTATTTTATTCATTTTAGCTATACAGTGCGTGGCAATCTGAACGTTGGCGCTTTTGAACAAGCTTGGCAAGAAATAGCAACTAGATATACAATTTTGCGTACTAGTTTCTATTGGCAAGAGATTGACAAACCTCTACAAGTTGTGCATCAAAAAGTCACAGTACCATTTGAGTTCCAAGATTGGCGAGACAAAGATAATGAACAACACTCGGAGCTTTTAAAATCTTTTCTTTTGAGCGATCGTCAACGTGGGTTTGACTTATCTCAAGCTCCATTAATGCGCTTAACTGTCATTCGCTTAGCAGAGGATATTTACCAAATCGTTTGGAGCAAACATCATCTCATTTTGGATGGTTGGTCAGCACCAATTCTCATAGAAGAAGTTTTTAAACAATATAAAGCTCATTGTCAAGGTAAAGATGTTTCCTTACCCCCCACTCGTCCTTTCAAGGACTACATCGCTTGGTTACGAAAGCAGGATCTATCTAAAGCTGAGTCATTTTGGCGAAAATTGCTAGAGTCAGTACAAGCATCTACACCTTTAACCTATATTGAAGTAAAAAACTTATCTGGACAGGAGGAAAAATACGATGAGCAACAAATGAGACTCTCAGTAGCAACTACTGCTAGATTACAATCTATAGCACGGCAGCATGAACTGACTATAAATACAATATTTCAGGGAGCTTGGGCTATACTTCTAAGTCGTTACACTTGTCAAAAGCAAGTAGTCTATGGCTGTGGTGTTTCTGGTCGTCCAGTAGATTTAACGGGAGTTGAGTCGATGGTAGGTGTATTTATTAACACCCTCCCAGTTTGTATTCAGATAGAGCCAGACCAGTTTCTTTTGGCTTGGCTGAAGCAACTTCAGAAACAACAAATTGAAATGCGACAGTATGAATATAGCCCCCTAGTAGAGATTCAAGGGTGGAGTAAAGTACCCCGAAACCAAACTTTATTTGAAAGCATCGTCGTTTTTGAGAACTACCCAGAAGTACAGATTGAACAAAGCGGTGAAGATGATTTAGAAATCCTCAACTTTAATGGCTTTTACAAAACGAACTATACCTTAAATATAATTGGGTATCCAGGTTCACAATTAGTGATTGGAATTAATTACAATGGTCAACGCTTTGATACCTCAACAATTACAGGAATACTTAAAGATTTTGAAATATTGCTACAAGGGATGGCAGATAATCCTAAAGTGAAACTTAAGCAATTATCTTTTTTAACGCCAAAACAGCAGCAGATTACTTCAATTTTAGAAAAGGAAACATCAGGGCTGGAGCTTTTACAAATTAGGAAGGCAAAGCAACATAATTTTTAAATTTGATAAAACCTATCTTAATTATGTTGATTAAAGAAATGCTTAAATAATCTTGAGAGTACTTTATTACAATATAAAGCGAGTAATTCCATGAATATTTTTGAAAAATGTGAATCAAATGTTAGAAGCTATTGTCGTAGTTTCCCTGCTATATTCCATAGGGCAAAAGGTTCTATTATTTATGATGAATCAGGCAAAGAATACATAGATTTTTTTGCAGGAGCAGGTGCCTTAAATTATGGACATAATCATGACTATATAAAACAAAAGATTATGTCCTATTTAAATGCTGATGGAATAGCCCACGGCTTAGATATGTATACCTCAGCGAAGGAGAAGTTTTTAGCTCAGTTTAATGAAGTAGTACTTAGTCCAAAACAATTAGATTACCGTGTCCAGTTTTGCGGTCCAACAGGAACAAATGCAGTTGAAGCAGCTTTAAAGTTAGCGAGAAAAGTAAAACAAAGAACAGGCATATTCTCCTTTATGGGAGCATATCATGGCATGACTTTAGGCAGCTTATCAATTACTGGTAATACCGGAGTCAGAGCGGGAACAATTGGAACATTAAATAATGTCACATTTATGCCTTATCCCTATGGATTCATGGAAACTTTTGACACAATACAATACATGGAGTCAGTTTTAAATGATGTTAACTCTGGAATTGAAAAACCAGCAGCAATAATCTTTGAAACAGTGCAAGCTGAAGGTGGAGTTATTGTTGCTCCTCTAAAGTGGATGCAAAGACTAAGAAAGTTGTGTGACGAGAATGATATTTTATTAATCTGCGACGATATTCAGGTAGGTTGTAATAGAACGGGGTCTTTCTTTTCTTTTGAAAGAGCAAATATTGTTCCCGATATGGTGACACTTTCTAAATCTATTAGTGGCTATGGGTTTCCAATGTCGTTATTATTGATTAAGTCTGAATTGGATATATGGGAACCGGGTGAGCATAATGGTACTTTTCGGGGTAATCAATTAGCATTTATAGGAGCAACAGCGGCTCTTGAGTATCAAGGAAATATTAATATCGAGCAGGATGTCAAAGAAAAAGAGCTTTTTTTGAAAACTTATCTAGCTCAACAAATCGCACCGATTAGTGATAAGATAGCAATACGTGGAATTGGTATGATTTGGGGTATTGATGTTAAAAATATTGGCGGTAAAAGTTTAGCCAAAAGTATCACTTCACGTTGTTTTGAAAAAGGTTTAATAGTTGAAATAGCAGGTAGAAATAGTACGGTAATTAAAATTTTGCCTCCTTTGGTAATTGATATGTCTACGCTACAAAAAGGTTGTTCAATTATTAAATCAGCTTTTGATGAATGCTTGTAAGAAAATTTTGAACATTGTCGCTGGTCGCGACCTGATATATCATAATTGATTGATACAGTTAATCTTTGTTTCGTCACGCACCCTAAAATTAGTTTTTGCTCAAAAACTGTAAATACTTGTATCGCTGTACATAGGGCTTGCTAGAATAGCTAATTTAAATTAGGTCAAAAGGATGATTAAAACATTAGAACCGCAAGAGTTATTTTCTCAAAAAATCTACTGGTTAAATAAACTTTCGGGAGAATTACCAGAAACAAATCTTATACTAGATTATCTTAGACCTGTACAACGTACAGAAAAAAAGAAAAGCCATTGTTTTGAGTTACCATTAGACTTATCTCAAGCAATTATTAAGATAACTAAAGGTTCTTACTTTGGGATATACTTAGTACTTTTATCAGGATTCAAGATACTACTGCAAAAGTACGCTCGGAATAATGACCTTATCGTCGGAATACCAACTTATAAAAAAATAGATAACATAAATCTAGATTATTTAAATGATCATAAAGTTATTCCCTTACGTACTCAGCTAAATGATAAAATTACATTTCAAAATTATTTTATTCAAGTAAGAGATAGTGTAATTGAAGCTTACAGCCATCAGGATTATTGTTTTGATGAATTAATTAAATTATTAAATTTACCTCAAAGCCAGAATCGCTGCCCAATTTTTGATATAGTCGTCTTATTAGGAAATATTCATAGTCAAACTAACCTCACAAAACTTAATAATGATATTACTATTTATTTTATTGTTGAAAATGATACTATTCGTGGTTCCATCAAGTATAATCCACTTATTTTTAATGATGAAAATATTAAATTAATGAGTCATTATTACATGAATGTAATTCAGAGGATTATCAATAATCTTGATATTAAAATATCAGATATTGATTTTCTCAATGACCCCGATAAACATAAACTACTAAAACAATATAATAGTAAAATTAAAGACTATCCCATTAAAAAAACAATTAATAATTTATTTGAGCAACAAGTAGAAAAAGTACCTAACCAGATAGCTGTAATTCATCAAAATAAAAAATTAACCTATACAGAGTTAAACGAAAAAGCCAATAAATTAGCTAGATTACTGCGAAAATTGGGAGTCTGTAAAGGAGACTTTGTAGGTATTTTCAAAGACCGGGATATCAATTTTATTGTTGGTATTCTGGGAATACATAAAGCTGGCGGAGCCTACGTACCTATTGATAGTACTTACCCGTCTAATAGAATTGAATATATGCTATCTAATAGCGAAGTCAGATTTGTTTTGACTGATGTTTCTTTATTAAATAATTTAGAATTAAAAACAAATTGTTCTTCATTAAAAACAATTATTTGTTTCGATGAGTGTATTGCGAAAGATAAACAATTTTCTCAGCATAAATTAGCAATATATGATGAATTTGATTTTAGCAATCTTCCTAAAGATAACTTAGAACCAGTCAACGAAGCAGTCGATCCAGCTTACATTATTTATACCTCTGGTTCCACAGGACTACCCAAGGGAGCAATAGTGAGACATGATGGTGCAATTAATCATATTTATGCTCAGTATGAGGAGTTGGAATTAACGTCTGAATTTTGTTTTCTGCAAAGCGCTCCTGCTTCAACAGATATTTCCGTATGGCAATTTTTAGCTCCACTTTTAATCGGTGGGAAAACGGTAATTGTAGATATTGAAACTGTTGCTATTCCCCAAAAATTATTTCAAGCACTAAAAACAGCAAAAATAACAGTTGTTGAATTAGTACCAGCATTATTTGGGAGTTTACTTGAATATATTTCCCAATTGCCAAACCATGGAAGAGAATTACCCGATTTAAAATGGATGATGTTATCGGGTGAATCTGTATCGGTTCAATGGGTAAACAAGTGGCTTGAGATATACCCCCATATCAGAATTGCGAATGCTTATGGTCCTAGCGAGGCTGCTGATGATATCGCTCAGTTTATTGTTGACAAGCCGTTTGGTGAAAACCAACGAACAGTTCCAATTGGTAAACCATTAGCAAACTTAAATCTCTACATTCTTGATGAGGAGATGAAATTGTTACCGATTGGCGCTCCTGGAGAGATTTGTGTATCGGGAATCGGTGTGGGTGCTGGTTACTGGAACAATGAACAAAAAACTAAAAAAAGTTTTGTCCCAAACCCGTTTACAGATGGAAGGAAGAACTTACCAAAAAATCGGCAAGATTTGATTTATAAAACTGGAGATTTAGGAAGATGGCTTAGTAATGGAAATATGGAATTCCTTGGACGTATTGATCATCAAGTAAAAATTCGGGGTTTTCGGGTTGAACTTGGAGAAATCGAAACATTTTTAGTTCAGCACCCAAATGTACGCGAAAATGTAGTTGTAGTTTATCAGGAGGAAGGGGATAATCTACAATTAGTTGCTTATATAGTTCCGTCCACCGAAGAAGTTCCTAGTATTAACGAACTGCGTAGCTTTTTGAAGGAAAAATTACCCGACCATATGATTCCTTCTTTTTTTGTAATGCTGGACAATCTACCGCTAGCACCCAGCGGAAAGGTAGACCGCAAAGCTTTACCCAAGCCAGATAATCTTCGCCCGGAACTTGATACAACTTACGTATCACCGCGAAATGAGATAGAGCGTAAAGTTGCTGATATTTGGCAGAAAGTACTTAATCTTGAAAAAGTCGGCATTCAAGATAACTTTTTTGACCTTGGTGGTCATTCCTTAAATGTGCTTCAGGTTTACAGTAAATTGCAGGAACTTTTCTCAGAGAATTTAGCAATGACTGACCTGTTTAAATATCCTACAATCAGTTCCATATCCCGATATTTAAATCAAGAAGAAGATAGTTTTGCCAATCAAAGCGATGAATTAAATGAAGAATTAGAAGTTGGTAAAGCCCGATTAAAACAACGGTTTTTACGAAATCAGCAACATAATATTTAAAAATTATTATTTAATTGTTAACAATTAACATTGATTATGAAAAATATAGTAGATTCAAACTATCAAACTGGTTTAGAAATAGCTATTATTGGCATGAGTGGCTGTTTTCCAGGAGCTAAAAATATTGAGGAATTTTGGCATAATCTTCGAGACGGAATAGAATCAATACATAGATTTACCGACCAAGAGTTAAAAGATTTAGGTGTAGATGCTGCCTTATTTAATAACCCAAATTATGTTAAAGCACAGGGTGTAGTCAAAGATATAGACCTGTTTGATGCTTCATTCTTTGATATTAGTCCCAGAGAAGCTGAAGTTATGGACCCTTCAATGCGTTTTTTCTTGGAGCATTCATGGAAAGCGCTTGAAGATGCAGGTTATAGTTCTGAAGTCTATAAAAAACCTATTGGAGTCTATGCTGGTACAGGTTTTGGTAGTTATCTACTTAATATTTATTCAAATTACGAGTTTCTAGCCTCTGTCGGTGATAAGCAAATAGAAAAAGGAATTTCTCCCAGTTATGTCACCACACTTACTTCTTATAAATTAAACTTACAAGGACCGAGTTATGCAGTTCAAACCACCTGCTCTAGTTCATTAGTTGCCATACATTTAGCTTGCCAGAGTTTACTCAGTGGTGAATGTAATATTGCTTTAGCAGGAGGAGTATCAATCTCAACAGCAGATGGTTATTTATATCAAGAGGGAGGAATTGAATCTCCTGATGGGCATTGCCATGCTTTTGATGTTAAAGCAAGGGGAACCGTAAGAGGAAGGGGTTTGGGCCTTGTAGTTCTCAAACGCTTAGAAGAAGCCATAGCAGATGGGGACTGTATCCACGCTGTTATCAAAGGTTCTGCCATCAATAACGATGGTTCGGATAAAGTTAGCTACACGGCACCCAGCGTAAATGGCCAAGCGAAGGTGATTAGAGCAGCTCAGGTTATGGCCGAAGTCGAACCCGATACCATTAGCTACATTGAAGCCCATGGAACCGGCACTACCCTGGGTGACCCAATTGAAATCTCTGCATTAACGCAAGCTTTTCGCGCAAAAACTCAGGAAAAGGGATTTTGTCGCATTGGTTCTGTAAAAACCAATATTGGCCATTTAGATTCCGCTGCTGGAGTAGCAGGTTTGATTAAAACTGTACTAGCACTCAAACATCAACAAATTCCCCCTAGTTTGAACTTTGAAGAACCATCGCCCCAGATAGATTTTGCCAATAGTCCCTTTTACGTTAATAATAAATTGAGTGAGTGGAGAACTAATGGTATTCCTCGTCGTGCGGGTGTTAGTTCCTTTGGCTTTGGTGGGACAAATGCCCATGTGATTTTGGAAGAGGCTCCGTTAGTTAAACCTTCTAGTTCTTCTCGACCTTGGCAGTTGTTATTACTTTCAGCCAAGACAAATACAGCACTAGAAAATGTAACAGAAAGTCTGACTGATTACCTCTTGAAACACCCAGATTCAAATCTTGCTGATGTCGCTCATACCTTGCAAGTAGGTCGATGGAATTTGAATCATCGTCGCATGGTAGTTTGCCAAAATCAAGAAGACGCTATCAATGCATTGCGAGACGATCAAACAAGTTTCACCTCTTATCAAGAAGCTTGTAACCGCCCGATTGTATTTATGTTTTCCGGACAAGGTTCGCAATATGTCAATATGGGTCGGGAATTATACGAGAACGAAACTGTATTTAGAGAACAAATTAATTACTGCTGCGAATTGCTCAAACCTCATCTGGAATTAGACTTACGTACAATTCTCTATCCCAGGGAAGAAAAAGCTCAAGAAGCGACGCAAAAATTGCAACAAACAGCAATTACTCAACCAGCACTATTTGTAATTGAGTATGCTTTAGCCAAGTTGTGGATGACATGGGGTGTATACCCAGAGATGATGATTGGTCACAGTATAGGAGAATATGTCGCTGCAACTTTGGCTGGAGTCTTCTCTTTAGAAGATGCATTGACAATCGTGGCAACACGAGGGAAGCTCATGCAGCAGTTGCCTGGGGGTGCTATGCTCTCAATTGCTCTTCCGCAAACAGAAGTACAGCAATTCCTAGAAAAAGAAATCTTTCTAGCTGCGAGCAATACACCTTCTTCTTGCGTGGTATCCGGTACCACAGAAGCGATAGACCAATTGCAACAGGAACTACAACAAGTAAATGTAAATTGTAGGCGTTTGCATACTTCCCATGCCTTTCATTCTCAAATGATGGAACCCATCATTGACACTTTTGTCCAATTTCTACAACAGGTTAAACTAAATCCACCGAAAATTCCTTTTGTATCCAACGTCAGTGGTACTTGGATCAAAGCAGTCCAAGCCACAGACCCCAATTATTGGGCAAAACATCTAAGACAGCCTGTACGTTTTTGTGAAGGAATTGTTGAGCTAAGTAAAACACCAGACAGATTATTCTTGGAAGTCGGACCAGGAAGAACATTAAGCACTTTTGTAAAACAACATCAAAAAGAAGAATACTTAGTGCTGACCTCGATACGCCATCCTCGGGAGCAACAATCTGATGTAGCATTTTTACTTAATAGTTTAGGTAAGCTATGGCTATTTGGGGTGAAAGTAGATTGGTCAGGTTTTTACATTAATGAGCATCGTCATCGCATTCCTTTGCCAACCTATCCTTTTGAACGAAAACGTTACTGGATTGAGGTAAATAGAAATGCTACTTTAGCAAAGATGTCTGAGGCAAGTTCAGGTAAGAAGCCAGATATTGCTGATTGGTTCTATGTTCCTCGCTGGAAAGAATCTACACCGCTTGAGCTTTTTCAAAAAGAAAAATTCTTGAAAGACAAGTTATGTTGGTTGGTGTTTGCTGATACCTATGGAGTCGGAGCAGAGGTTGCCCAAAGACTCAAGCAACAGAACCAGGATGTAATTGTCGTTAAAATAGCAGGTAGTTTTGCGAAAATCAATGATTATACATACACAATTAATCCCCAGCAAAGGGATAATTATGATACCTTGCTGCAAGCACTGCAAGAACAGAATTGGATACCACAAGGAATTGCCCATTTTTGGAGTGTAACTCCCAACGATGCTTTATCTAGTCAAAAGCAAGATAAAAAAGCTCAATTAGAATTACGGTATCAATTTTTTGAAGATTGTCAAAATCTCGGTTTTTATAGTTTGCTGTTTTTAGCACAGGCTTTAGGACAGCAAAATATCATTGAGCCAATTAAACTGATGGTTATTACCAGTAATGTACATGATATAACTGGTTCGGAAAATTTATATCCTGAGAAAGTAACCGTATTAAGTCCTTGCAAAGTAATTCCCCAGGAATATCCCAATATTAGCTGCTATTGCTTTGATATCGTGCTAGAAGATTCAGGATATAAATCATCGCAAAAGCATATTGATTACCTGCTTGCCGAATTTAAAACACAGCCAAATGATAATGTAATTAGTTATCGCGGAAATCATCGTTGGGTTCAAACATACGAGCCTATCCATTTAGATAAAAACTTTGCTGGTAAAACTAGGTTAAGGGAAAAAGGAGTTTACTTAATCACTGGTGGACTTGGTAATGTTGGTTTAGTATTGGCAGAATATTTGGCTCGTACTGTACAGGCAAAATTGATTCTAATAGGACGAAAAGGTCTTCCTGAAAAACACCAATGGTTTCAATGGCTAGAAACTCACAACCGAGAAGATAATATTAGCTGTAAGATTCGTAAAGTACAAGAAATTGAAGCTTTCGGTGGTGAGGTATTAGTTATCAGTGCTGACGTGGCAAATGAACAACAAATGCACGAGTCTATTGCGATCGCGAATCAGAAGTTTGGTAACATCAATGGTGTTATTCATGCAGCAGGAAATACCAAGGATGCACATTGCGCTATTACAGAAACTTCCAAAGCCGAAGCACAGTCGCAATTTCACCCCAAAGTTTATGGACTATTTGTATTAGAAAAAGTCATACGAGGACAAGAGCTAGACTTTTGTCAATTAACATCGTCGTTAGCATCCGTGTTAGGAGGTTTAGGATTTATCTCCTATTCCGCAGCAAACATATTTATGGATGCTTTTGTTCACAACTACAATCAAAAAAACTCTTGTCCTTGGAGTAGTGTTAATTGGGATGATTGGGGAATCGAACAAAACCAGCGCAATACAGGTGTTATGGAAACATTTTCTAAATATTCTATGACATCAAAGGCTGGTATAGATTCATTTGCACGTCTATTATCCCTATATGAAGTTCCTCAAGTTATTGTTTCCACTGGAGATTTGCAAACTAGAATTGAGCAATGGATAAAACTTGAGTCTTTACAAACTAGGAAATTCTCAAATAACGAAGATTTTTTGACAAAACACCAAAGACCAAATTTACACACAGTATACGTTCCTCCAAGAAATCAAATTGAGCAAAAAATTGCAAAAATTTGGCAACAAGTTCTTGGTATAACAGAGGTAGGAATTGATGATAATTTCTTTGAATTAGGAGGAGATTCATTAATTGCGACTTGTGTAATGTCTCAAATCAGGCAAGTATTTGGGGTAGAACTTCCTTTACGTTATTTATTTGAAAAGCCAACTATAGCAGAGCTAGCAGAAGAAATTGAAAAAGCCAAGCATACTGATTTAGAATTTGAATTACCACCCATAAAACGGATTGATCCAGGGACAGAATTACCACTATCATTTGCCCAGCAAAGGTTATGGTTCCTAACTCAGCTAGAGCCAAACAGTTCCTCCTACAATATTCCTGCGGCTGTTAGACTACAAGGAGAATTAAATCACAACGCATTAGAACAAAGCTTCAACGAAATTGTCCGCCGTCATGAAGCGCTCAGAACCAATTTCCAAACCTTAGAAGGACAAGCAGTAGCTGTCATCTCGGAAGATTTGCTCTTAACATTACCAATATTAGATATTAGCGAGTTCCCAACAAATCAACAAGAAGCTGAAATTAAAGAACAAGCTCGACAAGAAGCCCAACAACCCTTTGATCTAGCCAGCGACAATCTAATAAGATTAAAACTATTCCGTCTTGGGGAGCAAGAACACATTGTACTACTGACAATGCATCATATCGTCTCTGATGCTTGGTCAACAGGGGTATTAATTCAAGAATTAGCAGCCCTATACCCAGCTTTCTGCGCTGGAAACCCTTCTCCCCTTTCTAAATTAAGTATTCAGTATGCAGATTTTGCTGTTTGGCAGCGCCAATGGTTACAAGGGAAAGTATTACAAACCCAGCTCGATTATTGGAAACAACAACTAGGTAATACCCATCCTCGGTTAACATTCCCTAAGCCACCAAACCCTTCAAAGGTTGAAAATAGCCAGGGTGCAAACCAATCATTTACATTGTCTAAAGACCTAACTGAAGCAATTAATTTGCTTAATCGTCAAGAAGGGGTAACTCTATTCATGACACTGCTGGCGGTTTTCCAAGTGTCGCTCCATTGCTTTACAGGCAATGAAGACATCCGAGTTGGTTCACCTATTGCCAACCGCAATCGAGTTGAGATTGAAAAATTAATTGGATTTTTTATTAATACTTTGGTGCTACGCATCGACTTATCTGGTAATCCCACTTTCCGGGAGTTATTAATGCGATCGCGTCAAGTCACTTTAGAAGCCTATGCTCACCAAGACTTACCTTTTGAAAAACTCGTAGAAGAATTACAACCAGAAAGAAATTTAAATCATAATCCACTATACCAAGCATGGTTTGTACTCCAAAATACTCCAATGCCAGAGTTGAAATTACCCGGTTTAACCCTCACAACCTTTGAGATTGAAAGTAGAAGCGTGCGACATGATTTGCTTCTCGCAATTTGGGAAAGTTCAGAAGGGCTTAATGGTGTATTCGAGTATAAAACTAACTTATTTCACGAGGCTAGTATTTCTCGGTTAATTGAACATTTTAAGATAGTTGTACATCATGTTGTCGTACAGCCAGATACAACATTACATGAAATTGCGACAATATTAACTCAAATTGATGAAGAACAACAGAGGATACAACAACAAGAACTTCAAACCGTAGAACGCCATAAATTAAAGATGACTAAGCGGAAAATAATTCGGAATTAATGATAAAAAGTAACAAACCATATACCAGTAATTACACAAAAGCAACGTAATTGCGTCATTACGAGCGATAGCGAAGTAATCGCATAAACCTTGCGATTGCTTCCCTCTGGTCGCAATGACAAATTTCAGTTGCGTAAGTCCTGTATACATCAAATAATTTCATTTTAATATGAATATCAATTTGTATTAGTAATGGCTAAATAAAATAGTCATCAAGAAGTTTATTGTTAATATAATGGTGGTATTTAATATGCAAAAAGAACAACTAGAAGGGTTTAAATTATCTCCCCATCAAAAGCATTTGTGGCTTTTACAACAAAATGAGAGCCAATTACCTTATCGTGTTCAGTGTGCAATTACAATCACAGGTAATTTAAATATCGATGTTTTAAAAACTGTATTGAAGAATGTTATCAATCAGTATGAGATTCTTCGGACTAATTTTCATTGCCTTCCTGGGATGACAGTACCATTACAAGTGATAGCTGAGACTTCTGATATTTGTATCAACAAATACATTAACGAATTTAATTTTATTGGTTTGCCTCAAGAAGAACAAGAAAATAAAATTGAGTCTCTATTTGCTGAATTGAAAGGAAGACCTTTTCAATTAGAAAAAGACTTACCTTTACAGATATATATCATTACTTTATCTCCGACAAAATATATATTAATGTTAAGTTTATCTGCATTAATTGCGGATACCTTTACTCTCAAAGTTTTACTCAAGAAAATTAGTAGTTCATATGTAGCTTGCTTAGGAGATAAACATATTCTTGATGAACCAATGCAATATGCCGATATTGCACAATGGCAAAATGAACTTTTAGAGTCAAAAGAGTCAGAATTAGGTAAAGAATATTGGCGTAAGCAAGATGTAAGTTTGATTGATAATGTAAAACTTTGGTTTGAAAATAAACAAATTGCAATTTCACCATTTCAACCTGAATATCTTTCTTTAAATATCGGTAATGATTTTATCAAACAGATAGAATCAATCACTAAGATATACAAGGTTAACAACTCTGATTTTCTACTAGCTTGTTGGTTGATATTACTTTGGAAAATTACTAGACAATCGGATATATTTATTGGTATTACTGGCGATGGTAGAAAATACGAAGAATTAAATCAAGCTTTAGGACTTTTATCCAAACATTTACCGCATTTTTATCATTTAGAAGCAGAATTTAAATTTAGCGAAATATTAAAAAAAGTACATAAATTAGTAAATAATGCCTATGAATGGCAAGAATATTTTATTTGGCAAGAAACTGTAAACTCACAGTCTTTTTGTCCAATTAGTTTTGAATTTGAAGAATATCCGGAATTATCTGCTGGGAATCTATCCTTTTCTTTATACAATCAGTACTCTTGTATTGATAAATTTAAAATTAAATTAACTTGCCTTCTTCAATCTGATAATTTAATTGCCCAGTTTTATTTTGATTCAAAGTTATATAATCTGCAAGATATTAAAACATTATCGGAACAGTTTCAAAATTTATTAGCAAGTGCAATTCAAAATCCAGAAAGTTCTATTGCGAGGCTAAATATTCTTGGCGATCGCCAAAGACAACAACTGTTAATTGAATTAAATAACACGCAAAAACAATACCCACAAGACAAGTGTATTCACCAGATATTTGAGGAACAAGCAGAACAGACACCTGATAAAATTGCTGTTGTGTTTGAAGAACAACAACTAACTTACTACGAGTTAAACACACGCGCCAATCAATTAGCTAACTATCTACAAAGCCAAGGAGTTAAACCAGAAGTTTTAGTAGGAGTTTACTTAGAGCGATCGCTTGAAATAGTTATCGCTCTACTGGCTATCCTCAAAGCAGGTGGAGCCTATCTTCCTCTCGATCCAGCACTACCTCCAGAGGGTTTAGCGTACCGATTGCAAGATGCTCAAGTACCTGTAATTTTGACACAAGGGGCATTAGTTAAGAAAATTCCAGATTTAAAAACTCAGATAGTATCCTTAGATACAAACTGGGAAGTGATTGCTCAAGAGAGAACTAGCAAACCGAACAATTTTGTAACAACTAAAAATTTAGTCTACGTACTGTTCACTTCTGGTTCTACAGGCAAACCCAAAGGAGTTGCTGTAGAACATCAACAACTTGTCAACTATGTAAATGCAATTAAAGAAAGACTAAACCTTTCGGTATGTAATAGATTTGCTACCGTTTCGACATTTGCTGCTGATTTAGGTAACACTGTTATTTTTCCTGCCTTATGTACTGGTGGATGCCTCTACCTGGTGTCACCAGAATATGCTTCTAACCCTGAGGTTTTAGCAGATTATTTTCATCGTCATTCCATAGACTGTCTGAAGATTGTCCCTTCTCATCTAAGTGGTTTACTAACATCTTCTGACGCGGCAAAAATCTTACCTAGAAAGCGACTGATTCTTGGTGGTGAAGCAAGTTCATGGAAGTTAATTGAACAAATACAACAATTAGCTCCTGAATGCCTTATCTTTAACCATTACGGACCAACAGAAGCCACTGTAGGCGTATTAACTTATCCAATTAAGCTTGAGGAAACTATTGATTATTCTGGTAATGTTCCTCTGGGTCGTCCAATTGCTAACACTCAAATTTATATCTTGGATTCTTTATTACAACCAGTGCCTATTGGCGTACCCGGAGAATTATACCTTGGGGGTGCGGGAGTAGCTAGGTGCTACCTAAACCGGCCCGAGCTAACGAATGAAAAATTTATTTCTAATCCCTTTGGAGAAACACAAGAGATTGGTTTTGGTCAGCGCTTGTACAAAACAGGTGATTTAGCTCGCTATTTACCAGACGGCAATATTGAGTTTCTCGGACGGATTGATAACCAAGTCAAAATTCACGGCTTTCGCATTGAGCTAGGTGAAATTGAATCGGCACTCAGACGACATTCTAATATTCGAGAAACTGTGGTACTAGCTCGTGAGGATACACCAGGTAACAAATGTCTGGTAGCATATGTAGTGGCTGAAAAACAATTTATCCCAACAACAGCCGAGCTACGAGACTTTTTACAAGATAAATTGCCATCATATATGGTTCCGTCTACCTTCATTCGGCTAAAAGCTCTGCCACTTTTGCCCAATGGTAAGGTAAATCGTCAGGGATTGCCAGCACCCGATAGCCGATCTGATTTGGCAGACAATTTTGTTGCACCTCGTACCACTGCTGAGAAAACACTAGCTACTATTTGGGCTAGGATTCTGAAACTCGAAATTGTTGGAATTTATCATAACTTTTTTGAGTTGGGTGGAGATTCAATCCTCAGTATGCAGATTATCGCCAAAGCTAATCAGGCTGGCTTGCAACTAACACCCAAGCAGTTTTTTGAACACCAAACCATTGCTGGACTAGCTGCGATCGCAGTTAATAATAAAGTGATTGAAGCTGAACAAGGATTAGTAACAGGTTCAGTTCCTCTTACCCCTATTCAACGTTGGTTCTTTGAACAGAATTTTCCCCAGATGCATCATTGGAATCAAGCAGTTTTACTCGAAGTGCGACAAGCTCTCTCACCGCTCTTATTGGCACAAGCAGTAAAGCAACTGTTAAAGCATCACGATGCTCTGCGCCTGCGTTATAATTGCTACGGAACTGACACTCAGCAGGTTAATAGTGAGTTTGACGAGGTTGTACCATTTACTTTGTTTGATTTATCAACCCTGGCAGAACGAGAGCTTAAGTCAGCCATTTCAAATGCAGCCACTACACTCCATACCAGCCTGAACCTAAATAATAGTCCTTTGTTACGAGTTGCTCTATTTGATTTAGGCACTGGTAAGTCTCAACGCTTATTAATTATTATTCACCATTTGGTCATCGATGGCATATCTTGGCGGGTTTTGTTGGAAGACTTACAAACTGCTTACCAACAGCTTAGCCAAGGAGAAGCAATTGTGCTGCCTCCCAAAACTACTTCATTCAAGCATTGGGCACAACGACTCCAAGAATATACTCAGTCTCAAGTAATACCACAAGAATTAAATTACTGGTTAACCAAGATTCCTCGACAAACTGTCAGGTTACCTGTAGACTTTTTTGATGGTGATAACACTGTTGCTTTAGCTGAAAGCATATCGGTAACTTTAAGTCAAGAAGAAACTCAAACTTTATTACAAAAAGTTTCAGCAACTTATCAAACTCAAATTAACGATGTCTTACTCACAGTGTTGATAAAAGCTGTTGAAAAGTGGATTGGTGTACGTTCACTGTTGGTTGATTTGGAAGGTCATGGAAGGGAAGAAATCTTCGATGATGTAGACTTATCCCGAACTTTAGGTTGGTTTAGTACTATTTTTCCGGTATTCTTAGATATTAGGGAGACAAATGGCATAGAATCTGCTTTAGAGGCTATCAAAACTCAGCTTCGGAGTATTCCGAATCGTGGAATAGGCTATGGTTTACTGCGCTATCTCGGTGGTGAAGAAGCTGCGGCTTTACAAGGTTGCATACCAAAAGCAGAAATTAGATTTAATTATTTGGGTCAGTCTGACCAGTTATTCGGAGATTCATCTCTATTTATACGAGCCGAAGAATCTACAGAAACAGAACGCAGCTTACTGTCTAAACGAAGCTATTTAATTGATGTTACCGGGATTGTCACAGGGGGTCAATTACAGATAAATTGGACATATAGTAAGGCAATTCATCACCGAGCTACGATTGAGCGTTTAGCTGAAAGTTTCATGGAGCAGCTGCAGGAAATCATTGCTCATTGTCAGTCTTTTAAAACTGAGGAACATCCGTCAGTTTTAAGTGCAATCCCATCTGTTACTCAAACAGAAACTTCTATGGCGACAAGCAAAATCACACTTGAAGTTTTAAATGCTGAAGCTGTACTAGATTCTACAATTCGTGCTGAAACATCTTTTGAGTATCCAAATCAGCCATCTCATATATTCTTGACTGGAGCAACAGGGTTTGTAGGAGCATTCTTACTATATGAACTTTTACAACAAACTAATGCTAATATTTATTGCTTAGTACGTGCTGCCAATACTGAATCAGGGAAGAAAAAGCTGCAAAAACATCTTGAATCTTATTTGATTTGGGATGAATCTTTAAGCAACCGTATCATTCCAGTGATTGGAGACTTGTCTGAGCCATTATTAGGTCTTTCTGAGCAACAATTTAAAGTGATGGCTCAGAAAATTGATGTGATTTATCACAACGCTGCGGCAATTAATCTTGTTTATTCATATTCTGCCCTGAAAGCCACAAATGTTTTGGGAACGCAAGAAATTTTAAGATTAGCTAGTCAAATTAAAGTTAAGCCCGTACATTACATCTCAACATTAAGTGTTTTGTCTTCCGAAGGGCATGCACAAGTAAAAAAAATTCAAGAATTGCATAACTTTAGTCACAGTCAAATCCCTTCTGGTGGCTATGCTCAAACTAAATGGGTTGCCGAAAAGTTAGTTTCTACTGCACATAATCGAGGTATTCCAGTTTCTATTTACAGGCTAGGGCGTGTATCGGGACATAGTAAAACAGGTGTCTGTAACAGGAGCGACCGTTTGTATAGAATGCTCAAAGGCTTTATACAAATGAAGTGTGCGCCAAATGTAGATACTACTGTAGACATGACACCAGTAGACTATGTGAGCAAAGCCATAATTCATTTATCAAGGCAGAAACAATCCCTTGATAAAATCTTTCATTTGAGCAATCAACAACCTATCGGCTCTTTTGAGCTTTTTAAATGGATACGTGAATTTGGCTACTCCCTCCTGCCTATGGCTTACAATCAATGGCAAACAGAACTTCTTAACGCTTCTGAAAGTTCTCTAGACAATCCACTGTACCCACTAATACCTTTTTTTGCTGGTACGAACACTGAAGATGCTTCAGAACAAACTTCTAAATCAACAGAATTAAAGTTAGATTGTCAGAATACAACCGATGGACTTGCAAATACTTCTATAGTTTGTCCACCAGTAGATGCCAAGTTACTTAATACTTATTTTTCTTACTTGATTCAAAGCGGCTTTTTTGATCCTCCCCAGTAAATGCCTTATTAGTTCACAAAAATGCAAAATAACGATATCAAAGATAAACCAAACCAAACTTCCCACAAGTATATGGAAAAATTTATTTCAGCTTACATTCAAAAAACAACAAAATCAAAACACCTTACACAACAATATCGTCCGGTTCTGGCTGATAATAGAGTATCAGCAGGCTTTAATTTACCATTTAAGGAAATACTTTATCCTATTGTGGCAAAACGTTCTCTAGGTTCGAGGATATGGGATGTGGATGGTAACGAATATATAGATCTGATGATGGGATTGGGTGTTAATCTCTTTGGGCATAATCCACCTTTTATCAAAGAAGTTTTACAAGAGCAATTAGAAAAAGGTATACAACTTGGTCCACAATCAGATATGGCGGGTGAAGTGGCAGAGTTAATTTGCGAGTTTACAGGAATGGAGCGAGTTACCTTTAGCAATACAGGTACAGAAGCAGTCATGACTGCGATACGTTTAGCACGAACAGTCACAGGTAGAAATAAGATAGCGCTGTTTTCAGATTCTTATCACGGTCATTCCGATGGAACTTTAGTCAAATTAGAGAAAATAGGTTCAAATCTGCACACAGTACCAATAGCTCCAGGGATTCCGGCAAATATTGCAGAAGACGTTTTAGTCCTAGATTATGGCAATCCCCAATCACTCAGCATTATTCAAGCCCATGAACAAGAATTAGCAGCTGTTTTAGTTGTACCAGTGCCAACGACGCGGCCAGATTTACAACCCAAAATATTTCTTCAGCAATTGCGCCAATTAACAGAACAAGCAGGAATAGCATTGATTTTTGACGAAATGGTAACTGGATTTCGTATTCATCCTGGTGGTGCACAAGCGTGGTTTGGAGTTAAAGCCGATATAGCCACCTATGGAAAGATTGTTGGCGGTGGTATGCCCATTGGAATTATTGCTGGTAAAGCGACTTATATGGATGCCATCGATGGTGGTATGTGGAATTATGGAGATGATTCTTACCCAACTGCTAAAACAACATTTTTTGCAGGTACTTTTTGTAAACATCCTTTAGCAATGGCAGCTGCACGGGCTGTTCTCAAATACCTAAAGGTTCAGGGAGAAAGCCTTCAGGAACAATTAAATCAACGCACATCTGAGTTTGTCACAAGACTGAATGTTTGCTTTGAAAAAGAAGAATTACCTATACGAATGGCTAATTTTGGTTCGCTTTTCGGTCTTGCTTCGGAGGAAAGTTCTACATCTGAGGAAAATTCTGGTACTTCACAGAGTATGGACTTGTTACGCTATTGCCTACTGAGCAAAGGGGTTTATTTACTTCGAGCAGGTGGTTATTTATCTACCGCTCACACAAATGAAGATATTAGTTATGTAATTGGGGCAATAAAAGAAAGTATCGGGGAACTTCGAGAGGCAGGCTTTTTACCTGTTATTGTAAAAAATTAGTCAAAGTTTTGTTTTATCTAAACACCCTTTTTGTTGGATTGTAAACATCGATTTAAAGACCACAATTGACACTTCTGCTTTTTCATACAAACTTAAAATAAGGATAAATTGTAATGCTTCCTTCAACCACTCGCGATTCATATGATATTTGGGCACGAATATATAACGAAAAAAAAGGTCCACACACCACTAAATTAGCACTACCTCCTGTGGAGAAATTATTGTTACCCTTTATTCCTCAAGGAACGCATATTCTCGATCTCGGCTGCGGTACAGGACAATTAGCACAATATCTCAAATCAAAAGGTTATCAAGTAACTGGAATTGACATTTCAGAAGGGATGTTAAATTACGCCCGTGAAAATGCACCAGGTGTAGAATTTATCCTTACTGACGCACGCTTTTTTGACTTGCCTTTTACTTTTGATGGAGTCATTTCAACGTCTGATAGCTTGAACCATCTTATGAACTTAGAAGATTTAACTCATGTCTTTCAAAATGTGTATACATCACTACTAGCAAATGGTCTATTCGTATTTGATTTGAATATGGAAGAACGGTATGAAACAGATTGGTGGAACGGTTCCATGGAAGGGGATGTAAAAGACGATTATGCTTGGGCTGCTCAAAGGAGCTATGACCGAGAAGAAAAAATCAGCCAAACTCACATTACTATATTTAATCTGGTAGATGGTAGCTGGCAGCGTACAGACACTAATTTGCTTGGCAGATGTTATTCTAGAACCGAAATTCGTTCGGCTTTAAAGACCGTGGGTTTCACAGAAGTTAAAGAATATGATGCAGAACGCGATTTTGACATACATGAATGGGGACCAGGCAAAGCTTATTTTGTTTGTTGTAAAAAGCTAAGCGAGTAGCCTTCAAAAGACTAATTTTCTACGGCAAAAATTTATAGCAAAAATCCTGTTAGAAAGATCCAAACAATGAAATACCCAACCGTTTTACATATATATTGGTCAAACCAATAATTTGTAGGCAGTGGCGCGGAGCGCCACCGTGACGGTTGGATATTTTATTACTTGAAATTGCCTTAAAACAACTGATCAATATAGCCAGGAATAGCCGCAATTGTCACAAAACCCTGGTTGGTGCGTGACAGTACAACCTCATTATTGCGTTAATAATCAAGCGAAGTGTCACAGCACCCTACAAGAAAAATGTGCCGGTTGCGTAAGTCCTAATAGCAAAAAGAGCTAAGTAATTCGGCAGAAAAAAATACAACTATATAACGGTTAGGTAAACTACCCTTAAACCCTTATTCCCACTGCCGACTGCCGACTTTATGCCCTAATTACAATTTTCAACGCCAACCTACTTATTCTTTCTATGGACTATCTTTTGCACATATTATATTTAAGTAGGTGGGCATAAATATTTATCGTTGAGACAAAGCAGAAGGCAGAGGGCAGGAGGCAGAAGGGAAGAGGTTTTTGGGCAACTTTACGTTTCGTTACATACTTTTGTTTTTTAGTGCCTACCTACTTATGTTAATAGAGTTTGTCTTAACTTTTTTATAATTTAAGAATTTAGCAAAATTAAAACTTGAACAATACAGATTATAAATTATATTAAAAAATAGCTTTGTAATTGAATTTTTTATTAAAAAATGATAATTGTTATTTATAAATTATAAAAGAGGTAAAAAAATGGCAACAATGGGAAAGTACTGCAAGGCATACTTAATCAAAAATTTACGTCAATTTGAGCAATGGACTGAAAATTCAGAAAATACAAGAAAAGAAAAACAAGAGATAGATGGTACGGAAGTAGAAGTTAAAAGAGTATTAACGGATGATGATTTTTTATATTTACAAGAGAACTACGTAGTTACAGATGGAATCTACAAGGACGAGAATATTATCTTTGAGAATGTAACACCTGGGTGGAAAGAGTTTTGTCATCAGACTCTTGAATTTGAGATTCCTATTTACGAAGCAGTACAACAAGTACAAGCATCTGAAAGTTCTTCCCAAAAATAATTTTTAATTAGGAGACATTTCCATGAACGAGTTAGTACAAAGATTATCAGAAGGGCAGCTTCTCGCTCTAACATAGCAGCATAGCTGAATTCTTTTTATCTTCACGTAAGTAGTAGTGCAAAATTAATTATACATCTAAAAACCTTAAAACTCTTGCGATTGCTTCGTTCTTCGCAATGACAATATATATTTAATTTTGCTTAACCACTTAATAGTTAAATATCAAAAGGTTAATTATGTATCAAGATGACAAGGAAGACACGACAATTTACAAAGTTGTAGTTAATCATGAAGAACAGTATTCCATCTGGCCATCTGAGCGTGATAATCCGCTTGGTTGGAAAGATGCTGGAAAAAATGGACTCAAACAAGAGTGTTTAGATTACATAAAAGAAGTCTGGACTGACATGAGACCGCTAAGCCTCCGAAAAAAAATGGAGGAAACAGCATCTAGCACTTAGGTTCCCTCTACCCTTACGAAAAGACTTTTACAGCTAACGTTGGCTACGCTAATAGCAAATCCTAATTATATAACGATTGCTTTTATTAGAAATTAGAAAACGTCAATAACCCCACCCGCTCCGAGGGATGGGGCTTGTAAGAACCAAATCTTACGTGTTTGACTAGCCCTTTGAGACTAATCCTGATAAGCACTTCCAAATACTTCCCCAGTTTGGATTATCTGCAAG
>JAYKJL010000264.1:0-21491 GCA_035285725.1 Nostocales cyanobacterium 94392 | reverse complement strand
AAAGGTTAGAGGTCAAAGGTTAGAGGTTAAAGGTCAAAGGTGAAAGGTTAGAGGTTAGGAGCTAATGGCAACAATTTAGGTAATATTAAGTAAGGGTGTGTTGGCTTTGGCTGACACGCCCTTTTTAGGTTAAAGGTTAAAGGTTAAAGGTTAGAGGTTAGAGGTTAATATAGCAGTCGTAAATGATTTGTGAAATTTTAAGTAGTGCGAGCTAGAAGCTCGCACTACACCCATTACATTTTTATCACCTTGATTTTTTACAACTGATTTAGGATTGCTATAGTTTTTTTAAAATCTTAATTTATGTTGATTTGATTTTATCTTCTTTATTTGGTAATTTTTTCTTGTTGGTAATAATTGATTTTGCAAGAATTTTTATCAGTTCGTCGGATTCGTCGAGAAGCGGTTTGACTTTTTGTTGTTCAATTAGTTCTGACTTAATCAATAGTTTCAGCCAGTATCTTGTTTCTCTTGCTTCTTTAAGTGCTATCTCTTGCTTATGAATGAAATCTTTTATACTCTGACCCGCCCGTGATTCTTCTAGATTGGCAGCGACAGAAGTTCCAGACCTAAACAATTGACAAGATAACAAACGAGGTGTTCCAAATTGTGTATCTAAATAAGTGCATAGCTTAGTAATTCTAACAGCAAATTCAAAAGTTCTTTCTACTAATAAAAAATTACTCATCTTAAAAGTTTAAAACTAAATTGATTTTTGATATTCTTAAATTGATAAAACACTCATCATAACATCGAAATTTTCACTTGTAACCCCAGAAGTCGGGTTTATTTAAGAAACCCGACTTCTCACCCTTTTTAACCTTTAACCTCTAACCTCTAACCTCTAACCTTTGACCTTTGACCTTTGACCTCTCACCTATTATCATGCCTGAATTCATCGGACAACTTCCTAAAAACGAACCAGCTTGGAATGCAATATCTTTTGTACAAAGCTTCCAACGCTACACACAAGGAATACATTTTGATTGCGGTAATAATTCTCGTTTAACTTTAACTATCCTTTCTCCTAATTTAATTCGAGTCCGTTTTTCCCCCGCAGGGGAGTTGACACCGAGACGCTCTTGGGCGGTCAATTTATCTGATCAAGAATGGGATACTGTCAATTTTGATATTCAAGAAACTGACGAATTAATAATTATTGAAACTGAGAAAATCAAGGTTTGCGTGCAGCGAAATCCATGTTTAATAAAGTGTTTTGATCAAGCTGGAAATCCTTTCGCTCATGATACAGATTTGGGGATTGGTTATCGTCAAGGTGAAATTTCTAATTGGAAGGAAATTACTCCACAAGAAAGATTTTACGGTTTTGGTGAACGTTCAGGATTGTTAAATCAGCGGGGCAAGTGTTTAACTAATTGGACTACGGATTGTTTGGATTACACGATGTTGACTGATCAGATGTATCAAGCGATTCCGTTTTTTATGTCTTTGCGTCCGAATGTTGGTTATGGTTTGTTTTTCAATACTACTTTTTGGAGTCAGTTTGATGTTGGTGGGGATCAATTAAATACTTTGCAGTTGAAAACCCAAGATAGCGAACTGGATTATTACATTATTTATGGTCCCGAACCCGCAACAATTCTCGAAACCTATACCCAGCTTACCGGAAGAATGCCGTTACCACCGCGTTGGGCTTTGGGTTATCATCAATGTCGTTGGAGTTATGATTCGGAAACTGAAGTCAGGGAATTAGTTAAGCAGTTGCGCGATCGCCATATTCCTTGTGATGTGGTTCACTTAGATATCGATTATATGCAGGGTTTCCGGGTATTTACTTGGAATAAACAGCGATTTCCTAATCCGAAGGAGTTGATCGAAGATTTAAAGCAACAGGGAATTAAAGTTGTGACAATCATCGACCCCGGTGTAAAATTCGACCCAGAGGCAGATTATCAAGTCTGCGATGAAGGATTGGAAAACGATTATTTCATCCGTAGGGCAGATGGTCAAGTGTTCCACGGTTATGTATGGCCTGATAGAGCGGTTTTCCCTGATTTTATGCGTGGGGAAGTGCGGGAATGGTGGGGTAATTTACAGCATAATCTAACTGATGCAGGTGTAGCTGGTGTTTGGAATGATATGAACGAACCAGCTATGAATGACAGACCTTTTGGAGATTTGGAAGGTGATAAAATTACTTTTGCGATGGATGCACCTGCGGGTGATGGGGAAGATAAAACTACTTGGAAGGAAACCCACAATTTATACGGAATGAATATGGCTCGTGCTTGTTATCAAGGATTGCAGCAATTGCGTTCCGATAAACGTTCTTTTGTGTTGACTCGTTCCGGTTTTGCAGGAGTACAGCGTTATTCGGCGGTGTGGACGGGGGATAATCACTCTAAGTGGGAATATCTGGAAATGTCTTTACCGATGCTGTGTAATTTGGGATTATCCGGTGTGGCTTTTGTGGGTGCAGATATCGGTGGATTTGCGGGAGATGCGTCACCAGAATTATTCGCTCGCTGGATGCAAGTAGGAATTTTGTATCCCTTGATGCGTGGTCATTCGATGATTGGAACTAAGCGTCACGAACCTTGGGAATTTGGTCAGGAAGTAGAAGATATTTGTCGCAAATATATTGAATTACGCTATCAATTGTTGTTTTATTTCTATACTTTATTTTGGCAGGCAGCAAATCAAGGGGAACCCATTTTACGTCCTTTACTTTACCATTATCCCAATGATTTTCAAACCTACGAATTATACGACCAAGTATTAATTGGTTCGCATTTAATGGCTGCACCAATTTATCGACCCGGAGTAGAAAATCGTATGGTATATTTACCTAAAGGTACTTGGTATGATTGGTGGAGTAGAGAATCTTATCAAGGTTCGCAACACATCCTGATTGATGCACCTTTAGCAAAAATGCCTTTATTTATTCGGGCTGGTGCAATTATTCCTTTAATTTCAGTCATGCAATATGCGGAAGAATTACCTATAAGTGAAATGCGATTATTAGTTGCACCAGGTACAGGAGAATTTACGCTTTATGAAGATGATGGAGATACCTTTGCATATCGTGACGGAATAAATTGTACTACACAATATCGAGTTGATTTAGAAGGAAGTAAAGTAATAGTTGAAGTTGGAGAAAGAAAAGGAAAATGGACTCCCATAGAACGTAAAGTCATTGTGGAAGTGATAGGTTTTGGAGAACAACAATTTACAGATGATGGAAGTCAAAGACGTTTAGTTTATTAATAATTTGTAGATTGGCTTAAATAGTAAGTTAAATTAATTTTGTAGGGGTACTTAAAGTGAGTTCAATGTTCAGCACTTCGATTACTGCTTAAATTATCAAGAAGTTGTAAAAACTTGATTTTTTGTGGGGTAAGAAGTCGGGTTTTGATGAAGATTTTGGGAGTGGTACGGATATTTTTCCTAAAAACCCGACTTCTGTGAGAATTATCGAGAAGCAAGCTATTTTAGATACTGAACGTGACCATTATTTATTACTACATACAGGTTGGTGTAATAATCGTCGTACCCATGGATGTAGTCTTCACATTGATATAAAAGACGGTAAAATCTGGATTCAACATGATGGAAGTGAAGCCGGAATTGCTACACAATTATTAGAATTAGGCGTACCGAAAGAAAATATTGTGTTAGCATTTCACTCTCCTTATATGCGAGAATTTACTGAATTTGCGACACAATGATTGAGTTATAACGACAATCGATGTTAATCTTGTCTAACCCAACATGATCTGGTTTACCCATTCGTGACAGGTTAAGCAAATTACTCGATTATACCTTTTTAGGACTTACGCATTGACAGAAAACACAAAATATAGTCTAAAATAAGCATTGATGCGGCATTTGAATCCAGTATCATTTCTCCCGAACCATTCGTTTCCCTAAAACTTATTCAACAGTTAGGGGTGGTACCAATAATCTATGTTAATCGTGTCTAACCCAAGATCATCTGGTGTCGCGATCGCCATGTAAGGTTACGGCGCACATCTAAATTAATGGTGACAAAGCATACTTGTTCTTGTACCGCTCATTTTTTATGGGTACGAATTATACTCACAACTAACCTAATTCCCTTTACCAGTAACTAATGGTTCATCAGCACTACTTTCAATAACTCTGATGCGGTTTTCTAATTGTTCTACAGTTCGCAAATTATAACGCTCTAAAGAATAACCAAACCAAATCACGCTACCACCAAAAACTACACTCAACCCAACTAAAAGACTTGTAAGCGTCTTGACTTGCGATCGCAAATATTTTACTTCACGATTTTGGTTTTCTAATTGTATGATAGAATCTGTTTTCAGATGTTTAGATTCGGGTTCTAATCCAGCTTCGATTTCTGCTGCTTGTTTGACTGTAGTTGCAGGTTTAAAAGCAACTTGTTTACGAAGCCAATTAGCAATTAATTTTGGACAGTTTCTAGTATACCAACGCCATGCAATGATTTTAAATGCTGGTTTGGATAATCTGGCAATTAATCTTAAACTTCCTTTAAGAGTACGAGAACGAAATCTTTGGTCTATAAGATTAACTGAACCGATATCATAAAGACAATCTATAATAAGTTTGATTGAAGCTTCTTCTCTATATGTCAAATTCTCCAACAAAAGAAGAACGTCATGTATTTTTTCTTCTTCTTTCTGCTTGTGTACTGATGCTCTTATTAAGTCATCCGGTACTTCTATTTGGTTACGCATGATGTTTTTGGTTGGTAACAGATAACCTTCTTTAGTAGTGATACGACAATTTTTTCATAGACAAAGATGAGTAAGCAAGTTCAGTTTTGATAAATTAGCTATTTTTTCGGATAATTTTGCTGATAAGCTGATAAATTTAAACACCAAAATTCTATCACTGAACATAAAATAAGCTTACAAGTGATAAATCCAAAATCCTTACAACCTCTAGAATGATTTACTTGTATCTTTCGGATAGATTTTGATTATTTATCAACTTGAAAAATACAAGGTTAAAGGTTAAAGGTTAAAGGTCAAAGGTTAAAGGTCAAAGGTTAAAGATTGCTAATAAACAACTGTCAACTGTCAACTGTCAACTGCCAACTATTTATTAACCAACAAAGCGACGGGGAAATGTTGTAAAATATCACGTACCCAAAGTGCATCTTCACCTTCTACTTGTTGTCCTGTAAACACATCTTGCCAAATAGAAGTTGAATCAGCAGGAGGAACAATGCGAGTTTCCTGCCAAACTTGTTCAGATAACGGATATTTACCCATTTCTACTAAAGAAGTAAAGAAACGAGGTGCAATTACAATAATTTTTTGTTTTCCTAATTCTCTACTGAATCCTACAACATGACTCTTTAAACTTCCAACTACCGTTAGTTTTTCGTAAGTACCACGTCGAAATAAATCTAAGTAGTTCCGACGTGCTTGTAATGTTTTGTAAATTAAGAACAGCTTGATTTTCCCATTTTCGGGAGTTTCGAGCAATTGGGCAATATAATCGGGTAAATGGGCTTCACCTTGAGATTGAATTTCTTCTAGATACTTTTCCCTTTTTTTAAAGTCTACCGGACGACGGTTGTCTGGGTCTACTAAACTTAAATCCCAAAGTTCTGTTCCTTGGTAAATATCAGGAAGTCCAGGTGCGGTAAGTTTTAATAATATTTGAGAAAGAGAATTAAGAATACCGTAATGCTGGATTTTTTCTTGTAAAGGACGAAAAGCTTGTAAAAATTCATTATCTTCACTATCCTTTAAAACTCGTTCGGCAAAGTTGGTAAAACCATCTTCGTAGTCAGCATCATTTTTCAGCCATGCGGTGTGAACTTTTGCTTCTCGAATTGCTTTGATTATATATTTCTTGATCCGCTCTACAAAAGCGGGATACTCTTCTTGACTAAAAGGAAAAGCACCGAGCAGGGTTTGATAGAACAAATATTCATCGTTAAAAGTCGGTACATCTCTTCCTCCGACGTAATCTTTTAATGGTGCGTTAATTTCGCGCCATTGTTGCAGATTTTGCTCCCATTCGTCGGGAATTTCTGATAAAACGTTGATTCTGGCTCTGACATCTTCCCCGCGTTTGGTATCGTGGGTAGATGTGGTATTCATTGTATGGGGCCAATTGGCAATTTGGTGAGAATTGTAATGATGAAACTCTTCCAAAGATACCCCAAATTGAGTGGGGTGAGAACCAACTTCATTAAGGGAAGCTAACCTGTTGTACACATACAGTACAGTATCTTCCACACCTTTCGCCATAAGCGGTCCGGTAAACTGTTGCAATCTCATCAAAAAACGCAACCATTCTTCTCTATCTTCCTGTGTAAGATTTTCGTCATACTCCAATAGCAAGAATTTTTCAATAAAGCTAAGTTCGTTAAGGAAGTTGGGAATATTCTTTTTCGCTTGAGTCATTACCTGCTCAATATATTCCTTATCAGCGGAACTTGCTCCCCCACTATTAATATATGTGCGATAAATCGGAAATACTGCCAAAATTTCCACTAGAGCTGCTTTTAAACCGTACATGGTAAAATCGCTAGCATAACGGTATCTACCAGATATTTTCTTGAAAAGATGAGCTAAATTATCAATATCTCCGGCTAAATGTTTCTCAATAATTAATCTTTTGTTCTGGTCAATCAATTCTTCACAAGAAGCAGCTTTGCCAATAAAACGATGATAGATATCGTCAAATTTTTGTTCGTTTAACTGAGCGCAAAAAATACCATTAACTTGGTTGAGAAAATCGTATCCTGTAGTTCCTTGAATCGACCAAGTTACTGGTAATTCTTCTTGTGGTTCGAGAATTTTTTCGACAATTAAATAAACATCTGGTACTTTCTCGCGTAATCTATCTATATATTGTGCAGGGTCATACAAACCATCGATATGGTCTATTCTTAATCCAGCAAATTTTCCTTCTTCAACTAATTTTAAAATCAACGAGTGAGTAGTATCAAAAACTTCTTGGTCTTCAACTCGCAGGGATATCAAATCATTAACAGTAAAAAAGCGTCTGTAATTGAGTTCTTCATTTCCCACTTTCCAGTAAGCAAGGCGAAAAAATTGCTCTATTAATAAATTTTCTAGTAAATCAAAGCTCTCTGGTTTACCTACTTCTCCATTAAAGATGCGAATATTTTCCTCGATATATTTTCTTACTTGTTCCGAATCATTCCAAAGTTCCCATAACATTCGTTTGACAAAGTTGATTTGAATCTCTCGTTCTCTTCCTTCTTCGCCGGATGGAATATACTTTAAAGTATAAAGAACACCCAAAAATTTAATAAAAGCAGGATTATCTCTACCAAGTTTTTCTTGCAAGCGTGATAAATTATAAGTAAGAACTTGGTTATAAGATTCTATGCGGATCGGAAATTTATGAGAATAATAGTTAATACTTAAACCGTTTTGTTCGTACTGGATTTGCAATTCACCGCTTTCGAGACAATCACCACAAAATTTTCCTAAAAATGGCGCTAATACTTTACCATTGTTTTCCGTATAATGATGATTCCAGTCAATATCAAAAAAATCTCTGTATTTAGAATCTATTCCATTTTCCAAAACATCCATCAGCATTTCATTTTGACTATCAAAAGCCATGTGATTGGGTACAATATCTTGAACCCAGCAGATATTTAAAGAATGAAGCTGTTCGACTAATTCTTCAAACTTTTCTACACCTCCTAATTCTGGGTCAATTTCACGAGGATTAACTGTATCATAACCGTGTGTACTACCTTTTCTTGAGGTCAGAATTGGAGAAGCGTATAAATGAGAAATACCCAAGTTTTCTAGATACGAAGCAATCGATGAAGCTGCTATAAAACCAAAGTTAGGAGTAAATTGAATTCGATATGTTGCTAAAGGGATTTGCATCATGGGAATTTTAGATTTTAGATTTTGGATTGAGAGTTAGGAGTTAGTTGATAGTTGACAGTTGACAGTTGACAGTTATTTTTTAACCTTTAACCTTTGACCTTTAACCTTTAACCTTTGACCTTTAACTTTTGACCTTTGACCTTTAACCTTTAATTACTGTAAACCACAACGCTGTAGGGATTAATCATTAACGTTGGGTTGCTGTTTTCTTCGATTTTCTCTGGTAATTTTGACCCCGTTCCTCCCCAAGTTTCTGCACTGGAATCAAGTATTTTTTCCCAAATCCCACTCTTGTTATTTTCTGCAATTTTAACAGCTTCCGAACCAAAGTTAAGCCAGCACATAATTCTACTGTCTTGATGGTGTCTGTGGATGCGGAGGATTTTTTCTGGTTTAAGTACTGTTACTTCTAATTGATTCCAATCTAAGTTTGCTAGTGCAGGAATCTCTCTTCGCATTTGCAATAGTTTTTGATGAAACAACCATAGTATGCGGTGTTCACCACTATTACGCTTATCCCAATTTAATCGTGATTTTTTAAATGTTTCTTCTGCTTGGGGATCTGGTGCTTCTTTCCCCCCAATTTCCTGGAATGCAGCAAATTCAGCTTTTCTACCTTTTCTCACTGCTTCGATTAAATCGCGATCGCCATGACTGACAAAATACAAAAATGGCGCTGTTTCTCCATATTCTTCACCCATAAATAACATGGGAATGTATGGTGAAAGTAAAAGCGCTGCTGCTGTAAGTTTCAAACCTTCAAAGGAGATCAACTCAGCAAGTCTATCCCCTAACATTCGATTCCCGATCTGATCGTGGTTTTGAGCGCAAACTACAAACTGACTCGGAACGCAATCTCTAGGTTCTTCTCCATGATATCTATGACGGTGTTTGGAGTAATTCCAAGTATAAACAAAGCCTTGACGATAAGCTTTTGCTAACTGTTCTAAATCGCCAAAGTCTTGGTAATAACCGTTATTTTCACCTGTTACTACCGTATGTAAAGCATGGTGAAAATCATCACTCCACTGAGCATCAAGACCGTATCCACCTACTTTTTGCGAACGAATAATCCGGGGATCGTTGAGGTCGCTTTCGGCAATTAAATACAGTTGACGACCCTTTTTTTGTTTTAACTCAGCTACAGCTTCCGCCATTTCTGTTAAAATATGCTTCGCACCAAAGTCGTAAATAGCATGGACGGCATCCAAACGCAATCCATCTAAATGGTAATTTTCTAACCAATATAAAACGTTTTGTACAAAATAATGCCGCACTCCATCGCTGTAAGCATCATCAAAATTAACTGCACTACCCCAAGGAGTTTTGTACTTTTCAGTAAAGTATGTTCCATAACCCCAAAGATAATTCCCTTCTGGTCCGAGATGGTTGTAAACTACATCCAAAATTACCGCTATACCCATGTCATGGCAAGCATCAACTAGCTTCTTTAAACCATCAACCCCACCATAGGAATTTTGTACCGCGTATGGGAAAACACCATCATAACCCCAGTTACGACTTCCTGGAAACTGAGCCACGGGCATGATTTCAATGGTATTTACCCCCAATTCCCGCAACTGCGATAACCGGGGAATCATCGATGCAAAAGTCCCTTGCTCGGTAAAAGTTCCTACGTGCAATTCGTAGATCACCATTTGTTCCAAAGGAACTCCTTGCCATTGCTTATCATTCCATTTAAAATTGCTGTGGTCAACTACGCACGAAGCACCATGAACACCTTGCGGTAAATAATTCGCAGCCGGATCAGCTCTATCTGTTTCACCATCAATTTGGTAATAATACAGAGTTCCGGGTTTGATATCTGCAATCGAACCGTGCCAATAACCCCATTCATCTTTTTCCAGAGGTACAATTTTATCTTCGGGATCAACTAAATGAACTGCAACCTTTCCTACTAGAGGTGCCCATAAAGTAAAATTGCAACTATTATTTGAATATTGAGAACCGATATACATAATTGATTTTTAATTGTTAGTTGTTAGTTGTTAGTGGTTAGTTGTTAGTTGTTAGTGGTTAGTGGTTAGTTGTTACTGGTTAGTTGTTGTTGTTAATAGAAATTAACCTTTAACCTTTAACCTTTGACCTTTAACCTTTAACCTTTAACCTTTAACCTTTAACCTATTCATCATCATATTCTTGGCTTACTTGACCAAGCCTCTGAAGGATGATTATAGAACGCGCTTCTACGTCTATCGGTTTATTTTGCATATAGCGTTTCCCACGCTGCACAAATTTGTGCTTAGTGGTGTCAATAATTGTTAACCATTCCCATTCCTGCAATTCACGAGGGATAGAAAATTGCAACATTTCGTAATGAGCGTTAAATAAAATTAAGAAACTTTCATCAATGATACGTTCCCCTCTTGGTCCTGGTGAACCGATTCCTTCACCGTTGAGGTAAATGCCAATCGCTTTAGCAAAACCGCTGTTCCATTGTTCTTCTGTCATTTTACCGCCATCGGGGTTATACCAAGAAATATCGGTTACTTCCCTACCACGAATTGCTCTTCCTTGAAACCACTTACGTCTTTTAAATACTGGATGTCGGCGGCGAAAATCGATTAATTGACGGGTAAAATCGAGTAAATTCTCGTTTTCTTCTTGTAAATCCCAATCTAACCAGGAAATTTCGTTATCCTGACAATAAGGATTGTTGTTTCCTCCTTGGGTTCTTCCCATTTCGTCTCCCATTAAAATCATGGGTACCCCTTGAGAAAGTAGTAATGTTACTAGAAAGTTGCGTCGCTGTTTTTTACGAAGTTTCTCAATTGCTGGATCTTCGGTTTCCCCTTCTGCACCGCAATTCCAGGAACGATTGTGACTTTCTCCATCACGGTTATTTTCACCGTTAGCGATGTTATGTTTTTCGTTATAACTTACCAAATCGTTGAGCGTAAAACCATCGTGTGCTGTAATAAAATTAATACTAGCGCTGGGGCTGCGTCCGTTAAGCTCGTAAAGGTCGGAACTACCTGTAAATCGATAAGCGAATTCTGCTAAACGACTATCTTCTCCGCGCCAGAAGTCTCGTACTGTATCCCGATATTTTCCATTCCATTCCGACCACAACAAGGGGAATTCACCGACTTGGTAGCCTCCTTCACCAACATCCCAAGGTTCTGCAATTAATTTCACGTCAGCTAAAACCGGGTCTTGGTGGATAATATCGAAGAATGCAGCTAATTTATCAACTGCGTATAATTCCCTAGCTAAAGCCGATGCTAAGTCAAAACGGAAACCATCTATATGGCATTCCAACACCCAGTACCGCAAACTGTCCATAATCAACTTGAGTACTTGGGGATGACGCACGTTAAGGGAATTACCACAACCAGTAAAATCCATGTAGTAGCGTAAATCCCCATCTACCAAACGGTAGTAAGAAGCATTATCAACACCGCGCAAAGATATAGTTGGACCCAGGTGATTCCCTTCACCTGTATGGTTGTAAACTACATCAAGAATTACTTCTATCCCAGCTCGATGCAAGCGCTTAACCATCTGCTTAAATTCTTTAAGCTGCTGTCCCAAACAACCACTAGCGCTGTAGCCAGAATAAGGAGCCAAATAACAAATTGAATCATAGCCCCAATAATTTTTCATTGCTTTATTAACTAGGTGTCCCGGATAGGATAAAAAATGATGAATCGGCATCAATTCCACCGCAGTCACACCTAAAGACTGGAGATGAGAAATTGCCGCAGGGTGAGCGAGTCCGGCATAAGTCCCCCTTAGTTTTGCGGGTATTTCTTGATGTAATTGAGTAAACCCTTTAACATGGGTTTCGTAAATGATTGTTTCGTGCCACGGAATTTGTAGTAACTCGTCTCCCTCCCAATCAAAGCTTTTGTCTACAACTACCGATTTGGGTATCAAATGTGCATCATTGAGTTCTGAAAATCCCAAATCATCTTTAGGGTTGTCCCAACGATATCCAAAGATTTCTTCACCAAAACCAATATCTCCATCAATGGCATAAGCATAAGGGTCAATTAGTAATTTATTGGCATTGAACCGATGTCCTTCATGGGGAGCAAACGGACCGTGGACTCTAAACCCATAACGCTGACCTGGACCAATCGAAGGTACGTAGCCGTGCCAAGTAAAATTACTAACTTCTCCTAAATTTAATCGAGTTTCTCGTCCTTCTTTGTCGAATAAACATAGTTCAACTGCTGTCGCGTTTTCTGAGAACAAAGCGAAATTAGTACCTTTGCCGTCCCAGTTTGCACCCAAAGGATAAGGTTTACCAGGCCATAGTGAGAGGTACATATATGCTCCTAATCAAAACAAATAATTTTCGGATATTACCAAATATTAATTAAGATATTAAATCTTTTTCAATCATTTTAACCCTGCTTTAAGGAGATGAGGAGACAAGGAGACAAGGAGATGGGAAGAAATAAATAAGAACTGTTAACTGTCAACTGTCAACTGTCAACTAACTCCTAACTCCTCACTCCTCACTCTTATGCCGTTTCCAGTAGTTCTAAAATCCGATACATCGGCACTTCTACCCAGTTTGGGCGGTTTTTAAGTTCGTGTTCTAGTTCAATGATGACTTTTTCTAAGACAAATCCATCTAAGAGTAGCTGTAGTTCTGATGGTTCTGAAGGTAGGAATGGTGCATTTTTGGCTACACTCAGGTAGGATTTCAAAAAGGCAACGCTTGACCAGGTGTAGAAGAATTGCGCCCATTGCTCCATCAGTGGTAAGTCATCTGGAACAATCATGCCGCTTTCTTTTTCGTTGCGTAAACCTATACGACTGGAGTAGTAGAATGATTCTATCATTCCGGCGACATCACGTAATGGCGATCGCTTCATGCGTCGTTCGCTTAAGGGACGGGTTTGGTCGCCCTCAAAGTCAATGATGATAAAGTCTTTACCTGTATATAAAACTTCATTAAGGCATAAATTCCCGTGGGTGCGGGTTCGCATGGCGGTAATTTTTTGGTTGAGTATTGATTTGAGTCGAGTTAATATCATTTCTCGATTGTTCAATACCAACTGCGCTATGGGTTGAAGTTCATTCGGTAACTGTATTAAACCTTTTTTCAACCGCAGTAATACTTGTCCGGCTTGATTCCGCATATATTGGTAAATCGAGCGCTGGTAAAAGGAAGTAAATGGCTCTGGGGTAAAGTTGGGGTCTTCTGAGTCGGATACTAATGCTAAGTGCATTTCGGCGGTACGTTCCCCTAACAGTTGGGCATTTCCCAAATAAGAGCCAAACATTTCCTGGGCTAGGTTGGGGATTTCGGTTTCTAATGCTGCTGTTAACAATGAAGTTGGTAGATCGATATCGGCGATCGCGTCGATTTGTCTTATTTGTACTTGCTCAAAAAAGTCCCGTAGGCTATCAAGGCTATAAGACCAACCATCTCTGATATCGGGAATAAATTTTCGCAAAATTCCCAAAGTCATGGTCTCAAAGTTTTTACGACTGTAATTTAAGCTACCGGCGACAGGAGCAAAGTTTTCTGCATTTGGTAGTCCTTTTGTTGCCGAACTGTGGGTGAGAAATTGACCTACTTCTAAATCGGGATTAATGCCTTCTCCTACTACTTTGCGGAATAGTTTGCACATTAGGCGATCGCCATATACTACGCAGGTATTTTTATGTTCTCCTCGTAACAGATGAGCTTCTAAATGTATTCTCAATGCGTAGTTAGAACCGGCACCAGCTAACACAGTAAAATCTTTGCTAGCTTGGGCTTGAAGTTCACCTGCCATACCTTGATAAGTATTTTTGTTGGCAATTGCTTCAAGGGGAAAGTTGAGAAAGTCTTTATCTGTTAAAGCATCAAATAACACCCCGATTTGTTTTTTGCTGCGTATTTCAATATTGGCGACGACTTCTTCGCGATAGGAACTAAAGCGTTCGTGATTGATACCTTCGGGTTCGTAAGCTAAATGCAATACATAGGTTTCCGGGTCGCCTTCGGTATAGTCTAGCTGTACCAAAACAATGGCTGCTTCTAAAGAATGGAAGGAAAGGGGAATTGCCTCAATAATATGACTGGACTGAATTACGCGAGTTTTACTGTCAAACCAGCTACAGGCACACATATAATCTGGTAAAATTTCTTCCAATGCTGCTTTGGTTTCAGATTTGGTAAAGATATTCTGCCAATTGTCGCTAACAACTAAAGTGGGTATTTGATTTTGAGGTCTTACCGGACAGGTAAGATTTGTTTGAACTTGCAGAGTAAACCAGTAAAAGGCATGGGGAGCTAAACTCATGAAGTAGGGTGTATCGTCAATTGGTGGAAATGTGGTACGTCCGAAGATTTCCACCGGAACCATGCTGTTAAATGCCGATAAATCTAACTCTACTGTCTGTACGAAGCGGGACAAATTTGTCACAACCAGAATATGTTCGCCGTTATAGGTACGAGTAAACGCCAAAACCTTGCGATTCTCTGGATAAAGTAACTCAAAAGTACCTCGACCAAAAGCTTGGAAGCGTCCACGAGTCGCAATCAAACGTTTTGTCCACCACCATAGGGAATTGCGGTTTTCTCGCTGAGCTTCCACGTTAACCGCTTCAAAATGGTATTCCGGGTCAATAATCACCGGAGCGTATAACTTATGGGGATTGCAACGACTAAAACCACCATTGCGATCGGCACTCCACTGCATCGGAGTCCGCACCCCATTGCGATCGCCTAAATAAATATTGTCTCCCATGCCGATTTCATCACCGTAATACAGCACAGGGGTTCCGGGTAGAGACATCAGCAAAGCATTCATCACCTCGGTTCGTCGTCGATTATTCTCCATCAACGGAGCCAAACGGCGGCGAATACCCAAATTCAACCTTGCTTGCTGGTCTTGTGCGTAGACACGGTACATATAATCGCGGTCTTCATCGCTGACCATTTCCAAGGTCAATTCATCGTGATTCCGCAAAAATAACGCCCACTGACAGTTATCGGGAATCGACGGGGTTTGCTGCAAAATATCGATAATCGGGAAGCTATCTTCCATTTGCAGTGCCATAAACAAACGCGGCATCAGGGGAAAATGAAAATTCATGTGACATTCATCACCACTGCCGTAATACTCTACAGCATCTTCGGGCCACTGGTTCGCTTCGGCAAGTAACATCCGATTGGGATACTTTTCGTCAATATGTTGGCGTAATTTCTTCAAAAAAACGTGGGTTTGCGGTAAATTTTCACAATTACTTCCTTCGCTTTCGTACAGATACGGTACAGCATCCAACCGCATTGCATCAACACCCAGATCCAACCAAAAATCTACCGCTTCAAACAGTGCTTTTTGCATTTCTAGACTTTCAAAATTCAAGTCCGGCTGATGCGAGTAAAAGCGGTGCCAATAATAAGCTTTGGCTACCGGGTCCCAAGTCCAGTTAGAAGTTTCAAAATCCTTGAAGATAATTCTTGCTTCTTCATACTTTTCTGGAGTATCGCTCCAAACATAAAAATCTCGTTCCGGACTGCCTGGTGCTGCTTTACGCGCCCGCTGAAACCATGGATGTTGGTCGGAAGTATGGTTAACAATCAATTCAATTATCACCCTGATGCCTCTTTGATGGGCAGCACTTAAGCAAGCCTTAAAATCATCGAGATTACCGTAAATTGGATTAACGCTGGTATAATCCGCAATATCATAGCCATCGTCTCGCAACGGAGAAGGGAAAAAAGGCAGCACCCAAATTGCCGTTACTCCCAAGTCTTGTAGATAATCTAACTTTTCAGTTAGCCCCCGAAAATCGCCTATACCATCGCCATCGCTATCAGCAAAAGCACGTACTGGCACTTCATAGATGACAGCATCTTTAAACCAAAGTGGGTCATCTTTCAATAATGGATTTTGCATATTTTTTACTGCTTTATTTTCCATAAGATATCTTAGCTAATATAAGAAGCTAGCTTCATCGTTAATTCTTGAATCGTTTTTGATTGTTTCAATTATTGGGGTCAAATTATGAGTTTTGAAAGAGCAAGTGGAGTTCTACTGCATCCTACCAGTTTGCCGGGTAAATTTGGCATTGGGGATTTAGGAGAATCAGCTTATAAGTTTGTCGATTTTCTCGCCAATAGCGGTCAAAAGTTGTGGCAGATTCTACCTTTAGGTCCAACGGGTTACGAACATTCTCCCTATACAATGAATTTTAGCGCTTTCGCTGGAAATCCCTTAATGATTTCTCTCGAACATTTACAAGAAGAAGGTTTACTAACTCCAGAAGAATTAATTCCTCAAGAAGAAATCACAGATAATCCCCACAGAGTTGATTTTGATGCAGTAATTCCTCGTAAAACCAAAATTCTGTATTCAGCTTATCAACGCTTCCAAGAATCTTTGTTAAAAACAGCTAATTCTGAATTTGAAAAGTTTTGCCAGGAACAAGCAACTTGGTTAGATGATTATGTATTGTTCATGGCATTATTAGAAGCTCATGATTATCAAGCTTGGAATTTTTGGGACAACCCTTTAGCTCGTCGCGAACAAGATGCATTAAATCAAAAAGCAGATGAATTAAAAGATGCAGTATCATACCATAAATTTTTACAATTTAAATTCTTCCAACAATGGAAAAAAATACGCGACTATGCCAACAATAAGGACATCAAAATAGTAGGTGATATTTCAATTTATGTTTGTCACAATAGTGCCGATGTTTGGGCAAATCCAGAAATATTTCAGCTAGATTCCCAAACCCTCGAACCTGCTTTTATTGCTGGAGTCCCACCAGATTACTTTAGCGCGACCGGACAACTTTGGGGTAATCCCGTTTACGATTGGGATAAATTAGAACAAACCAACTTTGCTTGGTGGATAGAACGTTTTCGAGCAACATTACAATATGTTGATATTGTTCGTATCGACCACTTCCGGGGGTTTGAAGCTTATTGGCGAGTACCCGCAGGAGAAGAAACTGCTATCAATGGTGAATGGATCAAAGGACCTGATGCAAAATTCTTTGAAACTTTAGGTTCTACTTTAGGTAGTTTACCTGTAATGGCAGAAGATTTAGGAATTATTACCCCGGAAGTAGAAGAATTACGTGACAAATTTGATTTCCCCGGAATGCGTATCTTGCAATTTGCCTTCGGTGGTGGAGCCGACAACGCTTACTTACCCCACAATTACATCCAAAACTGTGTGGTTTATCCCGGTACTCATGACAATGACACCACTATTGGATGGTGGAATCAAGCAGCAGAACAAGAAAAGCAGCACGTCGCCAAATATCTCGGTTATTCCTCACCCACACAAATCAAAGAAATCAACTGGGAATTTATCCGCATGGCACTATCTTCAGTCGGCGATTTAGCGATTCTTTCCGTTCAAGACTTATTAGATTTAGACAGTAGTGGTAGAATGAACGACCCCAGCGTTAACGCCGGAAACTGGCGCTGGCGCTATGAAAGTGACAACCAGCTTACTTCCGAATTGAGTCAACGGTTGTTAGAAATAACTCAGCTTTATAACCGATAAGGAAAGGTTAAAGGTTAAAGGTTAAAGGTTAAAGGTTAAAGGTCAAAAATACTGAATAATCATAGAAGTCGGGTTTTTATGAGTGTGAAAGTGGTGTTACCGATATTTATTCTAAAAACCCGACTTCTTACCTCACGAAAAATTAAGATTTGACAATTTGCCATCAAACTCACATGGAGTTATTTCTCACACAGGCAAGATGTAATGTTTCCCATACCTCTAACCTCTAACCTCTAACCTCTAACCTTTAACCTCTAACCTTTGACCTCTAACCTTTGACCTCTAACCTTTAACCTCTAACCTTTAACCTCTAACCTTTAACCTCTAACCTTTAACCTCTAACCTTTAACCTCTAACCTTTAACCTCTAACCTTTAACCTTTGACCTTTGTCCCTACTAAACTATCGACTGATCGAGAACAAATAAAATTAGGTCGCAAGCAGGAAGAAAATGTTTATACCAATTATTTACACTTAATTTCATCAAATGTGAATAAATTGGAAATAACTACTATGGCATTATACAAACTTGCAGATTTCGACCCTAATTATAAAGAAGTTTTTGGTGGTGAAGATATTAAAGAAATGTCTCTTTACACTCAAGGAGGAGACAAAATCGGTTCTGTTCATGATGCTTTGGTAGACCATGATGGTCGTTTTCGCTATTTGGTGATTGATACTGGAGCAATGTTTTTCGGTAAAAAAGTTTTGTTACCAATCGGTCTTTCACGTCTCGATTACAATCAAAAACGTGTTTATGTAGATGGACTCAGTAAAGAGCAAGTAGAAAATTTACCTGAGTACGACGATAGTATGACCGTTGATTACGATTATGAAGAAAAAGTACGCGGTGCTTATCGTTCTCCACAGAATCAGAATGTAGCTCATAACAAAGATACTTATAATTATCAAAATGATTCTTCTTTGTACAATTTAAATGACCAGAATCATTCTAATATTAAACTTTACGAAGAGCGTTTAGTTACTAGCAAGAGTCGCGTTAAAACTGGTGAAGTAAGTGTTGGTAAACATATTGAAACTGAAACCGCTAGAGTTTCAGTGCCAGTAGAAAAAGAACGAGTTGTTATTGAACGAGTTACACCTACCGGAGAAGCAACTATAGTAGATCCCGATCAAGTTAACTTTAGTGAAGGTGAAGTGGCACGAGTTGAACTCTACGAAGAACAAGCTGATATTCATAAAGAAGCATACGTGCGTGAAGAAGTACGAGTTAAGAAAGTTGTTGAACAAGATACTGTTGAAGCACAAGAAACGATTCGCAGAGAAGAATTAGATATCGATACTCAAGGTGATTTACGTGTAAATGAATCTAATTCTCTTAGAAACGATGCTGTTTAATAATTACTAGCCAAAGTTTCCCGATTTAACAGAATAATTCATAATCAAAAAACCTTCTGAAGATATAAATTAATCTCTATCTTTAGAAGGTTTTATGATCAAATACTCCCTTACCAGCAGAAGATTACCGATTTGAGGAAATAGTGAAGGGTGAGAATTCGGGTTTTGATAAAGGTTGTCTTGCGTTACAGATATTTATCCTAAAAACCCGACGAATGATGATTATGGGGAGTATTTCATAGAGTTCACGTCATTTTAACAGTGGTATATATAAATAACAAAAAATACAAATTAATATACTACTTATGATTGTTCGTGATGAACTTTAAGTCCGTCGCGGGGAAGATGGATATCAAAATCTTTTTTTCTATTGTTGTTAGTAACGAAGATAAACAATATGGAGACTAAAATTATATGCCTCTTTACAAAGTAGCAGATTTTGACCCTGATTATCGCGATGTTTTCCAAGGTCAAGATATCAAAGATATGAGCGTTTACGCTGAAGGAACTGATGATAAAGTTGGTACTGTCAGTGATATCTTAGTTGATGAAGAAGGTCGCTTTCGTTATCTGGTAGTTGACTTGGGTTTCTGGATTTTTGGAAAAAAAGTATTAATGCCGGTTGGACGTACTCGTATTGATTACAACAGCAACCGTGTCTATGCTCTTGGTATGACGAGAGAGCAAGCTGAAAATTTACCTGAATATGATGAAAATCAAGTTTTAGATTACGATTACGAGGAAAATGTACGTGGTGTATATCGGACTCAACCTTTAGAAGCATCTGCACCTCTTGAAACATCTGCTCCCCTGGATGCACCTGCATACGCTGCTACTGATCGTACTTACAATCGCGATACTTATAAGTACGATGAAGAACCTGCTCTGTACAATATGAATGATACAGATCATCAGAATATCAAACTCTATGAAGAGCGTTTAGTTGCTAACAAACAGCGTCGTAAAGCTGGAGAAGTTGCAATCGGTAAGCACGTTGAAACTGAAACTGCACGAGTTTCTGTACCTGTTGAAAAAGAGCGTGTAGTTGTTGAACGAGTCACTCCAGACGATGCAGGTAGAGCTGTTGCTCCTGGTAAGGCAACCTTTAATGAAGGTGAAGTAGCTCACATGGATATTTATGAAGAGAATGCTGATGTTCGTAAGGAAGCATTCGTTCGCGAAGAAGTTAGAGTTAAGAAAGAAGTAGAGCGTGATACTGTAGAAGGTCAAGAAACAATTCGTCGTGAAGAATTAGATATTGATTCTGGTAATTTACCTACTGATAGACGTTAATATCTAATGCTTAAGTTTGTTGTAAATTAGTTGTTGGTTATTAGCTACTCGCTAGTAACTAATAACTAATTTTTGATGTAATTGGATAGAATTGAAGGAATAGTATGATAATACAAAAATATAAAAATCCCCAAAAAGTTATTAATACAGAATGCAAAGATGAATAGTCAAAGCAGCAATAATACTAATAATACTTCTAAACAAAATCCAAAAAAATCTCACAAAGTAATTCCCTTACTTCAAAAACTCAGAAGTCAAGTAAAAAACTTTGATATAGTTGATATAAAAGGTAGATTAATCGGCAAAGTTCAAGATTTGATGGTTGATGGGAATCGTCAACTGAATTTTGTAGTAGCAAAAATATCTCAAAGCAATGAGATTAATAATTTTTTGTTATTAAATGGTAAATTAGTCGATAAAATTGAGCCAAAGATTCAACGTGTTTTTACACATATTAATGAATCGCAATTAACACAGTTACCTGAATATGTAGAAAAGGAAAACCAAGTAAGTAATATGACAGATAATCTAAATTTTCAGCAACCTATTGACCATAAAGCTGATTCAGAAGTCAACAATTTGACAAAATCAGAATTTATCGAAGAAATTGAAGAAGATATAATTCGTTTGTTAGGAGAACGGTTAGTTGTCGAACGTAGCAAACGTAAAATCGGTGAGGTGATTATCCGTAAAGAAGTAGAAACTAGGATGATTCAAATTCCCGTTCGACGTGAAAAACTGATTATCGAAAAACCCGGTATTCAACCTGAACAGCTTGCACAAATCGATTTAGGAGAAGAAGAAATTTCCCAAGACGAGTTGAGAAATTCAGGAGTAAACTTAGTTGGTAGCGACTTTGAAAGTGGTTTAACCGTCACTGGAGAATTTGACTCACCCAAAATCGCTTCTTTAATTCTTAACGCTATCCAATTAGAAAAAACCCACGGATGCAAAAAGGTACGAGTTTCTATTCTTGTGGAAGATGAGGAAAAACAGCAGAAATATCGAGAATGGTTTGACCGTACTTCTAAATCATAAAATAAGTAGATATATCCTAACAGTAATACACATTTTCAGGAAAAATTCGTAGAGACGTAGCAATATGCCCCGTCTCTACAAATGTTTTGGCTAACACATTATTTGTTTCCACTACAGTATACAAGTCCAGTTTCCATAAAATTTGCAAGCCTGTTATCTCATTTCCGGTTAAACAGTTGCAGTAAAAGGAGTAGGTAAGAGCGTAATAATAACTAATCATCTAGACATGATATTACCGATAATTATAAAAAACCGACCTCTGACTTTGTGCAAGGTAGTTTTTTTACCTGAGTTCGATATTCACTACTTCGATTGCTGATTAAATTATAAGGAAGCTGTAAAAATTTGATTTTTCCTGCGGTAACAAGTCGGGTTTTTATAAAGATTGTCTGTTACCACTGAAATTGATCCTAAAAACCCAACTTCTGCGAGAGTGTCGAACT
>JAYKJL010000263.1:0-5749 GCA_035285725.1 Nostocales cyanobacterium 94392 | reverse complement strand
TGGGTTCTGTCATGCGACGAATTAATCTATCAAAAATAGAGTTATTTTCTTTACTTAAATTTTCTTTACTCAGATCCGCTACTACCGAACGGAGATTCAGGTTAATTAAAACAACTCCATCTTCGGGTTCCGAACCTTTAAAACCTCGTTTAACTATTTCGGTGAGTTTGGGAAACTGGTTTTTGGGGTCGGATAAAAAGTCTACTAAACGACCTTCGTTTATAGCAATGATGCGTATTTCATTGTTTTCTTCCCATTTGTCAGCATCTTTACCTTGAAACGGAGCGAAAAATTCTAAAAGTACATCATGATTAACTTTATCTGCTTCGTCTTGGCTACCGTCATAATTGGTTATGAATTTTCGTCCGTTTAATTCAAACTGGGAACCATTGATACCATGATTTATTTGAGCTTGTTCTGCTTCTGCTTGTTTTTCTAACTTTTGAATAAAAGCGGTTTTTCCGTCACCAGCATTACCGGAGATGATAACTAAGCGAAATTCCCCTTGCAATACTGCGGGTTTTAATTCGGTGTCGAGTAGAGTATCAACATAGGTTAATTCACCAATTGTATCTAAACCCCTGGTTCCCGCGTTAGTTTGCTGGCTTTGGCTGTAAAGTGTAAGTAGGTGAGATACGAAAGGATTGAAATTTGGTTTTTCAGTGGAGGTTAAAGAAATCGGTAGGGTTTGAGTTGTCACCGGGATTGGTTGAGATTTTCTCAGATGCTGAATTTTGTCCAAAGACTCACCAAACTCTTGTGCGGAATTAAATCTATCAACTCTACAAGGTGCGATCGCCTTATTTAAAAAATTAACCAATTCTGGATTCAAATCCTTACAATTACTCAAGTTTCGCGGGTCTTGGGGTTGTTTATTTTTCCGCAATCTGGGGTCTTGTTCCTCAAAGGGATATTTACCTCCAGTAATGCATTCGTAGAAAGTAATTCCCAGAGCGTAAAGGTCGCGGTCAATTTTTTCGTTTTCGTCAATTTCGTATAAATCTCGGGTAAAATCAAAATCGGGAGGGATATATCTGCGAGTTCCCCCAGCCATCGCTGCTTCATCGCGTTCGGAAACTGCAACGTTAAAGTCGATAATACGGACACCTTTATCTGTGAGCAGCAGATTAGAAGGTTTGATATCTTGGTGATAAACCCCGTTTGCGTGTAAATGTGCTAAACCCGCAAGGGTTTGACGAGCAATTTTGACAGCATCTTCCAAAGAAAGCGCTGTTGTTTGTGATGGTGTTCCTAAAAGTTTTTCTACATCTTCACCATCTATATAGTCAAACAAAATAAATGGTGTTTCATCCGCGAATTGGCTTGCAAAAACAACTTTTACAATATGGGGATGTTCGGGAATATCCAGCAGAGTTTTATATTCCTGTTTGAGACGTTGGTAAATTGATTGGCGATCGCGCACGATGATTTTCATTACAAAGTCCCGATCTGCCATTGAATCAAAGATTTTATAAGCTACCCCAAACCCACCTTGACCGAGGCGTTTTTGAATAATATATTGATTGGCAAGATTATAATCTGGGGGTAAATTCATCCAATCTACTTGAGCTACTTGGGGTGTTTGCTCAAGTTGTGTTGGTTGTATTGCAAGTTTGGAATTAATAATATTATCCAGTTCCCTCAGCGCTACAGCTGCACTGATAAAGCGGTCTTCCGGGTCAAAACAGCAGAGTTGCTGCAACCATTCATCTATCCCCGGAGGTAGTTCTGGTTTATAAATAGATGGTTTTTCGCGAAAAATTGCATCGCACTCGAAAACCTCGGAGATATCTTTAAAAGCCGTTTTCCCCGTTAATAATTCGTAGAATACCAACCCAGCGGAAAACAAATCTGAAGCAATACTGGCTTCCGTAGGTTCGCGATAGCATTCAGGGGCTTGGTAATTGTAATCCAGTACCTCTACAATATCCCCAGCGATGGTGCTTTCGCGGTTTTTCGTTACCCTTGCATAGTCGAAGGAAGTTAACCGAGCTTGACCTTGAGCATCTACTAAAATCGCATCGGGGGTTAAATTGCGGTGAATGACCTCGTATTTATGAGCATGGTCGAGAGCGGAAAAAGTATCCCGGATAATCGCGATTTTTTGGTCAAATGTCAGCGCTAGGTCGGTTTTTTTGATATGTTGAGTCAAAGGTTGTCCGGTGATATCTTCCGTTACTAGGATGAATTGATCGGCGGCTTCTGTAGAGAAAAACTCCTTAACTCTGAGAATATTAGAATGTCCCGGCATATGTGCTACGGAACGATAGGCATTGCTAATAATATTATGTTGTTTTTCTCGGCTGGTATCATCTTGGTAGGGGTCAACTTCATAAATTCGCAATCTAGCTATTCCTCCGCGTTTACCGAGAGAAATATGTTTAGCGCGGTATTCTTTATATTTATTGGGTACTTCTCCTAGTTCTTCCTCTATTTCCCAGTCACGGTAGCGAAGTGGAGTAGAAATAGCGCGAGTTCTACCCGTAATTGTTTGTTCTATTAAGGTATGAAACGAACGAATGTCTGACAAACGGTGTTCGGGAATATGACTTTTATTTTTAAAGTAAGTGAGGCATTGTTGATTTAAATAGGTGATATTATCCCCATCAGCATTACCGTGTGCTTCTACACGAGCGTTGGGTGCTGTCATGAGAATCACGGGATGAATATGAACTCTTTTAAGGTTTTTCGTAGTGCGGTTATTGTCGCAGATTAAACTTATGAGAACCTTAGCGTGTTGACGGAGTTTTGCAAGGGGAGAGAAAATAGGTGCGCGTCCTTCCGGATACCAGTGGGAACCGTGGATATCAATTAGTCCACGAATACCTTTGACATCCACAACAAAAACACTGTGGGGTGCGATAATTGCCAAGTCAATTTCAAATCTTTCCCTACCTTGAGGGATTTCAAAGTTGTGGATAATTGTGTAGGTATCGGGTAAATTATCCCGCAAGTATTTTATAGCTTCGCGTTCGGAGTCGTTGACGGGTTGACCAACAGGGATTATTTTAGCCATTAGACTCCTCCTTTACTAATAGCATTTTCTACAATTTCTTTCGCTTTAGCTTCTAATTCACAAGCCTTGTCACGAAGTTCTATTGCTTGTAATACTTTTTTGCCTAATAATTCACGATTTTTACTATCTGTCCAAGGAATTTGAATTTTTTTAATTCGCTTTTCATCCAGATGAGGAATACTTGAACCTGTTGCTTCTCTTGTAAGTAATCTAGTACCATATTCAGTATTAAAAATTGCAAAAATATATCCTTGGTCAATTTTTGAACGAGGAACAATTCTAACCATATTATTTGTACAAGCGAAACCATCTAAATATTTACCTACAGCAACAGGACGACCAATTAAACCACCAATTTGACCAGAATCTTGAACTAAAATCATGCCATTACGAAGAACCAATTTTTCAATATCTGGTACTTTTTTTGATAAATAACGTTCCGAAGTTGGCGCAAGACAATAAACATCTCCACCTGTTATATATGGATAACCAAATTTAGGATTTTCAGCATAAATTCTTTTGAAGATACCTGGAATGTATAAATCTGCTGCTATTTCGCCTAATAAAACTTGTTGTAATGAATCTTGATTAAATTGTAGATAAGCATCTTCATTCCATTCTGCGAAATAATATGCATCCATACGTTTTAGCATATAAGAAGATGAGGCATAAGTTACGCTAGGACAAGCATATTTATATTTTGGTGTAGGAATATTTAATTCAAAATAACTAATAACTTCTTGACTTGCTTCAGTTAATAATTTTGATGCCGTTGCTCTGCTTTGTGCAGCTTCATCAATCAACTCATGCACTTTCCTCTCAATATCTTCCCCTAATCTTGGTACGGGTAAATCGGCTATATGACTCGGTTCAATATGCTGAATAATCGCGCCATAAGTACCAGAAACAACGATAGGAAGACCGAAGTGACTGCTGAGGTAAGCGTATAAATAACCAGGTAAAATCTTATCGGGGTCAGGTACAACACGCATAAAATGTTGTGAACCTGCCATTCCTTTCATATCAGAACGGGAATAAACCATTCTACCTATAGTTCCAGAACAAGTTATTAATGTCCATCCCTTGTCAATTAATAATTCTGGACATGATACTACTTTCTTTTTCGACAAAAGAGGTAAATTTGATAAATCGGCTGCTAAAATATCTGTACTTCCAAGAAAAGGAACACCATAATTTGGATCATCAACATAATTACGTGAAAATCTCGGACCGTTAAAAATCCCTTTCATTCCCCCTTTAGTTAATTCCTGCAAAGGTTCTTTTTTCGCTGATAACTTTTCTAAAATAACCTTTGCTTCAAAAGCACCAGAAAGATAAGGACTACCATCCAAACGACGCTCGTTGTTTTCAATCCAATAGGAAGTAACAGGAATATTTAACTTAGAAATTTTCATATCTGACCCCCATCCAACGGAAACCAATGCTGCAAAGTACTACACAATTTTTGAAAAGCTGGATCTTGACATCTTTTAACAGAAACTCTATTCGTAATTTGACGATAAATAGCAGATGAACGAGGTATTCTTGATATTTTTAAAACATCTTCCACAGCTTTTTTCGGATCAACAGGTTTTGACATCCCAATATCCCATAATCCTTTTTGTGCTAACCATTCCCGCATAGATACATTTTGTTGTTTAAATCTAAATGCTTGTTCTACAACTGGAGTATCCTGCAATATCCAAACTTCTAACTCTGGATCGATTACAATTACAGCAAAATTATTTTTATCCCAGCCAGTTTTCAGCATATTTTTACTAATATTATCTTCAATACCTTCTACACCAGGGGAACCCTCCCAAGCATTATCCAACGCTATAACAGCATAGCGATGTGTTTTTTGGTAAGGACGTAAAAATTCATGAGCGCGAGTATAAACCCCTGGGTCGCTGCCACTTTCGTCTACAATTAAATCTTCAGTTGAGTCAAATTCAAAATTGCTAATTCCTAAACTCAAATAAAATTTTTCTCTAGTTAAAAAACCCAAGAATGTCGCCTCCATGTTTTTGTCTGCGAGCAGGAAAATACAATCTCTCATCCAAGTACCCCCGCAGCGAACAGAGAACCCAAATCAATACCTCCTCGCCAATCTTGCAAGCGTGGATGCTCATTTCCTAGTATCGCCTTAGCACCATTTTCCTTGCTTCCTTGCATCACAATAATTGATTCTAACGCTGTATGAGCTAAAACTACCGGAGAATGAGTAGATATAAAAACTTGAGAATTATACACCGAACTTAAAGATTGCAAAACTATCTCTATTGCTCTGGGATGAATACCGTTTTCCGGTTCTTCTAAAAAAATTAAATCGGCAACTTTAGGTAAATAAGGCAAAATAGTCAAAGCTAATATATGCAGAGTTCCGTAAGATAATCCCGAAGATGTAACTATATAGTTTCCCAAATAAGTTAACTTCAGATAAGCATGATAATCTTCTTCTCTTTGAATCGCTTCTATTTTGACAATGTTAGGTAAAGCCATTTTTATATGCTCTACCCAAGCCTCAAATAAATCGGGTTCTTCCTGTTGCAAATTCATTACCAACCAAGGTAAATTAGCTGCATCAGCGCGTAAATTTTTTGGTTGACCTGGAGGGCAGGCTTTTCGCAACATTTGCCAACTGGGTTCATAGCGCATTACCCCTTTTTTTAATAAATCTATAAACCAATTAGTTGCAGGAAAATTAGTTAAATCTCTTACCACATTTGCTAA
>JAYKJL010000262.1:0-3561 GCA_035285725.1 Nostocales cyanobacterium 94392 | reverse complement strand
TTCACTGGTATTTAGAAGAATTAGAAATTCCCTACGAATTTGTCAAGCTTGATATGCAAGCAGGAGAACACCTCCAACCAGAATTTTTAGCAATTAACCCCATGGGTAAAGTTCCTGCAATCACAGACGGGGATTTCCAACTTTGGGAATCCGGCGCGATTTTGCTATATCTTGCTGATAAATATAGTAAAAAAACTCTTTCTCCAGAAGAACGCGGTATTTATTCTCAGTGGGCGTTGTTTGCAAATGCTACCTTGGGACCGGGAGTTTTCATAGAAGCTAACCGAGAAAAAGAAATGCCCCGTTTAATGAATCCCTTGAATGAAATATTAGCACAGCAACCTTTTTTAATGGGTGAAGAATTTACTGTTGCTGATGTGGCTGTGGGTTCAATTCTCAACTATATTCCGATCATGCTCAAGTTGGATTTAAGTGAGTATCCAAATGTTACCAACTACATGAAGACACTTTCCCAACGTCCGGCATTTCAAAAGGCTATGGGTTTTCGCGATTAGTCAGTAGATTGGGTTAGACATAAAAATTAACTTGAGAAGGTAACGTGAATTTTTAATGATCGTGTGCCTAACCCAACCTACGAATACTCACGCTATGTTTATCTAACGATAATTTGTAAACTGTAAAGCGACGGGTAAATCTTCTTCTTTTAACCGCTGCATTACAACTTGCAAATCATCTTTATTCTTACTACTAACTCGGATTAAATCTCCTTGAATTGAAGCCTGTACTTTTTTGAATTCATCACGAATCAATTTAGAAAGATTCTTGGCAATTTCTGGACTAATACCTTTTTTTAACTTGATTTCTTGATTGACACGATTACCACCAGCAGATTCCGGTTTACCAAATTCAAAGATTTTTTGAGACAATTTACGCTTTGCTGCTTTTTCTCGGAGTATAGTGTTGACTGTTTCTAAGGTGAAATCGCTATCTGCATTAACTTTAATGCTGTCTTCTCCTAATTCCATAGTCGTTTTAGTGTCTTTCAAATCGTAGCGACTTTTAATTTCTCGCGTAGTTTGGTCAATCGCATTAACCAGTTCTTGTCTATCAAAATCACTAACCACATCAAAAGAATAAGTAGAAGCCATAACAAAAATCCAGTTTTCTTTATTCGTAATTTTACATTTAGATAGTTGTTAGTTGCTGTAATATCTACTATCCAAATTCTAGTATCTAATCTCAACTTGCTTCAAGGATGCTCAAAACAAATAAAGTACAAGAACAAACTAAGCCGATAGCATACATTAGCGATCGCAAAAGTGGAATATTTGAAATATAAAAAACCGAATAGAATAAACGCGCTGTAATAAAAGTTAACGCTGCCCATGCGGAAATGGGAGAATTAACACCTGTAACATAAGCCATCAAAGCCGCAGCAGCAAAAATTGGAAAGGTTTCAAAAGAGTTTTGATGCGCCCAAGTAGCTCGTTGTGCATAAGGTGGAAGCTTCTCAAACATTGTTCGTGGTGCGTAATAATCATAACCGACACCGATACGGGCAAAAGCAACAGCTAAAAATGGAAAGTAAATTAGTAGGAAAGCTACAACAATACAGTACAAGAATAAAATTGGTACGGGCAATTCTGGGAAAGGCATTAACATAAATAGGAGAAAGAAATTGTGGAAAATATTCGAGAAAAAATCTAGTTTTCTATGTAATTGGATGGTTGAGGAAACGAACCATTTTCATCAGTTATTCTTACAGCTATTACTGCAATTAAAGTGATAAGTTACCGATTTATTGTGCTTAAAAGACGGCGTATACTATTAACGGCATCTAGTCGCAGTCTTTAAGTTTCAATGGTCATAGGTAATTTTTAATTTTAGATTTAGATTTTAAATTAAACAATGAAAATCTTTTAAGACGGCAATAGTTAATATTTTCATCTTTCAAGCCATTGTTCACCTGCAAGGTGCTATCGATCTATTTCCAGGATAAATCTAAAACCCTCGATACCTGATGTCCTTTTCAGTAAATGGATATCTCTTCGGGTTCCTTAACATAACTTGGACGATACGGAAGTCCACACCCTATTAAGGCTGGACTCACCGCAACGCAATACCCTCAAAATCATGAATCCAAAATCGAATCACTAATGACTAATAAAAAAGTAACTAGAATAACTAGCTGACTAATCAAAATAGAACAAAGTTACCACTTTCCTTTGTTCTTCCGCATCCTTACACGTTTGTAGCAGAGTGCGACTATCGTGAAAAGCAAAGCAGACAAGTTGCTGACACCGCGAGATGATCTCTTTATTACATTGATAACTGGCTTCAGCAAGGGACAAGTGGTCATTGCTGGAGTTTTCTACCAGATGCATTACCTTTTCTAGTTGCTGGCGCGATTCTGAAGGCTGACGGTCTAAACTTTGGGGTAAAATCACTGTAAGAAAGTTAGGATCAGCTCGCATCGCGCCTCTAATAGCGGCTGAATTTGTACCTGTAGCACCAGAAGTGATGACTCGATTACCCGACAAAACCAGGGCATAAGTCATCATTTCAATCAAATTCTGATGGGTAATAGGCACATGACGAGAACCCAGCACTGCGATTCGCTTGGAACCCATTTGCTGAATAGTCGCTAATTCTTGCGCTAATGTATCAATGCTATTTACTACGTTTGTTGACTGACTCAAAGACAGATTTAATTGCTATTAAACGACCAAAATATTTTAGCAGGTGAAAGAGTTGTCGGGAACCTACTTATAGTTAGAGCATACAATTTTTAAACTGATTTATTTAACAGTTCAATTGCTTCATTGCACCAATCGAGCCATTGTGTTTCATCACGAATACCTCTGTTGAGAGTTAGGTATTGGAATTTCGCAACCCGGCTAAGTTGTTGAGGATTTTGAAAATAGTTCTCTTCTAACTCTTTGTATTTAGATAATTTCTCAATATGAGCTTTACGGTGATACTCTAATTCTTGAATAATTGTATTCCCTGATACAATATGTCCACAAAATATTTTAACTAATAAATCATCTTTAACTGGCATTGGTTCGCAAGGTTTGGCAATCCATTCTTGCAATTCAATAGTTCCTTGTTGTGTAACAGTATAAACTTTTTTATCTGGTCGTCCTTCTTGAGTAATTATCTCAGAAGTTATCCAGCCAAGTTTATCCAATTTAGATAGTTCGCGGTAAATCTGCTGATGAGAGGCTTGCCAGAAAAACCCTACCGAACCATCAAATCGCTTGGCTAAATCGTATCCACTACAGCAACCTTCAATTAAGGATGCCAATATTGCGTGCGCTAAAGACATAATTCTTAACCTTTTTCATATGCAACTAATTGCATAGCTTGCTATTATGCAATTAGTTGCATAGTAATACAAAAAGTAAAGGAATAGCCAATTTATGTCTCAAGTAATGTCTGGGCGTTTTACTGCCGAAACAAGTGAACCCTTCTTGACACTCCTCAGCCTAAAGGCGTGAGGATTCTTAGATCAATGACCGGACTTAAATCAAGAACGTTACCGCACTTAACCCTTCTTGTCTAATCTCCCTAAGCGTTTACGTTGTCTAGCAACGAAGT
>JAYKJL010000261.1:0-4463 GCA_035285725.1 Nostocales cyanobacterium 94392 | reverse complement strand
TCTTAGCATCATAAGTAGCACTCTGTACCATAAAATTAGGTTTAACATCTCCATGACGCACATAGAAGACAACACCAATCCTGGTTGATATACTCACACTAGAATTACCACTGGAATTTTCCGCTTCTTTAAGAGGTTCCGTAAAAATCACAGCCCGATATTCTCCTGCATCCATGCTAGGAAGCAAGCGAGACAACATGCGTATCCGACGAGTTTGTCCTGGTTGTATCACCAATTCGCGGGGAGAAAAAGTAAGATAAGGGGTTAAATCATTAGGGCTAGATTTTACCACTTCAAAACCATTCCGACTATAAGTGAACGGTTGAGCATAAACCCGCGCTCGAAAAGCTTGATTACTATTATTGCTCAAGCTAATAACACCTTGAGCTTGTCCTCGTTCAGTTTTTGTCTCAATCACTATCGGGTCAACTCTGACCTGTGCTTCGGCTATCTTGGGAAAGAATAGCAAAGTTGATAGAGTAGAGCAGCTTGCTAAATAGGATATTATTTTAGTTAGGTTCATAATTAATAGTGGAAGCTAGAGTAAAGTATGCTCCCTGACAAAGAAATTTTCTACTGCAATGATCAGATAAATAAAAGATTGCTTGATTTGCAGTAATTTTTTAACAACTTGAATTTATCGCGGTGTTGCAGTCAATGTACCTTTCACCTCGTATGAACCATTGGGAAGACCTGAAGCATTAGAGGATACAGAAGCATTGATATTAAATTGAAAAGGTGAATTAGGATTAATGCCGATTGTTTGTTCTGAACCTAATGACACATTAGTTCCTTGGATGCTAGCGATAATATTTGCTCCATAAGAAGCAGTAAGAGTTGCCCGCAAGCTACTATCAAACTCCGCACCATCTTTCTTGGCATCTATTGCTGTCCATTTGTATCCAACTCTGGGACTTGTGCAAGTCAATCGTACCGACGCACTACCACTAAGTGTCCCATTACTGCCATAAGTCATACTTCCCGATACAGTATCGGAATCAAATTCACATGACAATCCGACTGTTCCTGTAAATGTAATCTCAGTACTTGTAGCTGTTTGAGCAAATGCACTTCCTGTACTTGCAACCATACCTAACACGCTCATCAACCCTACGAGAATAGTACTACGAATCATTGATTTTCTCCTTTGAGTGAATGGGACAGGATTTTTTAATTCTTTTTTCAGAGATATCAAACGGTTTTATATCAATATTTTCACATAAGTAGTTTTATGATGTCGTAATTGGTTATACGAACTTGTGGATAAAAAGGATTTGTCAGAAATTATGTGTTTTTTTAGTGAAAAAAGCGTTACTAATTACTTAATTTAACTTGTAATTAACTTTAAAATAAAACTTCTAAAAAAAAATTATTCTAAGTATCTAAAGTGAATAATTGAGTAATAAATCACTTGTTATTACGATACAAGAGTGATAACTTAACTAGTAGCAAATCGACAAGCTTTTCTATCGCAGATTACACAATCAAATCTATATTTGCATTCTATTTAGTTTTTGTTTGCTCAAATACTAAATTTAGGCTCTTTCAGAATTTGTAAATACAATATCTGAAGAATTATTGTAGATGATTTGATTACAGCGAGGATGCGCTACATCCTCTTTTGCCAATGTGCAAAAACGATACTTAGCGGGTAGAGAAAAGTTTTTGATCTGAACTTTTTGCCATTAATTGTTTATACCTATTTAGTGGCACTATTGTCTGTCTTTAATCCTACAAAAATACTCTTCAAGAGGTAAAAATGAAGTCTAAGCTATTCAAAATAAACAAACCTAACTCGGTTATAATGTTTAGCTTTTTGGTTATGTGTGTACTTGCTACATCTTGTAGTGGTGGTACTTCAAGCAACACATCAGCAGATTCTGATTGTAAAACTGATGAAAGTCGTTGTGCAGCAAGAGAGCAATTGAATTTGTCCAACTAACCGAAATTCGATTAATTTTGTCTCATTTATAACATTGTCATTCAAGTAAAATAAGGAGAATTTTATTCCATGTCTACTCGTCAAAATCCGAGAAATATTGGTTCTTTTCCTAATGCAGAAAATGCAAGACCATTAACTGGTCGTCTTAGCTTATTAACCAATCCTGAAGAGGTTTATCTATTTAATTTATCTCAAAATGGTCAGTTGAGTTACAATTCTACAAGAAATAACTTTACTGATATTACTTTGGCACGAGATATCAATAATAATGGGATTTTTGATTCTACCGAAGCTATTCTAGAACTTAAAGATGCAACAACAGGTACACTCTTTAGTGAAAATTTATTGCCAGGTAATTACTTTCTAGAATTTAAAGATGATGGCACAGAATTCGTCTTTGGTGATGCTGATTCAGTTTACATTGGAAACTTATTGTTTAATTCTGGTGGAAATAATAACCCTAACCCTCCAAATCCCAATCCAGGAGATAATCTTGCTCCTATTAGTGGTGAGTTAAGTAATTCCGACCGATTTTACTGCTGTAATAACAACGAGCAGCGTTTTTATTATGATGAATACAACTTTTCTTCTAGTTCTTTACAAGATTTAATAGGACAGAGAATCAAGTTAGAATTGCAGTCAGACGATTTCGATCCAGTTATCATGCTGTTGAATGCTGATACTCGTCAGGTAATTGGTACAGCTTATAATCCGAATGATTCTAACAATGCTCAATTGGAGGTGACTATCGAAGCTGGGGTTAATTATCTGGTTTCAGTAGAAAGCGCTTCGCCAGGTGCTACAGGTAGTTATATAGGTAGTTTTACTATTGTTTAACAATTTACTTAAGTTGCAATCGTGACAATAGAGCTATAGGTTTTTATCGGTAAGTGAATGGCAAAAAAATTGCCTCTGAATACCTTCTAATAATTCCATTCCTCTTAATTTGAATTCAAGCCTTGGATTTAATTCCAAGGCTCATATCTATTGAAATTATTGCTAAACATTTTGTTTACACTTACATACTTAATAAACAACAAAAGAGACTAGCGATTAAAAAATGCGTTTATTCTCTAAACTATCCCTACTAGAACGCTACATAATAACAGAACTAATTTCTCCTTTCTTATTCGGACTTGCAGCTTGTACTATCGTCTCAGAATTAATTGGGATATCTTTTGAGCAAACAAGATTTATAGTCAATAGAGGATTAACTATTTCCACTTCATTATATATTCATGCACTAAAATTACCTGCTTTTATCGCTTTAGCTTTGCCAATAACTATATTAATGGCTACAATTTTTACCTACGGAAAACTTTCGAGAAAAAGTGAAATTGTTGCTTTTCAAAGTTACGGTATTAGTTTATATCGTTTGATAATCCCAGCTTTGGCTACAAGTTTAATAGTTACCTTCATTATGTTTCTATTTAATGAGATTATAGTTCCTCCTGCAAACTATGAAGCTGCTATAACTCTTGAAAAAGCAATGAATGTAAACCGAGTACCCCATCAAACTCATGACATTATTTTTAGTGAGTTTAGCCAGAATAATTATACCGATAAATTAACTCCAGGTTCTTATCTTAAAGTTCTCTTCTATGCAGAGAAATTTACTGGTGAAGAGATGCAAGAAATTACCTTACTTATTTTTAATCAACAGGGCTTAAAAGAAATTATAAAATCCGATTCAGCTAAATGGAATCACAAGCAAAAATACTGGGTGTTTAATCAAGGTGTAAAAACTCTAATTAATCCTGATGGTTCATATGGTACTTTCACTAAATTTGAAAAATTATCCTTAAATCTTTCTAGAACCCCATTAGACTTAGCAAAGCATAACTTTGATAATAGAGAAATGAATATTTTTCAAGCCTATAAACGACTATCAATTTTAAAAAAAACAGGAGATGAGCAGAGTATTCGCAAGCTAGAAGTTAGTATCCAAGAAAAGTATGCTATACCTTTTTCTTGTTTCGTATTTGCTTTATTTGGTTCGGCTTTAGGTATTAATCCACAACCAAAAGTACAAAATAATGCTTTTGGTATTACTATAATAATTCTTTTTGGCTACTACATGATTAGAATGGTAGCTACTGGCTTAGGTACGGCAGGAATTATCTCAATTTTTTGGGGTGTATGGCTACCAAACATTTTAGGAGCAAGCATTGGATGTTTTCTTTTAGTTCGGAAATCGCTTTAATTTTACATCTTGTACTAATCTTAATCAGCCACGACACCTGCTTCAGAATCAATTCCGAAACTAATAGCTCCAGTCTACTTAAGTAGACTGAAAAGTTCTACTGTGTGCAGTAAGAAGTCGGGTTTTTACGATCTAAACATCGTTCACACCAGAAATTCTCATAAAAACCCGACTTCTATGATTCGTTGGGTGAGAAGTCGGGTTTTTACGATATAAATATTGGTCACACGAGAAATTTTCATCAAAAACCCGACTTCTGTGATTCATTGATTCGTTGGGCGAGAAGTCGGGTTTTTACGAACTAAACATCGCTCACAC
>JAYKJL010000260.1:0-6589 GCA_035285725.1 Nostocales cyanobacterium 94392 | reverse complement strand
ATAATTTGCTTGATAATTATTTAATTGAGCAACTAAAACGTCCAGAGATTGCTATGTCTTCTGTGTAGTTTTTCGGTGTTCGGTGCGCTTCGCGCACCATTGCTTGTGCCAGTTGCGTAAGTCCTGGATTCATGTTTGATTCGTATTATTTCAGCACGGAAAGCAAGTTTTAATGAACAGCAGTATTATCAAGGCAGAAAACTATGAAAGCAGAATATGATTTTTCACAAGCTGAACAAGGAAAGTTTTATCATCCTGATGCAACGTTTCATTATCCGATTTACCTTGAACCAGATGTTGATGATTTTTTCAAGAAAATTGCTCAAGAGAAAAATATTGATGTGCAAATTTTAGTCAATGAATGGTTGAGAAATAATATTAAATTAATTGAAAGTATTCAGTAAAAGCAATTACACTCCACAATACCCCCAATGGCGATCGCACTTTGCAAATTCATAATGCGATCGCCTGTTTGTTATCATGAGCGATCGCACTCTACATTCCCAAATGCGATCACTGATATTATGATGACACGGTTAGCGATACCTCCTGTAAGATTCGCTAACGCTTGTTTATCTTGATAAGCGATCCGCCTACCTTACATTCCTCAAGAGTTACCTTTAGTAAACTAAGCTAAAGCCTGTAATTGTGAATTTGATTCAATCTCTATTTCTTGCTTAATTTCCTCTCTTGTAGCACTTTCACCGTTACAGAATTGCTCCAACAATTCAAAGAAGTTATTTAGCGCATCCTTTTCATCTTCCGAATAGAAAAGTATGATACTATCCCATCCATGTGAAGAATTAATTTTAAAGCGTGTCTGTATCCAGTCTTGGAATTGGTTAAATTCTAGCTCTTGTTGAGTAGGTGGTAAGCCTAAATCAGCCCTAGAACCCATATATCCATCTAAAAAAGCTCTTAACCGAGTAATTGAACATTGACCTAAAAACATTCCTGGTCTTTTTTGAATCCTTTTGAGCATTTCATAAAGATATTCATCAGGAACTATCGTAATACTATAATTGTTGTTTTCCATCATTGCTAATCATTAAAAAGGTTCTTCTGTAATTTGAAATTGCTGACCGTAATATAACTTGCGATAAAAAAGTAAGTTAGCTAACCATTGCTCTAGCAATCCTAAATGCGATCGCCTGTTTTTCCAGATGAGCGATCGCATCTCAACACTCCCAAATGCGATCGCCTGTATAAAAAACTAGCAATTGATTAAGCTGTTGCAAAATCTGTGAATTTTCTCACATCGGGAGGATGAAAAGCAAGCACAATATCATTTTTAGTTACACCCAATCTCATTAATTCAATTGCTATCCCCTCTTCTGTATAATCTTCCTCTATATAAATTTTTTCATTCTTAATCCGAATATGAACATGAATATATTTAAGTCTCTTACTGCCTTGCCAATCTACAGTCAACCAGAGATAATGATCGTGAGTTTCATCAAATACTAAACAAGTTTCTGAATGCGTATCAGGTGATTGGCGAGATAAATTATCATATTCAGTAAGCACCTGTTTAATTAGTTTACGATATTCTGCTATTTTGTCCATAAAGTAATTTCCTCTCTTTCGTTATTGAAGATGATAATTTTTATACGATGAAGTTTGATAACTGCTTGAATAGATGTTCGTTGAAAGAAAGTATCAAATATTGTATCTCTGACTGCTAGATATATTTCATAGTCTTTATTACCCAATTGTAAGAGGTCACGGTATAAAATATATTGACCAAGAGCATTTTGAAAATCTTTCATCAAAGAAGGGCTAATGAAACTCTTTACTTCAACAACTATTATGCGTTCTGCTTGTTCAGCTAATAAAGTTTTTTCCGCCAATAAATCAGCATAAAGTTCAGCATCTTCGTACTGCAAAAAATAAGGATCAGCCGTGATTGTCCAGCCATCTTTAATTAAGGCATTTTTAACAGCATCATGGTAAATGTCCTTAGCTGGCATTTCTTTCTGGTAATCTGGGATAGATAAATTATACTAATTGTGCAGGCGATCGCACCTCTCAAGATTACCAAAAGCGATCGCACTCCACATTACTAAATGCCGCTCATCCTCAACATACCAAAATATTTTTAAGCAGTTACGTAATTCCACTAAATTATTTTTTTACAGCTTATGTTAGATTTTTTTAAGTAAATACCTTTTACTTTGAAAAATGAAAATCCTAAAAATAATGGTTATTTTGTCTTTAACATTGATAGCATCTTGCTCTAATAATCCCAACACTCCCATAACATCTAATACACCTAAACAATTAAATAATGCTGAAAATAAATCTGTGACAAAAGTTGACAAAGATTCTGAATATACTAAAAGAGTGCGAGAAAATATTGTTGCATCATATAGCAAAATTGGAGGAGAGGCTTTTAGGAAAATCAATCTCACAGAATATTTAAAACTAATTGATGATTCTGAATTTATTAATGCTGGTTTATTAACTTGTAAAATATTAAATAATACAGATCCTAAAGATGATAAATTTGACCCTAGAACAATGCGAGGGATAGCTAAGGATTCACCACATCCTTTAGTCTATACAAAGCTTAGAGAATATTTAGATCCTAAATTAAAATTTCCTGCTAATGACCCGAACTACATTAGTTTAAGTGAAATCGATAAAATAGCATTTCTTGGTTTTGTGCCACATTTGATAGCTGAAAGTATTTTAACACACTCTACAGAATACTATTGCCCAGACAAGAAAAGTTAAATATTATCAACACTGTTTTAAATAAATAAGTAGTGGAATTAGGCTTATGCTATTCAGTCAATTTGAATCTAATAAATTTTGGTACGAACCCAATAATAATGAGAGAATAGCACATAGATTATACGTAGCATTATGTCTTTATATTTCAGCAGCTTCAGATTTTGCTGTAGGACTTGATTTAAAAAATAGTGGTAAACTGAACTGGTCTACTACAGCTAGTTATTACTCAATACTTCACAGTGCTAGACTGATTATTTTTCTTGCTATTGGTGACTATCCATCAAAGAATGGACATAAATCGATTAGTAACTTATTTGCTGGAAAGCCTAACCCTGACAGAGCAGATAAATATTATGTTGGTGATTGGCTAGAAAAATTTGCAAATATTAGATTCAGTAATGTTGATAAGTTTACATTAGATGCACTTTGTCATTACTATGAAGCTTGTTTACAATTACATCATTCAGGTATTTTATTTGGATCAATTGGTAAAATTTTAGAGAACGCTAAGAATTTGAGGAATAATAGTAACTATGATGCGTTATTAATGGCTCATGAATGGCATCATGAACAAGTTAGTGATGATTTTGTGAGTTTATCAAAATCAATGTCAAACGGTGCTAAATTATGTTTAGAAATAGCTGGTAATTGCTTTGAAAAATATGTTATTTATGACCCAATAATTGATGATAATAGAGAAAAAATTAAATATTTAGTAAAAAATTATATTTTTAAACGACTTTATCCAGTTATTGAACAAAGAATTCAAGACAAATTCATATTAGGCATACTGAAAGAATCTACGAAAAAATTTAAAGATTTACAAGTTCAGCTTGAAATTAGTACAAATGTAGAAAATGAGTTAAATGAATTTGAAACATCATTTTCAATTTCTAGGTTTTTTAATAAAAAAAGTTTAATGGATACATTCAAAGATGAAGCAAAAAAATTAGGTGATAACGTTCAATTAACAACTAATGAGCTGAGAAATATTAATATTTAATCTGCAAAGAACTTAGCTACTAAATCTAAATTTTATCAATGATTTAAAATCCGTAGAGATTTTTGATCAAACATCTCTACATTAGGTATTATTAATTACTCAATGCCCTCAATTCGGTCTTCAACTTCTTGGTACAACTCGCGGAGGCGGTCTAAATTCTCCTCGCTAGTTGTTTCCCAATAACCGCGACCATTCACTTCCAACAATGTTGATACCATCTTGCTTGCGGAAAGAATGGAGATTGAGGTTCATCAAACGTTTTTGCATTTTTTCATTTTCTTCTAAACCAATGTCATAACTTTTTCATATTCTTCCTGATGGCTTTGCAAAGCATCCCAAATATCAACTTTTTGCTGAAGATTGAGCCAAAGTCTTGGCCCGTTTCCTAACGCTTTACCAAGACGAATTGCTATATCTACTGTAATTGGTTTTTGACCGTTAATAATTTCATTAACTATTTGATTAGATACCCCTAAAATTTCTGCAAATTTCGTACTATCGATATCTAAATCATCTAGAATATCTGCAATTACTTCACCAGGATGTATTGGTCTTACTAATCTATCTTGAGTAATATCTTGCCAGTTATTCATAATCAATGTTCGACTATTTAATATCCTACTAACATTCTAGATTAGTGATAATCTTCAAGATTTACATCATAAGCATCACCATCTTCAAAGCTAAAAGTTATACGCCAGTTTCCCGATACCTTAACTGCCCAAGTTCCTTTCCTATCTCCTTTTAATTCATGCAAGTCATAACCTGGTAATCTAATGTCATCCACAATTAAGGCTGCATCTATAACTTCCAATCTAATTCTAATTTTCTTTTCTAAGTTTGCCGGAACTCCTTTATTAGAATTTTCTCTGAATAGATTTTCTAATGCTTTACTTTTAAATGTTTGAATCATCTATTTTCTGATTTTATCTCAGCCGCTTAAATCATTCATAGCGATATCCTAGATTTAAAAATAATGGCAGGCATAACGCCTGCCCATGTAATTCTATTCTATGCCCTCAATGCGGTCTTCGACTTCTTGGTACAACTCGCGGAGGCGGTCTAAATTCTCCTCGCTAGTTTCCCAATAACCGCGACCATTCACTTCCAACAATGTTGATACCATCTTGCGGAAAGAATGGGGGTTGAGGTTCATCAAACGTTTCTGCATTTCTGCATCTTTGATGAAGGTTTCGTTGGCATCCTCATAAATCCAGTTGTCCACAGCGCCGGCTGTTGCACTCCAACCCATTGTGTTTACCAACCGCTTGGAGAGTTCGCGCACACCTTCGTAACCGTGAGACAGCATACCCTCATACCACTTGGGATTTAACAATTTGGTACGGGCATCTAAGCGCACTGTTTCGGATAATGTGCGGACTTGGGCGTTAGCTGTGGTGGTGTCTGCAATGTAAGATGCTGGGGTTTTACCATCGCCACGCAGACTTGCTACCAACTTGGTGGGGTCTGAGTCGAAGTAGTGGGAAACGTCCGTCAAACTAATCTCTGAGGAATCCAGATTTTGGAAAGTTGCATCAGCAGTTTTCAGGGTACTTTCAAAAATCTGCCGAGATTCGTCCATCATACCGGGGTTATCGGAATTGAAGGCGAAGGATTTCCGTTTCAGGTACATTTCTTGTAACTCGGCTTCGCTGTCCCAAGTGCTGTTTTCTACTGCCAAGTTAATATTTGACGAGTAGGAACCAGAAGCGTTAGAGAATACACGGGTAGCTGCTTGTCTGAGGTTAATTCCCATCTCTTCAGCTTGTTGCATGGCGTGTTTGCGGACAAAGTTCATTTCTGTGGGTTCATCCGCTTCCGCAGCCATCTTCACCCCTTGGTCTAGCAGGTTCATCTGGTTGATGAACAAATCGCGGAATACTCCAGAACAGTTAATTACAACGTCAATTCTGGGTCTTCCCAACTCTTCTAAGGGGATTAACTCCAACTTGTTCACCCGTCCCAAAGCGTCGGGAACCGGACGCACACCCACCATCCACATGATTTGTGCCAGTGATTCGCCGTAGGTTTTGATGTTATCGGTTCCCCAGAGAACGCAGGCGATGGTTTCAGGCCATTTACCGTTGTTTTCGGCTTTGTTCCTTGCCAATAATCTATCAACCACGATTTTCGCTGATTGCACAGCCGCAGCCGTGGGGATGGCTTGGGGGTCGAGGGCGTGAATGTTCTTACCTGTGGGTAATACATCTGGGTTACGGATGGGGTCGCCACCAGGGCCGGGAAGAATGTATTCGCCTTCTAAACCTTGGAGTAATGCGCCGAGTTCGTTGTCTGCACAAACTTGTTGCAAGCAGAACTCTAAATACTCAAACAGGGGTTTCAAGGCGGAAGCATCAACTTTGGGATAACCTGCTTTGTGCAGTGCTTCTACCCAAGGTTCTTTTTTGCCCATGTTGAAGAAATTCAACTTGGAAACTAAGGAAACCCTTCCTTCTGCGTCGGTTTGTTCTTGTACCAAGGCGCGAACATCAGCGCGAGTTGCTAAAGTGATGTCTTGCAAAAGTTGGACATCTGCTAATACGCCTTTGTCGCTGTTTTGGTAAATTTCGTCAATGTTGCGCCCCACGCTATTGGCGATGATGCGGGGTAAGCTGAGGATTTCTTCTTCTTGACGGTCTAAGCTGGCAATATTTACCAGGGTTGCGATCGCTTCTTCTGCACTTGGGGGTTTACCAATGACGTGCAAGCCACAAGGTAATAATCGTGATTCGATTTCCATTAACTTGCGGTAGACGCTGCCGACAATATTATCCCGTTCTTCTGGGGTCATATCTTTGGCATCGGTTTCGGGCAAGTTGATATCTTTATCTAGGTTGACGATACGGCATT
>JAYKJL010000259.1:0-33471 GCA_035285725.1 Nostocales cyanobacterium 94392 | reverse complement strand
TAAGCATCAGGGATATTCAAAGTTTCCCCGGTGGAAGCGACATAACCGACAATTCCCCGATTTCCGGGAATATTAATTTCAATCATGGTTTTACCGTCAGCAGCGGCTACTTTTGTCCACAACTCGCTCATTTCTTTCCGATACAAAAATAGTGTACTGCGGTCTGCTTGCATCAAAATTCGGGCTTGTTCCATGACTATTTGTAAAGTCACTTCTAAATCCAAACTTTGGCCGAGTGTCTGAGTCGCTCGTAAAAGAGCAGTTGCACCTCTTTGATTACGTGCTGCAACATAAAAAGACTGACAACTTTCCAGGATAATCCCAATACTTGCAGCAAATTCCCGAAAGCAAGTTTCATCTTCACCATTGAAAGGAATAGATCCTGCTTTGTTTGCTAATTGTACAACTGCAACAACTTGATTTTTGCTGCTGACAACCGGCATACATAGAATATTGCGAATCTTATAACCTAACTGTTTTTCTAATTCTGGACTAAATAAAGGATGAGTAGTAGTTTCAGCAATATTTAAATATTGTCCCGTACTTGCAACACGACCGGGAATCCCCACATTTATCGGAGTCCGAATTTCTAATGGCTTACTAATATCATCCTGCGGTACCTTGGACCACAACTGACCTTTATCGTGGTCAACTAAAAAAATAGTCGTGTGTTCTGCTTGGAGAATTTGACCGATTTTCAGGGTAATTGCTTCAAGTACCTTCTCTAGCATTGTTTCTAGAGCTTCATTATTTATCAGTTCTATTGCTCTGATAAATTGTTGGAACTCCGCAGTAATAAAATCCAATAAGCAAACAAATTCGTTTACAGAAAGGTCTTTGACACGCCGCAATAGAGCGTGTGTACGATTAACTTGAGTAAGTTCAGTTAACGTAGCTAGTACGCTACCAGGATTCAAGAGTGTCATAGTCATTTTAAACTGAAGATTATCGCTTCAGATTATAGGTACAATTTTATACTTACACCAGAATGATAATCTAATTTCTGTAATTTATGGCTGTATATGAATACAGATGCTTGTCGAGGAATTTATCTAAACAACCCTTTTTTCTCTATTTCTGTATTATAAAATAGATTCTTAAAAGCGTTAGCTAATCATTTAGATAAAGTTTTGTAATGATAAAAATTGCGATATTTACTAATAGAATAGTATGCTAATTTAGCAGTTTATAATTTAGATAAAATGAGTAATTTTTTTGTCATAAAAATTAAAAAAAATAAGTGCTTGATAAAGTTTTGAGCGATTAAAATATGTTTTAGAACTTAGCAAAAAGGCACATTTTTCTTGTAGGGGAGGCAAAAAGGGGTGTAGATAATATCCCCCTTTTATTGCCGTTGCTTGTACACTGCTGCAATTCTTAACGCAATCAGATGAAAGTGAGAGTACGGCACCAGCAGCACATTGTGACAATTGCGGCTATTCCTGCGTTTGTAGGATATATTTTAATCGCCGGATTTAATTAGGCAGCTTTTGGCATTTGAGAATAGACTACTCGTTCATAAAAAGTTTGTAGTTGACGGGTAGCAGCAGACCATCCCCAACGTTCGGCTTCTTGACGGGCATTTTGACGAATAACTTCTCTTTGTTCTTTTTCCTCCAAAAGACGAAGGGTTGCAGCAATTGCGCTTGCATCATCAGATGTTGGCTCGAACAGATATCCATTTACTCCATCGGTAACAATATCTGGAATACCACCAGAACGTGCTGCGACTACCGGACATCCAGCAGCCATTGCTTCTAATAGTACTAATCCTAAAGTTTCGGTACGAGAAGGAAAAACGAAAGCATCAGCGCTTGCAAAAGCTGAAGATAACTCCGTGCCGGTAAGATATCCCACAAAATAGGTATTCGTGCCTGCGAAGTGTTTTTCTAAAGCTTCCCGATGAGGTCCGTCCCCTACTAAAGCCAATCTCGCTGCGGGAATACCTTCTAAAATCGGCTTAATGCGTTCAATTTCCTTTTCAGCAGATAAACGCCCAACATACAGTAGCAAAGGACTCGACGGATGATTCTGCGACAAACGCTGACGCATTTGCTCGCTGGCAAAACTTGGATGAAATAATTCTGTATCAACTCCTCGCTGCCATAAGTCTACACGTTCTATACCGTGAGAGGTTAATTCTTTAACCATTGCTGTGGAAGTGCATAAGTTCAAAGCGGCTTGATTGTGACCTGCTTTAAGCAATTCCCAAAGTAATCCTTCCAGCATCCCCAAACCATAATGTTGGAGGTATTGTGGTAAGTGAGTATGATAGGAAGCCACCAGAGGAATGTGATTTATTTTACTATGAATAATCCCAGCTAAACCTAGCACTGCTGGGTTAACTACATGAATAATATCTGGTTTAAATTCTTCCAAAGTTTCACCAATCGCCGGACGAGGTAATGCTAATGTTAACTCCGGATACATTGGTAAAGGAAAGCCAGAAATTCCATAAATTTTAGCTCCCTTGTATTCTTTCATTCCCCCATCAGGACAAATAACTAATACTTGATTCCCGTGACGTTGCAAATGCTCGACGGTATGACGAAGGCGTGTTACGATACCATCAACTTTAGGTAAAAACGTTTCGGTAAATAAGGCAATTCTCATACAAGACTATTCAATACAGCATTTTGAGGGGATAATCGCCCTATTAGAATATTCCGTAAATTCTGATTACTCTGATTACAAAGTATACGGACGATTAAGCGGGCGCGATCGCAGTTGAAATTTGTTAGAGACTTGCAAAAAATAATTTATCCAATAAACATCTCCGAAAATTCAGAAAATTAAATATATGTGAACCGAAACCCTCTAACGGTATCGCGTCCCTACATTTTTTGGGAGATGCCTAATAACGGTAGTGCGAGCTTCTAGCACCCGATATGTCTCAAGCGAGCTAGAAGCTCGCACTACCGAATAAGATTGGATATTTTGTAATTTGGAAGTTCTTTAAACTTCTTCGTGCCAAAATTTCCGACTATAAACTTCAACTTCAATTTAAAGGTATTGTCGGACATTCGGTTATGGTAAAAGTTTGTAAACAGCTGAAAAAAATTTTAGTAGCTAGCGATTAGCTGTAAATTTTTGCAATAACTTTCTTACTAACTACTAAAAAATTGATTACTCCCTACTTTCTATGCCAAGAAACTTTTGGCAAAATTTGTTTTTGATCAACTCTTTGCTGATATTTAACAGCAAAGTTCAATAAAGAATCTAACAAAGAATCGGAAAGTAAGTGGGGCTGTAAACCTAAATCTAGAAGTTTGGTATTTTTGGCATTAAAGTAGTGTTGCTCCGACTCTACTCTGGGGTTGTCTAAGTGATTGATATCTACATTCAACCCTATGGCATTACCAGCTTTTTTCACCATCATTGCTAAGTCGCTGATGCTAAAAAGTTCTGTGAACTGGTTAAATACCCGAAATTCACCAGCTTGCGCGGGATTGGCGATCGCCAATTCAATACACCTCACAGTATCTCGGATATCCAGGAAGCCTCTAGTTTGTCCACCTTTACCGTAAACAGTGAGAGGATGACCAATGGCTGCTTGGATGCAAAAACGGTTTAATGCTGTACCGAATACACCATCGTAGTCAAGACGGTTGATCAACATTTCGTCCATACCCGTTTCTTCGGTCAAGACACCGTAAACTACCCCTTGATTCAAGTCTGTTGCTCGCAATCCCCAAATTCGACAAGCGAAATGGATGTTGTGGCTGTCATGAACTTTGCTCAGGTGGTAGAAACTACCTGGTTGTTTGGGATAAGGTAAAGTGTCTTTACGTCCGTTATGTTCGATGGTGATGTAACCTTCTTCGATATCGATATTGGGCGTACCATATTCACCCATTGTCCCCAACTTCACCAAATGACAGTCGGGAAAATCTTCGCGCATGGCGTAAAGTAAGTTCAATGTGCCAACAACGTTGTTTACTTGGGTTAAAACAGCGTGTTCGCGGTCAATCATCGAAAAAGGAGCTGAGCGCTGTTCGCCAAAATGTACTATGGCTTCCGGCTCAAATTGATGTAGAGCTTTTTGAAGAAATTCGTAGTTAGTAATATCGCCGATAAATAATTCGATTGAATTACCAGTCAAATCCTTCCATCGCTCTATACGTTGCCCAATGGGTGTAATCGGCGTTAAGGTTTGCACGCCTAATTCATTATCCCAGTGCCGTCGCACTAGATTATCTAAAATTCCAACTTCGTAACCACGATTGGAAAGGTAAAGCGCGGTTGCCCAACCGCAATAGCCATCGCCACCAATTACCAGGACTTTCATTTTCACGCTTTTTATACTCGCTGATAGCTAAATCTATCAGGTTTATGTCCCTTCTCAACCACTATCAAGATACTAACTCCAAGTTTTTTGATAAATAAAGCATCTATTTGGAGCGACAAAACCCTTTTAAACTCACAGAATCCGAATATAAATGATAATTTTACAAATTTTGAACTTTTTTTTGATTTTTTGTCAGTGCAGGCGATGAATCCCCCACTGAGGACTTTACCAAAAGGAGCAGTCCCCATAAAAAACAATTTACACCACCAATTATGTCTTAATATTTCTTCCCCCTGCCCCTTTTCCTCTTTTGTCAGACTCCTTTAATTAGTAGTTTTAATCTTTAATGTAAAGAAGTATTACAAAAATGCCGTCAAAACGCTTTGCTGTCTTGACAAGGAGAAGGGAAGCCGATATCGTGATATACATACCCGGGTAAGAACGTAAAAGAGTTATATGCAAGCTAAGCAAAAAGTTACTTTGTATCTATCCCCAGAACTGCACAGAAGTTTGAAAATACGTTCAGCAGTTGAAAGCGAACCGATGTCAGAGCTTGCCGAACGCGCCCTGGTTTTTTATCTAGCAAATTCAGAATTGGTGGATGAAGTCGAAGGGTCTCGCGGAAGAACTCACAGGGTTTATTCGTGTCCCAATTGCGAAAGTTCGCTTTTATTAAGGGAAGGAGAATTGGTTGCTCTAGGTAACCAGCCAGGAATGATAGGTAAAGATGTTTCTATCGATGAGATGAAGCAAGAGGAAGAAATTAATCAAAAAGATTCATCCGAATTGGTTCCTTGTTAGCGAATTGGGATTATGAGTGGTTGATTTATAATTAATTCTGTCTTTACCAAAACGATGTCTGTAGTGTCTTTAGGTCTCAAGTAGGTTGATAAATGAAAGAAGAGCTCAACATACTTATTCAAGCTCAATATCCCCTAATCTACCTTGTGACCTCCGAGGAAGAGCGGGCAGAGCAAGCAATTTATTCCATCGCTCAATCTTCAAAGCCCCAGCGTCGATTGTATGTATGGACGGTAACCCACGGTATCGTTGAGTATGGCCAAGCCCGGACTGCAACTCAACACAATACAGTATCCCCGGAAGCGGCGATTGAGTGGATAATCCGGCAGAAAGAGGCGGGTATATTTATATTAAAGGATTTGCATCCATTTATAGAAGCGCCTGCAACGACGAGGTCATTACGGGATGCGATTGCTAGCTTTAAAGGCACGCAAAAGAATATAATTCTGATGTCGCCAATGCAGCAAGTTCCCATCGAATTGGAAAAAGAAGTTGTAGCACTTGACTTCCCACTACCAGATATGTCAGACCTAAATAAAGTTTTGGATGGTCATTTAGGTCAACACAATGCGCGGCGATTAACAACTGAAGCAAGGGAAAAGCTACTAAGGGCGGCTCTAGGGTTAACTAGAGATGAAGCAGAGAAAGTATACCGTAAAGCTCAAGTAACAACAAAGCGTTTAACTGAACAAGAAGTAGATATAGTATTATCTGAGAAGAAACAGCTAATCCGACGCAATGGTATATTAGATTACATTGAAGAAGATGAAACCATTGATGCTGTTGGCGGATTGGAAGAGTTGAAGAAATGGTTAACACAGCGTTCGGATGCCTTCACAGAGAAAGCAAGAGAGTATGGCTTGCCGCAACCGAAAGGAATGTTAATTCTGGGGGTTCCGGGCTGTGGAAAGTCTTTGATCGCAAAAACCACTTCTAGACTATGGGGATTACCGCTGTTGCGCTTGGACATGGGGCGAGTCTATGACGGCTCAATGGTAGGAAGAAGTGAAGCCAATCTGCGGAATGCTCTTAAAACAGCAGAATCGATTTCCCCAGCCATATTATTTATAGACGAACTGGATAAATCATTTGCTGGTAGCTCCGGCTCTGGTGATTCGGATGGAGGTACTTCCAGTAGAATATTTGGATCTTTCCTAACTTGGATGCAAGAGAAAAAGTCACCCGTGTTTGTGATGGCAACTGCCAACCGGGTTGAACGCTTGCCAGGAGAGTTTTTAAGGAAAGGTCGATTTGATGAAATTTTCTTTGTGGATCTGCCTACATCTCAGGAAAGGCAAGATATTTATACGATCCACTTGAATAAACGTCGTAAAGACATCTCTAGATTCGATCTGGAACAACTTTCAAAGATGTCTGATGGCTTTTCTGGGGCGGAAATTGAACAAGCGATTGTAGCGGCAATGTACGAAGCTTTTGCTCAAGACCGCGAATTCACCCAGTTAGATATTATTGCTGCACTCAAAGCGACGTTACCATTGTCTCGAACGATGCAAGAGCAGGTAACCGCGCTTCGAGACTGGGCGAGACAGCGAGCGCGTCCAGCCGCAGCCTCCGTAGCTGAATATCAGCGAATGGAGTTTTAAAAGCTTTCTCCTGTGAATACAGGAGCAAAGACTAGCAAACCCAAAGCTAGTAAATAAAAAAACCGCGTAATTATAAACGCGGCATAGCCAAAAAAACCGTTGTCTTAATCTCAATCTTCTTTTTGGAGGAAACCCAAATGTCTCATTTTAGCACTTTACGTACCAAAATCACCGACGCTGAAATTCTCAAAGCTTCTTTAAGCGATTTAGGTATTACTGTTAAATCTGAAGCTGATGTTCGTGGTTACAACGGTCAGCGCGTTCGTTCTGACATCGTTGCAGTTTTGGAAGGCGAATATGATTTAGGTTGGTCTCGCAACAGCGATGGCTCTTTCGATTTGATTGCCGATTTATGGGGTGTTGCCAAGAAGCACAACCAAACCGAGTTAATCAACTCCATCAACCAAAAGTACGCTGTTAATAAGACTTTGAATGAAGTTAAACAGCGCGGTTTGCAAAATGCCAATGTTAAGTTGGTATTGCAATAGAATTTTTTCTGTGCGTTCCCAAAACTGCATGGGTTAACATCAATACATAGCGGTTAACCCGCTTTCTTCGGGATTGGGACTTACCCAGTCCCTTTTGCTTTGACAATTTTTAATTTAACATCTTTTGATGGCAAATTTAGTCGCTTAGAATTCAATCTTGATTCAATCGGCTGGATTTTTGGATTTACGGCAAATATCCGCTCTGCATCGCAATGGTATTTTAAACGCAAAGGTGAACGCCGAGGTCAGCAAAGTTTTTTAATTCACATTTTGCGTAAGTGGTTATTTATATGAGATGCTAAATAAATATTTTTAAATAAATTAAATTTATTTGATGTCTGTTGTTTCTTCTGTGTGCGTCACCGTTCCCGCAACCACTGCGAATTTAGGTCCGGGTTTCGATTGTATTGGTGCAGCTTTAACGCTTTATAACGAATTCAAGTTTACTCGGCAAGAAGTCGATCAAAATCAAAGGCTACTTCTTAACGTTACTGGTACTGAAGCAGCACGAGTCACAACTGATGAAAGTAATCTTGTATATCAAGTATTTATAGAATTTTATCAACACATAAATCAAACACCACCGCCAGTAAAAATTGAAATCCAGTTAGGGGTTCCACTCGCAAGAGGTTTGGGTAGTTCCGCAACTGCTATTGTTGGTGGATTAGTTGGTGCAAATGTATTAGCAGGTGAAATCCTCACTCAAAGGCAACTAATAAAATTAGCGATCGCAATGGAAGGACACCCCGATAATGTGGTGCCAGCTTTTCTGGGTGGATGTCGTTTGGCTGCGACAAGCGATACAGGGTGGGAAATTTGTGATATTCCTTGGTGTAAGGATATTGTCCCAGTGGTAGCAATTCCAGATTTTGAACTTTCAACAAGTGTTGCACGAAAAGTATTACCAACTCAGGTAAGTCGTGGAGATGCGATTTTCAATATGGCACATTTGGGCTTGTTGCTACGGGGATTAGAAACTGGTAATAAAAATTGGTTGCAAGGTGCGTTGCAAGATAAATTACATCAACCTTACAGAAAATCACTTATACACGGTTACGAAAATATTTACATTGCAGCTTTATCTGCCGGTGCTTACGGCATGATTATTAGTGGAGCCGGTCCGACATTATTGGCATTAAGCGATACGAGTAATTCTCCAGATGTAGCGGCAGCTATGGCTTCTGAGTGGCACAAGCAAGGAATTAAAGCACAAGTACAAGCGCTCCAAATCGATCAAAAAGGAGCAACAAGCGTTGTTCAAGGATAAAGAATAATCATGGAGGATATGCACTCAGAAATTGCAGCTATTCGTGCTCAGATTAATCAATTGCGCCGAGAAGGTGCTGCTCTTGCTGTAAGTCTAACACCTTCGGAAGATGATTCACCCCAAGCAATAGCCGAAGCCTACCTTCGTCAAGCAAGAGAAAATCCTCTTTTGTTTGCTGAGCTTAAGGGTATAGATAACGCCATTGTAGCCCTAGAAGCTCAATTAACAGATTATCTTGCTCAATCAAAATCTCGTCGAGGATATATAACTCGTCTTTCTCAACAGAAAGATGAATTGGAAAAAGCTAGAACCAAAGCTAAAGCTCATGCAGAGCGAATTAATCAATTAGCATCAGAACTTGCGACAGAAGTCAATAGTCTCAAAGCCTGCGCTGACAATCTAACTCCGCTTTATTGGCAAGTATATTACAAACCTTTTATTACTGGATTTAAAACCGTTTCCGTTCCTTATGTTCGTTGCGATGGGGAAGTTTGGAATATTGTTAACCGCATCGTTTGATTGAGCTAGGAATCTTCAGAAGTCGGGTTTTTCTGAAATTAGCAAGTGTGTGATGGATAGTTATTCTAAAAACTCGACTTCTCAACTGGGTTATCTCATGTAGGGGTGTTTTGAGTTAAAAAATTGAAAATTTGGTTAATTTGTACCTTTCTTAAAACATAATATATGTTACAAATCGCAACGATAGCTAGAGCTGCCGTTGCAATTTTTATTAACAAAAGTTGATTAATCCGATGAAAATACCCGAAATTTTGAGTATTTATTCCTAAAAAAAAGCCAAAATTTTGATTTTATAGGGGTAAATTCTGTTTACAAAAATATAAAATGCTTAATATAATGTAAACAAATGCGAAAATTAAACTGATTGTCAGTGATGAACGAATTTCCTTGGTTGACTTCTATAATTCTGTTGCCCCTAATGGCAGCGGTTTTTATTCCTCTGATTCCTGATAAAGAAGGTAAAACCGTTCGTTGGTATGGTTTGGGTATTGCGATCGCGGACTTTACATTAATGATTTATGCCTTTTGGCAGAGTTACGATTTTGAGAACGCATCATTCCAGTTAATTGAAAAATACGCTTGGGTACCCCAGTTGGGTTTAAATTGGTCAGTAGCAGTTGACGGTTTGTCAATGCCTTTGATCTTATTAACAGGATTAATTAATACTTTGGCGATTTTCGCGGCTTGGAGAGTTACAAACAAGCCGCGTTTATTTTATGGGTTGATGCTGGTAATGTACAGCGCTCAGCTTGGTGTATTCCTAGCTCAAGATTTATTACTGTTCTTCTTGATGTGGGAAATTGAGTTGGTGCCGGTGTACCTGCTAATTTCAATTTGGGGAGGACCAAAACGTCGCTATGCGGCAACTAAATTTATTATTTATACTGCGGCAGCTTCAATATTTATTTTAGTAGCAGCTTTTGGGATGGCATTTTCTGGAGATACTGTGACTTTCGACATGGCATCTTTAGGGATGAAAGAGTATCCCAAAGTCCTTGAAATGCTTGCTTATACAGGTTTTTTAATTGCTTTCGGCGTAAAACTGCCAATTTTCCCTCTTCACACTTGGTTGCCGGATGCTCATGGTGAAGCTTCTGCACCAGGTTCGATGATTTTGGCTGGCGTGCTGTTAAAAATGGGTGGTTATGGGTTAATTCGCATCAATATGGAAATGTTACCCAACGCTCATGTTTATTTTGCTCCCGTATTAGCAGTTTTGGGCGTAGTTAACATTATTTACGGTGCTTGTTGTGCCTTTGCACAAACCAATTTGAAGCGACGTTTGGCTTACTCTTCAATCGCTCACATGGGTGTTGTGTTAATTGGAATCGCTTCCTACACGGAAATTGGTATCAGCGGTGCTGTACTGCAAATGATTTCCCACGGTTTAATTGCAGCAGCATTATTCTTCCTTTCCGGTGTCACTTACGAACGCAGCCACACCTTGATGATGGATAAAATGGGTGGAATGGCGAAAATAATGCCCAAAACCTTTGCTTTATATACCGCTGGTGCAATGGCTTCTCTAGCATTACCAGGAATGAGTGGTTTTGTTGGGGAATTAATGGTATTCCTGGGTATTGCCAGCAGCGATGTCTACAGTTCCAGTTTCAAGGTTGTAGTTGTGTTATTGAGTGCTGTAGGCGTAATTTTGACTCCGATTTATTTACTATCGCTACTCAGACAAGTATTTTACGGCAAGCAAAATCAAGAATTACATCTGGATGAAACAGTTTTCGATGTAAAACCCCGCGAACTTTTTATTACTGCTTGTTTGTTACTACCAATTATCGGTATCGGTTTCTATCCTAAATTGGCGACACAGACTTATGATGTCAAGACTCAAGAATTAGCAGTTCGTGTACGTGAAGCGCTACCAGTAATTGCATCCGAACAACCGTCAAGTCTATATTCTCAAACTTTTACCTCACCAACACTAGCAAATTCAAAAGTTGCAAGTTTGGTTGATATTGCGAAGTAAGTAATAATTATCAAATTCTGGGCTGGTGCTATTAAATTATTGTAGAAAGATTGAGTGGGGGTGATGATTGCATCATCCCCATTAATTTTGCTTAGTTGTTAGTTTCTTGTAAGATGTGTGACGCGCTTAATAACTTATCTACGTAGTTATAAATTTCTGAATCGCGTCACGCACCATCTGTAAATTATTATGCTTGATTTGAGCGGTTAGCAAGATACTAAATTATCTTCGTAAACTGCTTCTTTAGATTAACATGATTAAGTATGACAATTTGTCATATCAAAATATTTGATTTTTTTAGTTCAATTGATGTTATTTAGGAGAACTTAGAACACAGATTAAATGGATAACACTGATGACACTGATTAATAATTCTTAACTTATAACTCCTAACCCCTAACTCATAACTATTGATTCCCTTACCATAGAAAAACCCGGCGATAGAAATCAGCCGAGTTTTGACTTAACTTTAAAGTTATGCTTTAGGATGTATCAGTCTTTGCCGAATTCCTCCAATAGTTTCTTCTTGTAAGTAACTGCGGCAACGGTAACAGTCTGACCTTTAATACGATAGATAATTCTATACATATAGGCAAACTGTTGTCTGATGCTATCGTCATCAAATTCCGGCACCATTTCACCGGAAGAAGGACAGTGATTCAAACTGCGAGTAACATCAAGTATTTTCTTAACGACTGCGGCAGTATAGGAAGCTGAATCACGAGAGATATATACTGCAATTGCTTCTACATCATCTAAAGCTTTAGGTGACCATACTACTTGATAAGCCATTTGCTTAAACGTTCTTTGGCCTCATTGTGTGTCCTTGTTCCTCTAGTATCCGCTACTTCTAGGCTACGTCGCACTTTTTCGCTGACATACAAATGATATTGAATATCTTCTACAGAACAATCATCTGGTAGCTGTCTCAAAATAGATTGGATGCTTTCCTTGGGAGTACTCATAATGTTATTTTTTGGTTATTTATATAAATTCGGTAATAGGAAATGGGCATATGCCCATCTCTATTGTCTCCTAAAAGTTGCTGTAATTGGTAATCGCATTCTTGATATTATCAAGTACTTCGGATACAGATATGATTCCCAAATCTCCAGAAGCACGGGTACGAATACTTAAAGTATTTGATTCTACTTCTTTTTGCCCGACTACAGCCATTACCGGAACTTTCTGTTTTTCGGCATTACGAATTAGTTTACCAAGTCTGTCGCCACTGGTGTCTACTTCCGCACGAATACTTAATAATCTCATTTGAGCGGCAACATCTTGAGTAAAATCTAATTGCGCTTCTGCGACTGGTAATAATCTTACTTGTACTGGTGCTAGCCACAAAGGAAAATCACCTGCATATTCTTCAATTAAAATACCAATCAGCCTTTCTAAGGAACCAAAAGGAGCGCGGTGAATCATTACTGGACGTTGACGAGTACCATCTTCAGCAACGTATTCTAATTTAAAGCGTTCTGGTAAGTTGTAATCTACCTGTACCGTTCCTAACTGCCATTCTCTTTCCAAGGCATCGCTAACAATAAAATCTAATTTGGGACCGTAAAAAGCAGCTTCTCCTATACCTTCAAAGTGAGCCATTCCTAACTTTTCTACTGCACGACGGATAGCACCTTGAGCTTTTTCCCATGCTTCATCAGAACCAATATATTTTTCCTTGTTTTCTGGATCGCGGAAACTCAGTCTGGCTTTAAAATTCTTTAGTTGTAATTTATTAAATACTGACAGAATTAAATCAACAACATTAAGAAACTCTTCATCAAGTTGATCGGGAGTCGCAAATATATGAGCATCATCTTGGGTAAAACCCCTTACTCGGGTTAAACCACCTAATTCTCCAGACTGTTCGTAGCGGTAAACCGTACCAAACTCAGCCAAACGCATTGGTAGTTCTCGATAGGAACGCAGTTCGTTGTTATATATCTGAATGTGAAAAGGACAGTTCATTGCTTTGAGAACAAAACCTTCCTCTTGCGCTGCGGCTTCCTCGTCTTCTGCCATCATCGGAAACAAATCTTCTTTATATTTCTGCCAGTGTCCCGATTTTTTAAATAAATCTACTTTGCCAACATGGGGCGTTACAACTGGTAAATAACCGCGTTTTACCTGTTCTTCTTGAAGAAAATCTTGTAAAAGAGTTCGCAACAAAGTACCTTTGGGAGTCCACAAGGGTAAACCAGGTCCGACTAAATCGGAAAATATAAATAATCCTAACTCTTTACCCAATTTACGATGGTCGCGGCGCATTGCTTCTTCTTTACGTCGCTTGTACTCGGTTAACTGTTCGGGGGTTTCCCAAGCGGTACCATAAATACGTTGTAATTGAGCTTTATTTTCATCTCCGCGCCAGTAAGCACCAGCAACACTTTCTAATTCAATCGCTTTGGGCGTTAATTCCCCAGTGTTTTCTAAATGAGGACCAGCACATAAATCCCACCATTCATCCCCTAAATGGTAGATTGTAATTGGTTCTTGTTTGATATCTTCTAGAATTTCTAATTTATAAGATTCGTTAATTTCTTTGATGCGACGTTCGGCTTCTTCGCGGCTGACTTCTTCTCTGGTAACAGGTAATTTACGATTAATTATTTTCACCATCTCTTTATAGATGGCTTTCAAATCTTTTTCGGTAAATGGTTCTGGATTGTCAAAATCATAATAAAATCCATTTTCAATCCACGGACCAATTGTCACTTGACTTTTAGGAAACAGCTTTTGTACCGCCATTGCCATAATATGAGAAGTTGTATGGCGAATTTTTTTTAAATTCTCAGATTCGCTGGTACGCGGGAGATTGATTTTTTCAGGTTCTTCAGATTGATTTTTCTCTTCAATCGGCGATATCGGCTGTTTAACCATTGGCGAAAATTATTTTATTGTAGAACTGCATCTATCTTAACGAGCTTGGGGTAGAGTGCATCACTAAAACCCTGGAATGCTACTAACAGTATTTACATTTTGTCTCAAAAGACAACCCATATTTAAATATTCTGTCTTTCGGATGTGTACAGATCCGAAGCTGAATATATATAATAGTAATAAAAATGTAGTAAAAATTACAGATTATTTTAAGATTCTAGCTGGATAACCATGTCGCGTTAAATGTTAAGAATATTAAAGAACGTTAATATTAGTAATAATATTAGGATTTTTTTTCTCATTTATGCGAGACTCTAATTTACCAGAACTTGAATTGCTTCATACAGTCTTACAGCCATTGTTGGAAGACTTTGATTATTGGTTTACGCAATCGCGAACTTTTCTAGAAACAGAGCAGCTTTCATTTTTAAAACCGCAGGAGCAATCTAACTTATTGAAACGAGTGAAGGTTGCGACTGATGAGATTGTTGCAGCCAAAATGTTGTTTGCGGCGACTGAAGGTAAGGTGGGGATTGAGATGACAACGCTTATGCCTTGGCATCAACTAGTTATGGAATGCTGGAATGTTGCAATGAGATTCCGTTCTGAGCAAGATGTTTCTATAAACCAAGACCAATTATAAACTTAATCATGCTTTTTCTTAACATCTTTGATATTAATGAGATTTAGGAAAAAATGTATTTAATGCTACATATAAATAATTTATATATAGCGAATTTGTTTGATGAAGTATGGATGTACTCAAGTTATACGGTCAAAAAAAGATTGTTAAAAACCTGAGTCAATGATTATTTTAAAAATTTGTTGCTTTTAAAGGAAAAAGTCAATGCTATTACAACTGCTTTACATTCTTGCTTTTACTATCCTTGCTTTTATAGCTGTTGCCAACTTGATTCGCAATTTAATCATGTTCAGTTTTGGTAGAGAAGCAAATTATCCAACGGGGTTTACCCGATCTGAATTAGAAGAAATTCGTAGGAATCAAGGAAATTATCCGTTTTCTACATCAAGAAAACAGTTTGTACCCCATCCAGAACTATTAGATAATTCTGGCAATATTGTCAAAGAGCCGCTGTTGGTAATGCGTTCGATTAATGTTGAAGATGCTCGTCAGCAGCTCGATGCTCTTTATAAATCATCTCCAGGAAATAAAGGAGAAACTGAGGAGGGTTGAAAACTGTAACTTAATTCCTACACAAATATTTTCATAGCTAATCAATTTTGACTAGCTATTGTCCCTCCGGTGCGATAATGTTTTCAATATTAACGGTTAACAACCGTGCCGTCAGAGGATAACCCTTCCAGCTTAGACTGGCGTTTGATAAACGTGCCACAGGCGAAGTGCAGGTTCCATAGACAGAGAGTCGTTAGTAGCGCCTCAAATAGAAGTTTTTCCGACTTCTTTTCGATACATATAGCGGTCAGTTAGACCGTTTTAGCTTGTGGACTGGTTAGCGCCGACGTTGCCAGGATGAAACAAGAAGTAAGCATCAAGCTACACATCAGTAGATTTGTCTAATTGTGAGTAGCTATGAATAGGTCTTATGTAACGGCTAAAAGTGATAATTTGTTGTAAATTTTAAAGAATTTATTTTCAATTTTTGTAGAGACGCATTAGTGAAGCGTGCCCGGAGGGCAAAGCGTGACGCGATAGCGTCATAGGGCACAATTTCGCGTCTCTACATTAGTTCATTCCTTGATTCACAGTTTTATTAATAAACTGTATTGACTTGTAACCTTGTAACTAGGCTTCAATCACAACTCGGAGGTTTCCACGTTTTTTAGCAACACGACAAGCAGTAGTGCTACCAGAACGCTCAAATTCTAGGTCAAGAATTGTCGAACCAACTCGCAAGTTATGAAAAGAAAGACTGTTTATTGATTCTGGTAGTGCTGGATCAATAATTCTCAAACAATTATTAGGTGCGTCTGGCACTAAATTAACCATCATTTGTAGCAACTGAAAAATAGAACCAGTAGCCCAAGCTTGGGGGGTACAAGCCACTGGATACCTCACAGGAGCTTCATCACCGTTACGCTCGTAACCGCAAAATAATTCCGGTGGACGCTGATAAGGCTGCATAGAAGTCATGTCGAACAAACCTTGGAAAAGTTCCAGAGCTTGGTCAACTAACCCTAGGGAACGCAATCCCATGGCGATAATAGCATTATCGTGGGGCCATACGGAACCGATATGATAGCCCATTGGGTTGTAAGCGGGGGATAAACTACTCAAAGTGCGGATACCCCAACCATTAAACATATCAGGTGCGCGTAATCTTTCGGCAACGCTGTAGGCATTCTCAGGAGTAAAAATTCCCAACTGTAAGCAGTGACCGGGATTAGAGGTAATGCTGTCTACTTGTCTGCCGTCACCATCTAAAGATAAAGCACAGAAATCTTGGTCTTCAATCCAAAAATCGCGATTAAAACGAACTTTTAAATTTCTGGCATCTTCTTGCCAGCGATCTGCTAAATCGAGCCGCTTTTTCATCCGAGCAATTTCTGCAAGGCGCATTTTTGCCGAATAAACATAACCTTGGACTTCACAAAGGGTAATTGGACCGCTTGCCAATTCTCCTTTACGGTCTACAATACAGTCTCCAGAGTCTTTCCAACCTTGGTTAACTAAACCACGCTTCGATTTACGGTAGTAGCTGAGGAAGCCCGTCTCCTTGAGATTGCGATCGATCCAATCCATTGCTGCCAAAGCATTTGACCAAAGTTGCTCTAAAGTCTCGCTATCATGAGTCCAAGCAAAGTACTCGGCGTAAAGCATTAACCACAGAGGAGTAGCGTCAACTGTACCGTAATAAGGAGTGTGGGGAATTTCCTGAGTACGAGCTAACTCCCCGAAACGCAATTCATGGAGTATTTTACCCGGCTCTTCTTCGCGCCAGTCGTCGTCAACTTTACCTTGATAACGAGCGAGTAAAGTCAAAGTTTCCTTGGCGATTTCCGGATTTAACATCAAAGTTTGGTAAGCGGTAATCAATGAATCCCTGCCAAACAACGTGGAAAACCACGGTACTCCAGCAGAAACAGTCTTGGATTTGCCAAAAGACTGACGCAACAAATACATATCTTGTTCGCCGCGTTCGATAACTCGATTAAAAGTACCTTTATCCGCACGAATTTTGGTAATTTTTTGTACCCAATTTTGTTCCTCCATCATTTCGGCAGATCTAGCCTGAACCAAAGTAACCGGAGGACTAACAGTCGAGGTGGGTTGATTATTCGTAAACATATTTACCCGGTACCCCAGCTTTTGGGTTTCGTGGGTAGCTAATTCCAACTGCCAAACAGCGGTATAACCTTTAAAATAATTTGGTTGACGATGTTGAAAATGGATACGCGATTCCATGATTAAATCATCTAAACCTTGATAAGCAAGGGTCAAGACTTCTTCTTTCCTTGGTCTGTCTTCGTCTTGTACTGATACGACTCCATCGTTACTTGCTTCAGTCGATTGCGCTTCTACTAAACGTAGCAACCTACCGCGATTCTCCCGACCAAAACCTCGGACTTCAAATAAATCTACATAATCCGCATCAAAGCTAATACTTAATTCAAAACTGACAGTACTCGTACTATAATTAGAAACTTCTATTTCTTCAAATAAGGCACCGTTAAGCACCAACTCCCTGCGAATGCCCACGGTATCGGCTTGGAGGCGATCCTCTATTCTAGGATTGGTACACAGCACCGAAAGCGAGAATCCTTTATCCGCTGTGCTACTCAGCAAAATTGGCGATCGCCCTTCAATTTGTAGTTCTAATCGACTCAAAAAGCGGGTATCGCAGCAAAACATCCCCATGCTGGGATTGACATCATTGAGCGAACAGCCAGCGATGTTACCCAAGGTGTCTGTGACTAAAAATAAGTCATCATCTTTGATAGTCAAAGATGCCTGTGGTCTTTCACTGAGAACGCAAGGCCATTCTGGGATGGGAATTTGGTCGGCAGGAACGAAAGTTTGTCCGTCTAGTAAAATTTTGTCCGGTGTCATCAGGGTATCCGGTGTCATTAGTAAAAATTCCGTGTACTGGTGTATAGTTTCTTTGTTAGAAATGCGTCACTCTGAAAAAAAGACGCTATTAAAAACTCATTTGAGCCATTGAGCATTTTCATTGCTCGCATCAAGTTAAGTTAGGGAACACAACAAGAGCGAATATACAAAATCTTCATGAATCTGTATATATAAAAAAGTGTTGTAAATAGCAAAACTATTTTAAATAAAACCAGGTAGCTATTTAATTGATTTATACTTACTTAATTTTTGCTCGCACTCTTTGCCAGAAAACTTTTATACAGCATCTAGTTCAACTGTTTTACTCTAACCGAAAGAGTTTCAGTCTCTGTATAATTTACCTATTAGCTGTTATCGTAAATTATTTAAACATATTATATAATTCTTCTTTATGTTTATTTAGATATACGTAAAGCAAATATAATCATACTTAATAAACATTGTTTTTGGTCTCGAACGGAGAAAAACAATGCATTCATTTTTTTATATATACCACAAAATTAATGATTTATTCCCAATTATCAAAGAATGATTATTTTTAATTACTTTATTAGGACTTAGCAAAAAAGCTATATTTTTCTTGTCGGGTGCTGTAACACGGGAGCTTGATTTCTAACCTAATAATAGGGTTGTAGTCTCAGGCACCACCAGAGTTTTGTGGCACTTACGGCTATTCCTGTTTATATTGAGATTAGTTGAATTATTAGCTTCCTTTGCAATCAAGCTATAAGTACTATTAAAGTATTTGTTAAAATAATTAACTATAGCAATCCTAAATTATATACGAGAATTTAGAACCCCGACTTCTTGAAAAGTCGGGGATGTGAACACCGTGATTTCGATACATACAAATAGGATTGCTATAGCAAAGTTTCCTATAACAAAACAAAGTCGGCTGTAAGCAAACTTTGTTTAAATGGTTTTTAATTCATGATTTAATCTATATAACGAGTTTTGAAGGTCGAGATTAACCGATAAATTGACCTTCAAACCGTTATAGATAATGAGTTACAAAGCGGGAACCGAATTCAAAACCATTGAATAAGCTTTTTCGTACTCGTCAGTCATTGATTCAACACTAAAGCGACTAACAACGTATTCTCTACAAGTTTGACGATCTAGTTTGATCACTTTTGGAACCATCTCAATCATTTTGTTGATCGAATCGCAAACGAAACCTGTTTTTCCATTTTCTATAACCTCGGGTACAGAACCCAAATTCATGGCGATTACGGGGGTTCCAGCAGCCATTGATTCAATCATCACTAAACCAAAAGGTTCTCTCCAAGTGATAGGGAACAAAGTCGCTGTTGCTGCGCCCAATAATTTTACCTTGTCTTCGTGGGAAACTTCACCAAGGTACTGAATTTGTTCGCCATCAATTAGTGGTTCTACTTTTTGTCGATAATAATCAATGTCCACCACGTCAACTTTACCAGCTATTTTTAAGGGTAAACCGGCTCCACGAGCAATTTCTATCGCTTCTACGGCTCCTTTCTGTGGCGAAATTCTACCCACAAAAGCGAGGTAAGCAGGCTGTGCGGGTTCATTGTAGAAGGGATAAACTGCTGTATCAATACCGTTGTAGACTGTATGAACATAATTTAAGTCCAAGCAGGGTTCTCGCTGAGACTGGGAAATACTAATCAAAGGCTGCTTACCAAAACGCCGAAATATTTTAGCGGTATCTGATGTAAATGCACCATGAAGTGTATGCACAGTCGGCGTTTTGACCAAATTACTATAGGCAAGAGCCGCATAACCCATGTGGGAATGAATGATATCAAAATTGGTGTATGCTTCTTGATAAAGATCAGCGAGAATCATTTGATGATAAATATCTGGCTCTTGAATAGAAGAGTCGAGCCGTAAAGCTTGGTCGTGAACTGAATGCAACTTTGCTTTCACAATCGAGTCACCAGAAGCGAATAAAGTTACTTCATGTCCGCGCCGAACCAATTCATCTGTCAAAAGTTTGACAATTAGTTCTATTCCGCCGTAGCGAAAGGGAGGAACGCGCTCCCATAAAGGAGAAATCTGAGCAATTCTCATGTTCACAATTTTTGTGGGAAATAAAGCATATTAGCCCCGATTCATTATCTTTTCTCAAATTTTCTCAAACCATAGAAAATGATAATTTCAAGTGGTTCTTCATGGGGGAAGTATGCTATGCCTTGTTTTGCTTTAACAGTTATCAGTTATCAGTTATCAGTCACCTTTATATTTGGGAAAGTTTAAGTTGGGAGCCGTATTAAGGTGGTCGGCGTTGGAGTATTGGTTTAAATAGAACACCATACGCCCGTGTTCACTGTTCACTGATTTAATCGCCTTTTGGGGTAGCCAGTAGTATAGATGCATTTATGTTAATCACCTCCGTATTGGCAATTGAACGGCACAATGACAACTCAACACTTTCGGGCATCTAATTCTTAGCTGCTACCATTGCTTATGACTTCATCGTAATTAAGTTGTGAATAAGTCGGGACTTACGCAATTGTCACAAAACCCTGGTTGGTGCGTGACACTACAACCTCATTATTGCGTTAATAATCAAGCGAAGTTTCACAGCACCCTACAAAAAAAATCTGCCGGTTGCGTAAGTCCTATAAGTATTTACTCTTGACTTTATTGAGATTTAATAAGCCGATTAATTGGGCATTAATTTTAGATTCAAAGCATTAGCTTGACCATCAAAAACATAGACAAAGCAATATTACATTAAATATTCTTTTTTAGCAAGATATTTAATAATTTTATGTATTTTATTAATCAGATTTTTCTGTACAAATAGTAGATAGCTTAGGTAATGAAAAAACAAAAATATAAATTGATTAAGTGAAAAGAGCAGCGGATAATAATCATCAAAATCATCAAAGCGTACATTGTTTTTCAGGATGATAACATTAGATATAAAAAGTAACAATCATAGCATTTGTAAATATTTAAGACTTAAAAAAGCTAAGTTCAACAAAAATCTTCACCTCAAAAGAGACAAGGAATTCTTAATTACCGATTACCGATTACCAATTACCGATTACCGATTACCAAGTTTACACAGACAGTAGTGCCAATAAATTCTTTTGTCGAAATATCAGCAGACGGTAGGGTAGAATGTTTTCATTCTCCGATCTTGTCAGCCCAACGGCTGGTTTAGCCACAATTAGCTGCTGTTTAAGAGTTGTAAATACTTGTATGACTCTTTAAATTTATGAAAATATTCTTTACAAATTGCAACTCTCTGCTCGACCTGAGACTGCGTTGTAGTTTGTACAATGCAGCTGTGACGTGGATTTAAATCCAGATAGTGGCTCCTTAACGACATTCATGAGCATTTCGACTTCCGTGCTGAGTGATTTGATACAGGTTTTACCGTACCTGCGACCCCAAATATACTTTAAAGCTTCATTGACGGCGCTTTCCCACGCGATGGAAGATCAAGTTTTGGCTGCGACAATGGAGCAGCCTTTAGTGATTGCCAGCTTTCAAAGGGAGAGATTTTATCGTCAAGAAGCTCATCGTTATCAGCGACTGGCGCAAATAAGTAATCAGATATACGTTTTATCTGCACCAGAAACAGAATTTAGCAACAGTTCGGAACATTACGAAAAGGTTGCTTTTCAGCCAAAAGATGCTCTTTCTCAAGAATGGCATTTGGTAGTGATTGCTTTTAATTATGCTACTTGCTTAGTTTGCCGGGAATACCCAACTTCCATAGTCAAAAAAGATTTTCCAGAATTGATTCCGAGTATTGATATGGATACAGCGCGAAGATTTGAGGGAATTTGGACGGCAGAAAGGGGAGTTAGCTTAAAAGCAGCGGACTTGTTATTAGAAAAAATACTTGTTTATCGTCCGGAATTAGCGTCGAAAATTGAGCAAGCGCGTCAACGCTTTAGAATTGGAGATAATTATACTCAAAAAATTGTAGACGAAAATAATGAATATGCTTGCGACATTGATACCAACCCTTTTGTACAGCGCTTAGTTACCTATTTACAAGCTAGTCAATATAAGCTACACAAAGCTTATCGCTCAATTGCTGCTCAAGCACGAAAAGAACGTTTAGTCAACTCAATCAGTACTGCAATTCGGCGATCGCTAAATCCGCGAGAAGTATTGGAAGTTGCGGTACAAGAATTAGGGCAAAATTTAGCAGTGAGTCGTTGTTTAATCTACCGCGCTCAGGCTGCGGATATGAGCGCTACCATCGAACACGAATTTTTGAGTGCTGGTATTTCCTCGTTGTTGGGAGAAACTAGAGAATTAGAAAATAATCCGTTGTTTCAAGAAGTGGTACAAGCAGGGGACGGGGTTTGCATTTCAGATACTCTTGATGACACTCGCATTCAGAATTCAAGGGTACTTAGGGATTTTGTGAAAAAATTTGGGATTCGTTCCTGGTTGATGGAACCCGTATGGTTTCAGGGGCGAATGTTGGGGATGATAGAGTTGCAATATTGTGGTGTTCAACCTCATGAATGGCAAACTGATGAACTAGATTTGGTTAAAGCCATAGCTACTTCCATTGGAGCGGCTTTAATTCAAGCCGAAGCCTACGCTCATTTAGAAGATTTTAACCAACAATTAGAAGCATTAGACCGCACTCGTAGCAACTTGATAGCCATTACCGGACACGAATTGCGGACTCCACTTTCCACAATTCAGGTGTGCTTAGAAAGCCTTGCCACTGAACCAGATATGCCTTTAGAATTGCGCCAAGTAATGCTCAGTACCGCACTTTCCGACTCAGAAAGAATGCGGAAACTAATTCAAGATTTTTTAACTCTTTCCAACTTAGAAAGTGGTCGAATTGAATGGCATCCAGAAACTTTGACTTTACAAGAATGTGTAGATTTATCAATCAGCAGAATTAAGGCTCGCACCAACACCGAAAACCTTCCGAAAGTTGCCATTAAAATATCGGAAAATTTGCCTTTAATTAGAGCAGATGGTGATTGGTTGGTGGAAGTTCTAGCCAAACTTCTAGATAATGCTTGTAAATTCACACCCCCGAACGGAAAAATTACGATCAAGGCGAATCGCAACGGCAATAAAATGGTTGAAGTTACCGTAGCTGACACGGGACGAGGAATAGAACCCAATCGTTTAGAAATCGTTTTTGACCGCTTTTATCAAGAAGAAGGAGCTTTAAGGCGTACCACCGGGGGAACAGGACTAGGATTAGCAATTTGTCGTCAGATAATCCGAAGTTGGGGAGGAGAAATTTGGGCAGAATCATCGGGAAAAGATAAAGGTTCCAAATTTCACTTCACTGTACCCAGCATTGAAGGAAGTTAGGAGGAGAGGCTTTTGATGGTTGGGAACACGTGAAGGTTAAAGGTTAAAGGTCTAAGGTTAAAAGTTAATTCTTAGTAACAACCAACAACTATCCACTAACAACTATCCACCAACAACTAACTATTATCATTTTTCTAAGAACTGTTAAACTTCCTAACGTAATCGCAATATGACCCCGGTCGTAGTGTTACGATGCCCTAAAAACGTTGAGAGAAAATTTTATGGTACAAACACTCTCTGGACAAACTCCAAAATTTGGTGGCAGCACTGGCGGCTTGCTCAAAAAAGCGGAAGAAGAGGAAAAGTACGCGATTACATGGACTAGTCCCAAGGAACAGGTTTTTGAAATGCCTACTGGTGGCTCTGCGGTAATGCTTCAAGGCGAAAATATGCTGGAAATTGCTCGTAAAGAGTATGGCATTGCTTTGGGCGCTCAATTCCGGAAAATGAAAATTACTGATTATAAAATTTACCGGATTTATCCCAGTGGAGAAATTCAGTACTTACATCCGGCTGATGGTGTTTTTCCTGAGAAAGTCAACGAAGGTCGGGAAAAAGTACGTTTTGTTGCCCGTAAAATCGGCGACAATCCTAGTGCTGCCAAACTCAAGTTTAGTGGTGTAACACCCTTTGACGCTCCTAATCCGTAGTTAGTTCATGGGGCATGGGGCATGGGGCATTGTTAAGAGTTAGGAGTTAGGAGTTAGGAGTTAGGAGTTATCTCATTTCCCCTTGTCCCCTTGTCCCCTTGTCCCCCAATCAACCTTTAACCTTTGACCTCTAACCTCTAACCTCTAACATGCAGACCTTTGACCTAAAACCTGTGATTTTGCCCAATTTTTCTGAATTCTGCGAGTTAGCAAAACAAGGTAATTTTGTCCCGGTGTATCAAGAATGGGTGGCTGATTTAGATACACCTGTTTCGGCTTGGTATAAAGTATGTGCGGGTCATGCTTATAATTTTCTGCTGGAGTCGGTGGAAGGTGGGGAGAAATTAGGACGTTATAGTTTGCTTGGTTGCGATCCTTTATGGATTTTAGAAGCGAGGGATGAAAGTTCTCCAGAGGATGGGGCTGCTGGTTATCAGACAACCCAAACTTTCCGCGATGGAAAGCAAGTAGTTTTTCAAGGCGATCCTTTTAATGCTTTAGCTGAATGTTTGTCGGCTTTACAACCAGTTAGTTTACCTCAATTACCACCGGGAATTGGCGGTTTGTTTGGGTTTTGGGGCTATGAATTAATTCGCTGGATTGAACCACGGGTAAAGGTTTATCCGCAAGATGAACGGAATATTCCCGATGGGTTATGGATGCAGGTAGACCATTTGTTGATTTTTGACCAGGTAAAGCGGAAAATTTGGGCGGTTGCTTACGCGGATTTACGCGGCTCGAATGTAGATTTACGAGCAGCTTACGAGAAAGCAAGTGGTATGGTTTCTGAGATGGTAAATAAGCTCTGGGAACCTTTACCAAGGGAAAAAACCATTATGAAATGGACTCCACCAGAAAGTAAAAATCTCAAGGAAACTGGGGAGTATAAAAGTAATTTTACCAAAGCAGAATTTTGTGCAAGTGTTGAAAAGGCTAAAAATTATATCAAAGCTGGTGATATTTTTCAAGTAGTTGTTTCCCAGCGATTGTCAACTGAATATAATGGTGAACCTTTTGCACTTTACCGTTCCCTGCGTCAGATAAATCCTTCACCTTATATGTGTTACTTTCAGTTTGAGGATTGGCAAATTATCGGTTCGAGTCCGGAAGTAATGGTGAAAGCGGAAAGCGACGGGGAAGATGGACTTGTTGCGACAGTGCGTCCGATTGCGGGAACTCGTCCCAGAGGTAAAACGGTGAAGGAAGATGCCGATTTTGCTGAGGATTTATTAAAAGATCCCAAAGAGATTGCCGAACACGTGATGCTGGTAGACTTAGGACGTAACGATTTGGGTCGGGTTTGTGAAAATGGTAGCGTCGAAGTTGACGAGTTGATGAAGATTGAGCGTTATTCCCACGTTATGCATATCGTTAGTAATGTCGTGGGTAAATTAGCTCCGGGGAAAAACGCTTGGGATTTGCTCAAAGCTTGCTTTCCTGCGGGTACTGTGAGCGGAGCGCCAAAAATACGAGCTATGGAAATTATCCATGAATTAGAGCCTAGTCGTCGCGGGGTTTATTCGGGAGTTTATGGATATTATGATTTTGAAGGACAATTAAATAGCGCGATCGCAATTAGGACGATGGTAGTTCGGGATAATACCGTGATGGTACAAGCGGGTGCGGGTTTGGTGGCTGATTCGGAGCCAGAGAAGGAGTATGAGGAGACTTTGAATAAAGCTAAGGGTTTGTTAGAAGCGATAGGTTGTTTGAGAAATCCTTAATATCCTTTGTTTTAGATTAAAAATCAGCAAAGTTAATTTTCCAACTTTTGAGAAAGAATCAAATTAAGTACATTTAATTCATTGGAAGTCAATAAATACTTATCTGTAAAGCTTTTTTTCCTAATTTCTTTTAAGCTGTAACTTCTAAAAAGTACAAAAGGAAATTCTTTATATCCATCACCAATCGGTAAAATATTATTAACGGGATAAAGTAAGCGGATATAAGCAGCGAGAATATCGCGAAAACCTTCGTCTTCAGGCTCTTCTGGTTGGTTATAAAAATATTCTTTTAGTACTTCACCACTGATAAATGTAAATAATGGTAAAGCATAATACTGGTCTATATTTTGACTGGATAGTTGAAGTTTTTGAGTTTTGTGATTTTCTTCTTTGAGTTTGTTAATTAATTCTATAGCATCTTTAATCGCAAAACGTAAATTTTCTGGATATGATTTACTATGACTAATAATCTGCATATTCTGCCATAATTTTTGATTAACGTAAGTAGCTATATCTAAAACTTGCATTTGATAAGTTTCTTCTAAAGTATTTTCAGGAATCGGTACCATTAATAAATTTCCGCTGATATATCCTAATTCAATATTGCCAAAATCTAATAATTTATCTAAACTACTACAGTGTTTTGCAAAACGATGATTAAAGGTTTGATATAAATCAAGATAATTGAAATCAACAGTATCTCTAACGGTAAAATCTGCTGTACCCAAAAGTTGTTCTAAACTGGTATAAACGTTTTCAACTAAAGTATCACTTCTATTTCTGCGATGTTCTTGCTTTAATTGTTTGATTAAGTTTGCTATTTGAGCGGAAAATGTTTGAGCAGCAGTAAAAATTGATTTACCACCGATAGGAATAACAATAAAATTATCTCGACCGATGTTTCCATAACCAAATATTCTAGTGAAGATGGCAGCTTTTAAAATTAATAAAATATTTAATAATGATAATACGCTTTCTTGTAAAGCTAGTTGTTGACTTTCAGCATCATCTTGATAGTAAACGGACTTTTGAGCTAAGTAAAATATTATTTCTTTATCTTGATTATCAATTTTATCATCTCCACGACCTCTGTATATTACCTGAATGACTTCCATGAGGTTTTTCTCAATTTGAAATCTGGGAATTTCGACCAAAATATGTTTTGCTTTAGGAAAAGATAAACCTCGACTTCCGGAAGCTGTCATAAAAACGATTTTGACATGGTTTTTATATTGATTGATTTTTTCTTTTTCCAAGTCTGATATATCGGCGTGAATTTCAATATAATCTTCAAAGGGTTGGAATTTTTCTGTTCGCTGGGCAATTTTTGCAATCAGCTCACCCAATCTTTGTTTATCTTGAATGTAAACGATAATTTGTTCCACTTCAGAACGATTTAACAAAGCTTTGATATCTTGAAGAATTTCTATTTGTAAGCATTTAGTTAAACTATTTTTATCCTGAAGTCGAGAATTTTCCACAAATTGACAAGATTCTACTATCGCTTTATATGTAATTGATAAACTTTTAGCTGGGTAAGAATTAGCGTTGATGATTGTAGAGGGTAAATCTTTAAATTGAAAATCTTCGATGGAAAGAGGTTCAGCAATATGGGAAGTTCTGCGAAAATATATTTTATCTGGTTCTGCTGATTTATCTCCTAGATGTTGATTGATAATGTTTTTATCGATTATGGAAGCATCAGCAATGATTACTTTTGTGTTGAAACCATGTTGAGAATTTGTCAATTCATAGGTTTTCAATATTTTAGTAATACCTTGTAAAAACTCAACACCGCTGTCATCCCCAGTTATTTCATCTATCATGATGAATAAATGTTTGATTCTACTAGAAATAAGTTTCATTCGTTCGGGAATGACAATACCCTCTCTTTCGTTGTAAGCATTTCTAAAAATTTTTTCAAAGTGTTTTAAAGTATCGCTACCATCAAATGTTTTTTTCAGAGATTGAATTGAAGCGGTAGCAACAATATTTTGAGCATATTGACGTTCTATAACGATAGAAATAGCTTCAGAAATACTATTTAATACACCTCGATTATTCTTTCCTTTATCTTGAATCGTATCTTCTGTATTTTTATGAAGTCGATTACTATGCTGGAAATTTAATTGAGAATTACGACTATCGCAAAATTTTACTGATTGTAATTTAAAATCTCCATGATGTTGATTAGATAGATATTGTACCGTATACTCTCCTTGATTATCACTAATTAAATTACTATAACTATTAATAGCTAAAATTCTGTCATCGGATAATTTATTTGAATTTTTATCTTGAAATTTTTGGATAATATCTAGATTTACTTGCTTACGGTGACTAACATAAAAAAATAGAAACCCTTCATTTATCTGAGATTTAAGAAAGTTTGCGATCGCGGTTGTTTTACCGATACCAGGATTACCAGTTAAAAATAGATAAGTAGAGTCGGAAATCAGTTGTTTTTTGATTAATTCTGCATGAGCATTTCGTAAATCTAAACTACCATTTAATCCCAGTTTATCCATTAAATTTTGAGGAACTTGACCTACAGAATTAAAAAAACCTTCAATTTGTTCTTGATGAATAACATTAGTTATCTGTAAACTAGGAACAGATAAAAGAGCATCAACAAAACTTTTCCCTTGAATAAAACTATGATAAGCACTACGTTTAATCCGATTTAAAAGCTGTTTGCGAGCTTGATTTATTTCTTTAATACTCGAATCATAAGTATAGATTTCATAGCAATTTTTCAAAATAGTTAAATTATCCGAGTTTACAGACATAGCACTTATGCCTCTATCGCTATATCCTACAGCATTAAATATTAATTTATCATCAGGATGAATAATGCTATTTTCTTTAAGAAAGTTATAAAAACTATAAACATAACCACCAGCTTGAATTAATTTAGCACTTTCCTTATCTTTATACTTAAAAGCAGTAAAATAATTCTTCAAATCTTCCGTAAACTCAAAATCTAAAGATTGTGTATCGATAGAAAGTTGTGCAAAAATACTTTTGGAACGTAAATAACTGATATCTCTAACTAATGAATTTCTGAGAATTTCGACAAAATCAAGGTTTTGAACTTCTTGATTTGATTTAATTGAAAATATTGATAAATCAACACAAAGAATTCTTACTTGTTTACGATACCGCAATAATATTAAAGTATCTGCATTAACAAACTCTCCTTTCTTGCCTAAATCTAAACCTTTCCAGAAATATCTTTCTTGATAATCTTGTATTTTATCTAAATTAATATTTAACTGAGATATAATATCTTGAAACCACTGTACTTTGTTTTTACCTTCATAAGTTCCAATGCTATTATCACCACTAAATTGACATTGATAATATAAAATTTCAAGATGGCGGATTTTATGTGGTTCATTCCAACTGATAGATTCTAAATATTCTGCAAAAAAATTCAACCCAGATAAAAAACCCTTTTGGAGATAAAATATACACCATTTTTGCATCATCTCTCTTTCAAGAGTACTAATAACCTGACTGACAATAGATTTGAGCATTTGGGGAAATTTTAACTGTTGTAATTCCTCAAAATATAAATTCTCAAAATTATATTTTATCTGCTTCTGTTTGATATAAGTGAGAATTCCGATATTAAAACCAACTTCAAATAAACGTCCTAAATCTTCTGAAATTTTAGATGACATCTTGGTTTGATTTGTAATTTTCAAAAATATTTTTTCCGATTTGTTCAGAATTATTTGAAATATTATCTCCAAAAACTCTGCGTTTACCTTTGCGTTTCTCTGCGTTAAAAATAAATATTTTATCTCAAATTAGTCTTTCGTACATTCAAAATTTTCTTTACTTCAGTTAAAAATGCCAATAAATTAAAAAATGACTTTCCTCTCATATGATTAAATAAACAAAGTGTTCCAACTGAATCATCTCCGATTAAATTTTCATAAGGATTTAATTTGACATTAATCTTATCAGCTTTTTCGTATCTAGAAAAGTGAAACAAAGTCAATAACTGTAATATTTCATTTTTCAAAGTACCATGAAAAATCAAACCTTGATAAATATCTTCATCATCCAAGATTCCTTTATAAATATTGGCAAAAGTAGCATAAGAAATTACACCATTATAATAACGTTCGGCAGTTTTACCAATAGTCGCACCATTAAATAAATTGAAAAATACTACAGATTTTTTACTGGGATCATCTACAATATTTGCTAATTCTACTGTGTCTTGAATATACAAAGAATTAACTCCAATTTTGTTATTAAACTTACTAGCGTAATATTTATCGAAAAACATCGGATAAATTTTGATATTATCGTGTTTAGCTTTAAAAGCTCGGATGACTTCCCGTGACATAAAGAACAGTCCATCATCTTCGTCTTTTTGAGTCATATATAAACTGCTAGTGTAAGGTGCTTTAGCAATATAAATAAAGCGTTTATATCCTTGTTGATAGAGCTTAGCAATTTCATCAATCACTACAGTAGGATGAGTAAATAATTGTTGCTGTTGATAATTATCAGAAAAAGTTTTGATCAGTTTTATCTTGATAACACCATTTTGACAAGTCAAACCTAAAATTTCTCCCATAATGTTAGAAATTTTTTGAGAACCTTTCCAACTTCTATCGCTTTCTCGACTTGATACTATTATGATGACTAAATTATTTATTTCTTGCGGAGATTCGGAATCATGATTAAAGGTAAACTTTTTCGGAAGCACTGAATATAATGAACTAAAAATATTAGGCAATTTATACTGTAAACTCCTAATATCAACTCCTTGAGAGTTAGAACGATGTTTTTCATTCAACAAATGAGATAATACTTTAGAAAAAGAGACAATAAACTTTTCAATAGTCGTATTATCTTCTTTATTATGTAAATGCAATCGTAAAATTGGAATAAACAATGGTTTTCGTTCATCTAATAATATTTTTAAACTTATGTATACCAATAGAGAAAAAGTAAAATTATAAATGAATAATTGTTGAGAATCTAATTGATTATCTTCTAATCGATAAGGAAATAAGATTAACTTACGTTTTTTTAAATTCTGATTATAAACATCCTGACAATTTTTATTTTGAAACGGTAAAAATAATATAGGTAAAGCACGAATCCCTGTGATATCGTACTCCATGTTACAATTTTGTTGTTCATCAGATGAAGCATAATGAATGTCACTAATCGTGATTTTACCAGGGAGAGAGCAAAGAGTATTTATTTTAGTACTCGCTTCACCAATAGATATATATTTCAGAAATTGTTTAGGATTACCCCTCAAAATAGGTTTGAAAAATGTATTTTGATTCAAAATCTCTTGAATATCTGTTTCGAGAATACTTTTACTAACAGAAATATGTAACGGATATTCTCTAGTAGGAAAACTTCGCTTTGATTTAATTAGATAAGTTAAAGATTGCTTGAGAATTGTAATTTTATTCTGGATATGATATGTTTCAAAACCCTTAAGAATATTTCTAAAAAGATTCCGTTTTGCTTGCTCATCATCACTTTTGAGAATCGGTATTACCTTTTCCTCGAATCCCGGAATCGGATTGAATTCTAATTCGGGGTTTTGATTGCTAACATCCGTTGATGGATTCGGACGGTAAGCAAACATCATATAATATAAAAAAACTATACGTAAAACCTTTTTTGCAAAAGTGACTTTTTTCAAATCATTATTTAACTCATCCTGATGTTCCTGACTATCAGGATTAAGTAAATTGAGATAATATTCAAAGACATTTCTACCACCATAAGCTTGTACTTTCCCATCAAACTTAAGTTTCAAACCAAAAATAAACTGAATTTCTCCTTTCTCTTCATCTTTAGTTTCTCCCAAATAACCTTCTACCTTGGGAATAATCGGTAAACTATCAAAAGCTTCACCACGAGAAAAAATATCTCGATAATTTACAGCAATTCCTGCATAACTTACTATATAATCACCATCTGCTTTATCAATATCATTTATATACTCATCAATTAAACGTAAACGTCTAATAGTATCTTGTAAATAAACCCCTGCTTGAATATTCTTATCAGTCTCTAAATTCAGATTTTCGTGAAGAAATTCCAAATAATTTATCTGTGCTTGTTTTTTGAGCTTTCCTAAAGTCTCTCTATCAATAATTTGTTTAAGTTTATAAAAATCCGATTCTAACTTATCTTTATCTTGGTATAAATCATCAAGAATATAACTTAATTCTTCCCGCTCAGCTTCACTTTTATCACCAAATTCAGCTTTAATATATTTTTCTAAACCTGCTCGTAACTGCTCATTAAATTCTTTGGTTTTCTGTACACTAATAGTTAATTTATGAAATCGTAAAACTTGTTGTTCTTTTTTGCTTTTTTCAGCAATTGTTAATCGCTGTCTTTGTAAATTAGTATAACTACCAAAAGGGTAAGTAAAATCTAAACTAGAAGTATTTCCCTTGAAACTCTGTAAATCTGTAGTTAAATCTTCTACAAACTGCTGAATTGATAATGAATGCTGCTCAACTTGAGATGTTAATAAATTTTCTAAACAATCCCTAATTCCCCTAACCTGATGAGGAAACTTTTCTGCAAAACCAGGGCTAAAATTCACCGTAGCAGTTTTCGCATTATTAGCAGAAGCACCGAGAGGATTATTTACTTGTAAAACTGCAACCTGATTCGCAACATTATTGATGTTAATTAATAACCTTTGTTTACAAGTCGATATTTTAAATATACTGTCATGCTGTAGATTTTTTAAAACTTGTAAAATTTTATCTAATAAATCGCTGTAATCTACATAAACTAACTCATTATTCCCCGATTGTAGAATATTCACCCCGGTAGCTCCTATGTTTTTCAACATCGTAAACAGTAACTACTTAATAAGTAATCTTTATCCCTACTCAAACGCTACCGCGATTTGACGTAGAACTTATATTAATATTGTTACTTGAGATCAACTTGAAGCTAGAAATTTTTGATTACAAATGCTTAGACTGCATTAAGCTTATGTTAATTTTAGTCCAAAAACTCTGCGTCCCTCCGCGCTTAACTTTGCGTGACTCTGCGTTTAAAAATGTATACTTCATTAATTCCTATCAAACTTAATTAAACCCCCACCAAAACACTTGACAACAACCCCTCAAACAACTTCAACCCATCAGTACTACCCAACATCGCATCAGCAGCCCTCTCCGGATGCGGCATCATTCCTAACACATTACCTTGACGATTGCAAATACCTGCAATATCTCTTAACGAACCATTGACATTTTCGCCGTAACGAAATACAACTTGATTATTCTCTTCCAACTCATTTAAAGTCTTCTCATCCGCGTAAAAACGACCTTCTCCATGGGCTACAGGCAAAACAATCTTTTCGTTACTTTCATAACCTTGCGTCCATGGTAAATCGTTACGTTCAACCTTTAAAGGTACTCGGTCGCAGATAAAATGTAAATCTCGATTTCTAATCAACGCACCCGGTAACAACCCCGCTTCCGTTAATACCTGAAAACCATTACAGATACCCAAGACAAACTTACCCTTATGTGCTTCTGCAATCACAGAAGACATCACCGGGGAAAATCGAGCGATCGCGCCACAACGAAGATAATCGCCATAGCTAAAACCACCTGGTAGAATTATCACATCAACATCAGAAATATCAGTATCTTGATGCCAAATCATCCGAGTTGGTTGATTAAGAATATCTCGCGTTACGTAAACAACATCGCGATCGCAATTAGAACCGGGAAAAACAACAACGCCAAATTTCATGATTGTTAAAATAGGTTAAAGGTTAAAGGTTAAAGGTTAAAGGTTAAAGGTTAAAGGTTAAAGGTTAAAGGTTAAAGGTTAAAGGTTAAAGGTTAAAGGTTAAAGGTTAAAGGTTAAAGGTTAATGGTTAAAGGTTAA
>JAYKJL010000258.1:0-30291 GCA_035285725.1 Nostocales cyanobacterium 94392 | reverse complement strand
GTAGGTTGGCTAAAATAAACCTAACTATATAACGAAATGTAAAAACATCGAAACCCTTGCGATTGCTTCATTTCGCTTCGCTCCATTCGCAATGACATAGTTATAAATTTTCTCCCCCACCTACTTACACATTGACAGAAAGAGAAAGCCACATCCATCCTAGGGGTTTAGCAATGCTAAACCCCTAGATTATGACTATATACTCATAAACTATCAAAGCCTGAAATGACCTTTCTTACGTGAAGCACAGCAACAACTAGTACAGATGGACGCTCAAATTCGATCGCTGGATGGGCAAATAGTTGCAGAAGGCGATCGCAATACTAGTTCTCTGTCCCATTAGTTCTGATAGGTAATCGAAAACATCTAAAATTTTCTTCTCCCCCTGCTCCCTGCCTTTCAAGGGTAGGTATTTAGGTTTTAGATAAATAGTTGAGAATTTTCTCAAGAGTTAAACGTAATTTCAAGGTTATAGCCAATGATTTTAGTTCTAAAACCAAAAAAATAGGCTTAATCTAAAAAACCTACCCATCAAAGTTGGTGTGACAGACTACTAGTTCTTTGGTGTTAGCAGAAGCAGAAGAAACGAAAGCTTCTGTTGGAATGGTTTTGTTTAAAAGTTAAACTAAATTAATCATCTCCATCTTTGTTGTTCAAACGAATAATCAAGCTACGATGGTTATTTTTATCTTTTTCGATAGTACATTTATGTTATTTGCTACATCAAGGGAATTTTGGTAATCCCTATAAAAAAAGGCAAAAAAGGTTTATAGTAATACTTAAATACTATAAAAGCAGGTATAAAAAGTAAGGTAAAAGTAAGCTTTAGGTTTAATAGGATACATAGTATTAATGGTTCTAAGAGGAATGTAAGAAATGAGGCCGAAAAGGGAACTTGCTCAGCATTGGTTACGTAGTGACAAGGCTTTGAGTAGCATCATCAAGGCAGCAGACTTGCAAGATACTGACAGAGTATTGGAAATAGGTCCCGGTCAAGGAGTGTTAACTCAGCAGCTTTTAGAAAAGGTAAAATCCTTAGTTGCTGTGGAAATTGACAGCAATTTATGTCAGTTATTAATTAAGAGGTTGGGAGAAAAAGAGAATTTTTTACTATTAAATGAAGATTTTTTGAAAATAAATTTATCTGATTTAATCAAAGATTTTTCTGACTTTAAAAATCAAAATAAAGTAGTAGCTAATATTCCTTACAATATCACCGGACCTATTATCGAAAAACTATTGGGTAAAATTGGGAATCCCAATCCACAGCCTTATGATTTAATCGTGTTATTAGTACAGAAGGAAGTTGCCGAAAGAATTGTTGCAAAACCAGGAAGAACGAGTTTTGGAGCCTTATCTGTAAGGGTACAATATCTAGCAGATTGTCAGATGGTTTGTACAGTACCAAGCACGGCTTTTTATCCCCCACCAAAAGTTGATTCTGCTGTAATTAAATTAGTTCCTTGTGTAAGGGAAGTTTTAGCTAAAAATCCCCGAAAAATGGAAACCTTAGTAAAATTGGGGTTTAGTGCAAAACGTAAAATGTTACGAAATAATTTACAATCGGTAATAGAGCGCGACAATCTGACACAATTATTGGAAAAGTTAAGCGTCAACCCCCAAGCTCGCGCTGAAGAACTAAGCGTCATGCAGTGGGTAAGTTTAGCTAACGAATTAGAAAATCAAGATGCGTAGCTATAATTTAATTGCTCCAGCTAAAATTAATTTGTATTTAGAAATCATTGGCGATCGCCATGATGGTTATCATGAGTTAACGATGATACTACAAAGTATAGAGCTTGCAGACGAAATAGACCTGGAAGCAAACGATGTACAGTTAATTAGGTTACGGAGTGATAGTAAGGAGATTCCCGTAGATAAGAGTAATTTGGCTTACCGGGCTGCAGATTTAATGGTTCAAGAATTTCCCGACAGTTTTGCAACTTATGGGGGTGTAGATATCACGCTTCACAAACGCATTCCCGTAGCAGCAGGTTTAGCCGGAGGTTCAACAGATGCCGCAGCAGTCTTAGTCGGAATCGATTTATTATGGAAACTGGGATTAACTAAGTCAGAATTAGAAGAATTAGCAGCACAACTCGGTTCTGATATCCCATTTTGCATTGGAGGAGGAACCGCGATCGCAACTCGTCGAGGTGAAATACTTTCTCCATTATCCGGGTTGGCAGGTATATATATAGTATTGGCAAAGTATCGCAGTTTATCAGTTTCCACAGCTTGGGCTTACAATACTTACCGCTCACTATTTGGTCATACTTATATTAAAGATACAGAAAGTTTAACAGACCGTGGAAATGCAGTACATTCAGGAGATATAGTTCAAGCGATTACTCGTCAAGATGCAAAAGAAATCGCACAGAAAATGCATAATGATTTGGAAAAGGTAGTATTACCGGAATATCCTCAAGTATTACAGTTAAAAGAAAGCTTTGCAAAATACGATATATTAGGAACCATGATGTCTGGTAGTGGTCCGAGTGTATTTGCTTTATGTGAATCTCAAGAGAAAGCCGAACAAGTAAAATTGTCTATGAGAGAAGAGATTCCAGATATGGATTTAGAATTGTTCGTCACCAGGTTGATAACTCATGGGATTCAAGTGGTAAATTAACTCGTAATTCCTAATTTATTTGTTCCACCCCCAACCCTATTCCCGTTAAAAATCATGAGCGAAGAAAAAGCAACCGAACAAACCGAAAATCAACCCACTCCTTTACGTTGTTTAATCGGAGCCGTAATGTCAGGAGGATTGGGATTCGTAGCTTATAAATTAATGGTTTCAATCGCGACGACTTTTGCCAATAAACCAGTAACATCAGATAATCCTATGGTAGTAAGTCTTTCTTCAGCAGTACGAACCTTAGTTGTAGGAGTAGTTGCTTTAGGAACAGGAATATTTGGGATAGTTGGACTTGGTTTATTAGCTTTAGCGTTGCAATTATTGATTAAGCAGTTGACAACTAAGGATGAGCAAGAAGTATAGGTTTAGTACTTGCGTGCTAATTAATTTAATAACAGCATCTAAAATAACCACATTTTAGTTTTCAGTATTTGTTAAACCCTTAATTTCCGTGATATTCATACCTTCTAATTGTTTAATAATTTTGAAGTGTATACTGTAAATGAAATGAGTGAAATAAAAGTTGAGGCTCAATACGAGCAGCTTGCGGATATCTACGATTTACGTTGGCGCAGCTATATTAACAATACTCTTACCTTCCTCTATAACTGGGAGCAAATAGACTCACAATCGTATGTTTTAGATGTTGCTTGTGGTACAGGAGAATTTGAGCGGCTTTTGCTCGATAAAAATCCCACGCAGAAAATTATCGGTGTTGATATATCAGAAAAGATGTTGAATATAGCCAGAACAAAATATCGGACTTATTCTAACGTTGATTTTCATCAAACCTCAGTTAATTCATTACCATTTGCAAATCATACTTTTGATGTAGCTGCATGCGGGAATGCTTTTCACTACTTTGAACAACCTTTAATAGCATTATCAGAAATTAAACGAGTACTTAAACCTAATGGTAAATTAGTGATTCTTGATTGGAGCAAAGATTTTCTTATCTGTAGAATTTGTGATTGGATATTACAAATTTTTGACCCTGCTCATCAGCAATGCTACACCCAAGCAGAACTACATCAACTATTAATATCTGCTGAGTTCAATATTTGTCGTGCAACTAAAGTTAGTTTTGGCATTATTTGGGGACTGATGGCTGTTACAGCTTTATCAAACAGGAGATAATTGATTTTTAAAAGTAGGCTAGCTGACAAAAATTGCTTCAAAAAGAAATAATCAGCAGTTCATTTCATCCCAATTTCATTTTTAGATGCAAAACTGAACAATAGGACAGAAAAATAATTTGCTCTAGGGTACTTCTATATTTTGCTCTCGATCGCGAAGGAAAAATGAATCTTGACAAAATATCCCCCGAAGAATTAGAGACAATTCATCAGCAAGGGGAATCCATCAATATATTTTAAGTGAAAAAATCAAATAATTTTGCAATAATTTATTTTTGAGCCATTATATAAGTTTTAAAAACAAAACTCTCAAATTTGATAGGCTAAAAACACAGCCAAACTTAAAGTAAGCAGAAAAATAATTCCATGACACAATCAGAAAATATTCCCAAACCAAGACCAAAACCACCAGTGGAAAAAAAATTCCAGCCCATAACGGTGGTAGACTGTAACACCGACAGTCCCCGGATTTTTACGCAATGCTATAAATGCGACCAACCCCTATTAATTCAAACCCATCACGATGGAAGCGAACCAATAGACCATAAAATACAGTGTCCAAACTGCGGTAGGATAGCCTTTTTCGCTCATGCACCCAAAATAGTCGCTGTAATGCCATTAGGTGATGCACCTACACCTGCACCTACTACTTAATTTTAAACTTTCACTTTTTTATCTCACCTGCATTGGATTGTTCCTACAAATAAATCCAAAATTAATTGACCCCGATCAGGGGTTTTTTATTTGCAATTATTTTTTAAAACCTTTAGTTGCTGGTAAACCTTTTTCCAAAGTCACTGGATTAGCTCCGGAAACATTTAACCCATCAACTTGATTATCCAGAGCGACTTTAGAAGTATAAGCTTTATTACCAGCAATACGAAGATTAACATATTGCTTACTTTTTCCATGTAAAGAGATAGCTTTTTGAGCATTCACAAAAACATTATCCGTGACAGAAATATTAATTAGCTTTTTTTCACCTCCTATTCCCATAGCTACGCCGTTACAGTTCTCAATAACATTGTCATAAAATTTCAAATTTTCAACACCATTTCCATTCGGACCAAGATTCATCGCATTACCGCAATTATTGAACTGGTTATGATGAATACTGATATCTTTAGTAGGTTTTTTCTTTCCACCCCAACCTTCTATCCAAAAAATACGATGTTTAAATCCACTGAAAGTATTCTCATAAAACTCCGCACCTTTAATTCCTAATTCTAAACCGGACATATCATCGGTAATACCAGGATTCGCGTGCAACTTATTTTTATAAAAAACTAAGTTACCATTGGCTGCTATTTCTTCATCTTTATCCCATTGATTAATCAGTGAAACCCAGCCATTTAAATTATTATTATAAATTTTATTGCCTTTTTGTAAATCCCAAATTTCAATAGAAGCTGATTTATTTGGTTTTTGATTTTTGCCAGCTTTCAAATTAATTGTATTATTATATATTTGAGTGTTCCGAATGCCACTAGCAACACTTTTAATTCCACCACCAGAATTTTCTTCTATATAGTTATCATGAATTAGTAAGCCATTCGTACCCATAAATCGAATTGCTCCAGCAAAATGTTGATTTTTATCACCTTCTCTACCAGAAGCATTAATAAATCGACAATTACTAATTTCATTATTTAAACCGGAAATATCAATTCCAGCATTATTAAAATTAGTAAACGTAATATTTTCAAATAAAGAATGCTCTCTACCCCAAGCGCGAAATCCTAATTTAGCTTTGTCTTTTCCATCAATATTAAAATTCCGAAAGAACTGATAACCATCACCTTTTTCATTACTGAAATTCTTAGCTTCAAAAAGTACATCTTGATAATTTTTGCCTGGGATAATAATCGTTTTTTGACCAACACCTTCTAAACTAACGTGTGAAGGAACTGTTATCATCCCGTTAACTTCAAATGTACCCTCACCCATCTTAATTAAAGTATTTCGTTCCGCAACTTTAAAAGCTTTATCTAGAGTTTGTAATGGTTTTTGTAAACTACCATCACCAGTTTTATTACTACCATTCACCGCAACATGAATCACCTTTTTTGGCTTTGCAAAAGTTAATACTGTCTGACTATCATTACTAGCAGCGCTAACATTTTTTTTGCTCTGTGCAACAGTTATCATCGCAACAGAATTTGTTTTATCTTCAAAACAACCATAAAGCGTCGTCAGAACCAAAGCAGATAAAAATAACTGACGAAACATAAAGAAATCACTTTTAGAAAATGGATAAGTAAAATATAATTTTTTATTGTTAATTTATTTTTAACCAATTATTAACTTAATATTATCTTTGATAACAAAAAGATATCCGGAAAATCCATACCTTTAGATCGATAAGATGAAATACGCAAGTAAAGTCATTTACTATTAACTGTCAACCGTCAATCTCACAGACACCAACTCACTCCCCAACTCAATCGCTGCTTTCATACTCGTAGCATCCGCAATTCCTTGACCTACAATATCAAATGCAGTTCCATGGTCAGGAGATGTTCTCACAAAAGGTAATCCAATCGTAGTATTAACTGCTCTATCAAACGCCATCAACTTTACGGGAATTAAACCTTGGTCGTGATAAAGCGCCAAATAACCATCGGCTGGATTTTCAAGTTGAGATTGAATCTTAGAATTACCATACCAAGCAATTCCAGGTTTTACCCACATTGTATCCGGTGGAATCGGTCCTTCTAAAATAAAATTTGTCCGCATTTTCCTTTCTGAATCCAACCAACCAATCAACCAATCTGCTTCCTCATTTCCCAATTGTCCCCTTTCTCCACTGTGAGGATTTAATCCCGCGATCGCAATTCTGCCATTTTTTATCCCAAAATCCCTTGACAAACATTCCACCAATAAATCGAGTTTCTCACTCATCAACTCCGGTGTCAACATTTGTGATACTTGACATAATGGTATATGTGTGGTTGCAAGCAACGTGCGGAGAGTCCAATTAGTATAAGGTGAACGAGCCACAAACAACATTCCAAACCTTTTCACTTTACTCTTTTGAGCCAAAAGTTCCGTTTGTCCGGGATAATTATAGCCAGCAGCCTTCCAAGCCGATTTTGCGATCGGTCCGGTCACAATTCCATCAAAGTTACCTGCAAGTATTTCATTTATAGCCGCTTCCATAAAAGCAAAACTCGCTGCACCACTTGCCGCATTTTCAACTCCAGGAATAATCGCATCCTTAATATCATCATCCAAATTGACATCCAAAACAGACAACTCAGCAGGATTCGCCAATTCTATATTTTTATTTTGCTTGAAAATATTGGTATAATTTTGTAAAAGTAAATCTCGGTTTCCAACTATTCTTAAATCACAACCTTCACCAACCTCAGAATCAGCCAAAGCCTTTAAGATAACTTCGGTGCCAATTCCTGCCGGGTCTCCCAAAGTTAACGCTAAACGAGGGCGACGCTTTATACTGGAAATAGATTTTTCTAGATTTAATTGATACATAACATTTGCAAATAAATTTATAACTTTACTTAAAGAATTTCCTTCGATCTCATCCCCGATGCCCACTCTGATAAACTTAACTTAATTAATAATTCACAAACAAGGAGAACCAAAATGGGCGGGGAAATGTTCAATGCAGCTATTTTATCCTTCGGCTTGATATTCGTTGGTTGGGCTATAGGTACATTGTTATTGAAAATTCAAGGTGCAGAAGCTGAAGAATAATAATTAAATCAGTTATCAGTAAACAGTTATTAGTTATCAGTCTTTTTTCTAGAATCTTACTGATATCAATGTTCTTCCAACGGTTCCTCGTTGGTCTGTGTATGGTGAAAGATCGGATAAAGAGCATATCAATAGTTTACTGATAACTGTTTACTGTTAAAAACTTATTCTGATAAAATTGTTTTAATAAAAGTTAACATTTCTTTAATTAAACCTGATGAAAATATTGATAGTGGGTGCCACTGGTACTTTGGGAAGACAGATAGCTCGTCATGCTATTGATGAAGGTTATGAAGTGCGCTGTCTAGTCCGAAGTGCTAAAAAAGCGGCATTCTTAAAAGAATGGGGAGCCGAACTAGTACCGGGAGATTTATGTTATCCCCATACCCTCCCAGCCGCACTAGATGGAGTAAATGCAGTAATTGATGCAGCAACTTCTCGTCCTACCGATTCCATGAGCATAAAACAAGTAGATTGGGATGGGCAAGTAGCATTAATTCAAGCAGCCGTAGCAGCTAATATTGAGCGTTTTATCTTTTTCTCAATATTGAATAATCAAGACTATCCCCAAGTACCCTTGATGGAAATCAAGCGGTGTACAGAACTGTTTTTAGCAGAATCCGGCTTAAACTATACCGTTTTACAATTAGCTGGCTTTATGCAAGGGTTAATCGGACAATATGGGATTCCGATTTTAGAAGCACAACCAGTGTGGGTGACAGGAGAATCCTCCCCCGCAGCCTACATGGATACTCAAGATATTGCAAAATTTGCGATTCAGGCTTTACGAAGAGAAGAAACCCAAAATCAAACCTTTCCCGTAGTCGGAACTCGTGCTTGGAGCGCTCAAGAAATCATTAGTTTATGTGAACGTTTATCCGGTAAAACTGCTAGAATAACCCGAATGCCGTTAAATCTACTTCGTAGCATTCGTAATATAATCCGTTTCTTTCAATGGGGATGGAACGTATCCGATAGACTTGCTTTTACAGAAGTTTTAGCCAGCGGAAAACCATTAGATGCACCAATGGACGAAACATACAAAGCTTTTGATATAGATAAAAGCCAAATAACTACTTTAGAATCTTATTTACAAGAATATTTCAACAGAATTACCAAAAAGCTTAGAGAATTGGATTATCAACAAAATAAAGGCAAGAAAAAGAAAGAAAAGAGAACTCCCTTTAAACAATCTTCCTAAAAGAGTTAAGAGTTAGGAGTTAGGAGTTGGTAAAGGGTAATGGGTAACTGTCAACTGCCCACTGTCAACTCCCATACTCTTCCTTTCCATATAAAGTGTGTACTAGATACACATTTTATGTAACTATTGATTTAATTAAAAACGTCTTATTTAATTTGGATATTTGAGCGTGCCGAAAGTAGGCATTATATATAACGATCAAAAACCGATAGCGGGTCGCATCGCTATCGAATTAAAAGAACAGTTCGCCGAGAAAGGTTGGGATATATGTATGACCACAGGTATCGGTGGAATTTTGGGTTACTCAACCCCCCGAAGCCCCGTATGTCATACACCAATAGAAGCCATCACACCCCCCGGCTTTGACTCGTCCATGAAATTTGTCATCGTACTTGGGGGAGATGGTACAGTTTTAGCAGCATCTCGCCAAGTTGCGCCTTGTGGCATTCCCATCTTAGCTATAAATACTGGTCACATGGGGTTTTTGACAGAAGCTTACGTTAATCAATTACCCCAAGTCGTAGAACAAGTTATGGCAGGTAATTACAGCATTGAAGAACGAGCAATGCTTACCGTTAAAGTATTTCGTCAAGAATCCGTACTCTGGGAAGCTTTGTGTTTGAACGAAATGGTACTGCATCGCGAACCGTTGACCTCAATGTGTCATTTTGAAATCGGCATTGGTAATCATGCCACAGTTGATATTGCCGCAGATGGAATCATTGTTTGTACCCCAACAGGCTCCACAGCTTATTCCTTAAGCGCAGGAGGACCTGTCGTCACCCCCGGTGTCGCTGCACTACAATTAGTTCCCATTTGTCCTCATTCCTTAGCCTCAAGGGCTTTAGTGTTTCCAGACAGCGAACCAGTTAATATCTATCCCGTAAATACAACTCAATTAGTAATGACTGTTGATGGCAACGGTGGCTGTTATGTTTTACCAGAAGATTGCGTAACAATCGAAAAATCCCATTACAGCGCTCGTTTTATCCGCTTACAATCACCCGAATTTTTCCGAATATTACGAGAAAAGTTAGGTTGGGGTTTACCTCATATCGCCAAGCCCACATCTGTCGAAATACCTTGAATGGGTAATCGGTAATTGGGAATTGGTAATCGGTAATTGAATCCGCATAATCCATGGTCAAGAATGAGTAATTAAATCCGTGAAATCAGTGTAATCCCTTGCAATCCGTGGTCAAAATTTCTGCTTTACTCAGTTGAATTTCCTGTTTATCACAAAGAAAAGCGCTCAATTGTTAATTAATCATTAAAAATATTGTACTTTTTTATATCTTCGATTAATACTTGGACGTGCTAAAACATTGTACAAAGCTGATCGAGTCTGAATTAATGTAAAAAGAGCAACCATTGTAATAAATTCGCGTCTTACATTCCACACAGACCTTCAAAGGTTCTGTGCATAGAATATTGTCACGAATTCTATACTTGTAAAATGGGCAACCCAGAAATAATACAGACTCCTTAAAGGTAGTCGTGTTTTTCAAGAGTAAGTCCATCAAACTTTATTCTGAGTCTAACTATTGATATGACGCTTACTTACAACCCTTGTGTTTTAGTAATCGAAAGCGACGAAAATCTAGCTTCCCAGCTTTCTTCAGATTTAAAAGAGATCGGTTACGAACCAATTTTGGCTAGCAATACCACTTCCGGTTTGCAACATAGTCGCGATCGCCAACCTGCTTTGATTGTTGTCGATAGAATGCTCGCTGGAGAATCAGGAATCTCGTTATGCAAAAATCTCCGAATTAGCGGTGTCTGCGCTCCGGTACTGATGTTAATGGCTAGAGATACAGTTGACGATCGCGTTGCTTGTCTCGAAGCTGGTGCGGATGATTATTTTCTCAAACCTTACCGTTCTGAAAATTTCATGAACTTGGTGAGGTTGTATTTAAAGCAAGATGTTGATACTTCAGAACAATTACGTTTTGGAGATTTAATCTTAGATATTGCTACTCGTCGAGCTATTAATAACGGACGAGCAATTGATTTGACAATGAAAGAATTTGAACTGCTAAAGTATCTTATGGAACATCCCCGTGAAGTATTAACTCGCGAACAAATTTTAGAAAACGTCTGGGGTTATGAGTTTATGGGTGAATCTAACGTTATTGAAGTGTATATTCGCTACTTACGATTAAAAATAGAAGACGAAACTCAAAAACGCCTAATTCAAACTGTACGCGGTGTCGGTTATGTATTAAGAGAATCTTAAAAGTTAGGTCAACATCAAAATTAAGCAACACCGGATATTAAATAGATTTTATTTACTCAAAGATAAAATTTTTTTGATATTCCCTCCCCCAGCTTAAATATTTTGATTTTTCATGGCAAATTAAACTTTGTAATTGATCATAAATCCAGTAATGATTAAAAATTCTATAAAGAGTTGGCGAAGATTATTACCTATAGTAATAGGACTTTTACTGATAAGTTGTTTTCAACAGACACCAGCAAAAAGCCCTGATATTACCGTATCCCCAACTCCAACAACAGTGAATAATTTAGGACAAAAACTACCAATTTCGGCTGTTGCTACAACCCCCAACGGTACACAAATTCAATTAGAAGTAGCCCAAACACCACAACAGCAAGCAATGGGATTAATGTATAGACCAGCTTTACCAGATAACCGGGGAATGCTGTTTGATTTTGCTTCACCCCAACCAGTTAGCTTTTGGATGAAAAATGTACCCGTTCCTTTAGATATGGTTTTTTTACGTAAAGGAGTAGTTCAATATATCGCTTCTTCTGTACCTCCCTGTACACAAGAACCTTGTCCCACTTACGGACCCAAAACTCTGATCGATCAAGTCATTGAATTACGTTCCCGACGAGCCGCAGAACTAAATTTAAAACAAGGAGACAAAGTAATAATTAGTCCTATTGAATCCAAGTAATTACGTAATAAAAAATAAAAGTAAATCTGGTTATATAGCTTAATAGATATAGATAAAATAGAATTATCTTAAAAAAGTATCAAGAATAGTGGTATAAAAACAAATTGTGATGTTAAGATTTGCTGTACCGATGAAAGTTATTAGTTTGCTCTACTAACAGTTCGGACATCAACTTTAAATTTTGACAGCAAAAATCTTCCTTTTGGTGTACGTGTAAATAGTCGCTAATAGGAGAGTATAGGCTATGGAATCTTTGTTACAAGAAATTAATTAGCTGTCATTACTTAAGTAGAAAGTATTAAACTCTTTTAAATTAAGCAAAGTGCTACTTGAGACTATCGATCAGAAATCAAGCTAAAATATTTATCTCGCTCACTTCCCGCTTGTTTCCTGGTCTAGAACAAAATGTACCCAATTTTTTATCAAACAAATTTACAGTGGCAAATGAATTACTGGCTACTAGCTACTTATCAACTATGGATAGATATATAACCATGCACTCTACCGAAGGAGGTGAGATAAAAATGACACAAACAAGCTATTCGCGGCTGATTCGTTTTTTGCAAGATGATTTATCAATTTCTGCGGCTTCCCTAGCAGTAGCTTTACGACACAGCGAACAAGATCCAGGTCCCTTACCAATGATTTTGTGGCAATATGGTTTAGTTACTTTAGAGCAGCTAGAGCAAATTTATGATTGGTTGGAGACAGCATAGATTAGCTAATGAGTAGTGCAATGCGGAGAATTGAAAGATGTTGTTACAAAGACTCCACTTTCTGCGAAGACTGATTCCAAATTTAACAAGATACAAATCAATTGAGCGAGTTAGCTATTCAACTCGCTCTTTTAGGTATTGGGGAAGTTGACAGTTGATTTATTCGATTCCCTTATTTCTTGGCAAGAACAAAATTTAATAGTATAATAACCATCTATTTAATTATTTGCGCTGTCTGTACAATAAAGGTACAAGCAAAAATTGTTGTAGGGCAAGTAGTAGATTGTAGTTACACAAGTAAACACTCCTCACCTTCGGCTTGAACTGCAAAACACTACTAATTGCAACGTTACAACAGAAAAATACTTTGTTTTGCTTTGCATGAGTAATGGTAACTTATCGTTATTCAGAAGCTACGACTTGTTCGGAATTATGGTGATTTATAGACCAACGGTGGGAAATTTCCATAGAAGAAACCTGACAAACTTGTTCCAGATGCTTTTGTTGGACAGCAGCCTTACGGAGCGTAATGATTAATTGATTTACCTGGTTCCGTAAATCTGGATTGTCATTAACTGCTGTCATAGTTTGACGTTCGAGCAATTGCAGGATTAATTCGTAATGGATCGGTGAAGGAAGAGGAATTTGCTCCATGAAGTTAAAAATAATTGGTAGGCTTGAGATTCGCAAGGGCTTTGCTCAAGATGTATGATTTTTACATGAATTTTTACATAGCCAACAACTAATGCTTTCAAGTCTCAATCTGAGGTTGGTTATGAAAATTTTGCGAAGAGATTAGCTATCGCAATTGTTGGATTTGGATGTTTCACCAAGGATTCACCAATCAACACAGCAGAAGCACCATTATCGGTAACTAAAGTTAAATCGTCAGGGGTATCCAATCCCGATTCGCTAACAACAAGGATATTTTTTTCTTGTAATTGTTGATTCCTTGCCTGTAATAACTTACAAGTAATTTTCAAGTCAACAGAAAAGTCTTGTAAATTACGATTGTTGATACCAAGCAAAAAAACACCATCTATCGCTAAAACTCGGTCAAGTTCTTCTAGAGTATGAACTTCAATCAAAGCAGTTAACTTTAAAACATTCGCGATTTTGACGAAATATTGTAAATCTTTGTCACTGAGTATAGATGCAATCAACAAAACCGCATCAGCACCGCGAAGCCTTGCTAAATACATTTGGTAAGGATAAATTATAAACTCCTTACACAACAGCGGTAAATCTACAGCAGCACGAATCTGGGATAAATTTTCAAAACTACCTTGAAAAAACTTTGTATCTGTAAGTACCGAAAGACAAGTAGCACCACCTTTTTGATACTCAAGAGCAATTTGTACTGGGTCAAAATCTTCCCGTAAAATCCCTTTACTAGGAGAAGCTTTTTTTACTTCCGCAATCAAAGCCGGTTTAGTCTTACTTTGACGTAGCGCTGCGATAAAATCGCGAGATGGCGGAGCATTAACTATTTGACGCTGCAAATCCTGTAAAGATTGCTTTTCGCGCATTTGGTCAACTTCTGCTTCTTTATACCAAACAATTTCTTCCAAAATATTATTTGGCTCAGCATCAGGTGCGGCAATTTGATACCGTAATGACAATACAGCAATATCTGGATTAGGTGGACGACGACGGATTTGCATGATTCTAATTGGTAATTGGTAATTGGTAATTGGTAATTGGTAATTGGTCATTAAAATCCGTGAAATCGGTGTAATCCTTTCTAATCCGTGATTAGAATTGATAATTAAAATTAATAACTCCGCTGATTCTGTAGAGACGTAGCAATACGCCCCATCTCTACAATTCAATCCAAAATCCAAAATCTAAAATCTAAAATTCTTTAACTTACAGCTGCTCGTTTGTATGCTTCATCCAAAACTTCGGAAAGTGTAGGATGAGCATGGACTAAATGAGCCAGTTTGTTAACACTGTGACGATTGGCGATCGCCGCACTCGCTTCATGAATAATATCAGCTGCGTGGAGTCCGAATATATGAACACCAAGAACCTCTCCCGTATCCTTACGATACACAACCTTAGCAATACCATCAGCTTCACCTTCTGCTAAAGCTTTGGAATTACCTTTGAAATAACTCTTACTAATTCCAACATCAAATCCTTCGGCTTCAGCTTTTTCTTTCGCTTGTTCCTGAGTCATTCCCACATAACTAATTTCTGGATGAGTAAATGCCGCTGCGGGAATACTAGAATAATCAATCTCCTTAGTTCGACCACAAATATTTTCTACCGCAATAATACCTTGAGCCGAAGCAGCATGAGCCAGCATCATCTTACCCGTAGCATCACCAATTGCCCAGAGATGGGGTACGGGTTGCCCTTCACTTAATACTGCCATTGAATCATTTACTGGGATAAACTTACGTCTATCGAGTTCTACACCAACCGCATCTAAACCAATATTTTGCGTTGCTGGAATCCTTCCAGTAGCTACCAAACAAGCATCAACTTCTAAAACATCTACATCTTCTTTAGTTTTAAAATCTGCTAATTCAATTACTACAGGTGAACCAGGAGTGATTTTTTTAGCGTATATTCCCGAATAAGTTTCAATATCACGATTAGTAACCAATACTCTTTCCGCAAGTTTAGCAATATCACGGTCAAATCCCGGCATTAACTGCGGCAAGGCTTCTATCATCGTAATTTCACAACCCAAAGCCGAATACACATCAGAAAATTCCAAACCGATGTAACCACTACCGACAATTGCCACCCATTGCGGCAACCATTCTAACTTTACCGCTTGGTCGCTAGTAAATACAGTTTTACCGTCAACCTCAATCCCTGGTGGAACAAAAGGAACCGAACCCGGAGAAAGAATAATATCTTTTGCTGTAATAGTTTTTTCACCGTTAGCAGTATCAACTGTCACCTTTTGCTGACCGGCAATTTTACCCCGGCCTTTAATAATATCACCATTCACACGTTTGAGAGAATTAGTTAAATCGGATTGAATCTTCGCAACCAAATTATTGGCATGGTTTGCGATATCCTCTCTTTGAAAGCGAAGATTATCAATTTGAATTCCTAACGCTTTAAGATGGTAAGCATCGCGTAACTCCCGTACCTTTCCAGAAGCTGCAAGTAAAGCCTTCGAGGGAATACAGCCACGATTAACGCAGGTTCCCCCCATATCCTCCGCTTCAATAATCGCAGTTTTCAAACCACAGCTAACAGCGTGTAAAGCAGCCCCATGTCCGCCTACTCCAGCCCCTACAATCACCAAATCGTAATCAAATGCCTGACTCACCGTTATATTACTCCGCGTGCTTCTTCGTAAATTATTTTTAACTGAGTGCAGCGATACTGCAAGTCTTTTTATTTTTTATTTTAGAGTTTTATCAAACTTTATTTATAATTTTGGCTACCGATAGTTTACAATATTCCCTTGGGATTGTTTACTACAACAGTGGACAGTTGACCTTTAACCTTTAACCTTTGACCTTTAACCTTTGACCAATCATTCCTTGATGGTCAATCCAAAATCCAAAATCTAAAATCTAAAATCGGATGACCTTAAGCCTGACTGCTATCAAATCTCCGAGTCAACCTTGGCAGGGACTAATCGAACAGTATCGTCAATACCTGCCTGTTAACGACAATACGCCGGTTGTAACCCTTTTAGAAGGTAATACACCTTTAATTCCCGCGCCATCAATTGCACGACAGATCGGTAAGCAAGTGCGTGTTTTCGTAAAATACGACGGTTTGAACCCTACTGGAAGTTTCAAAGATAGGGGAATGACAATGGCAGTTTCTAAAGCCAAGGAAGCTGGAGCCAAAGCAGTAATTTGCGCGAGTACTGGCAATACTTCCGCCGCCGCCGCCGCTTACGCTCGACGCGGGGGAATGCGGGCTTTTGTCATCATCCCTGATGGTTATGTAGCTTTGGGTAAATTAGCTCAAGCTTTGCTTTACGGTGCAGAAGTACTGGCAATTAAAGGAAATTTTGACCAGGCTTTAGAAATTGTCCGCGAAATTGCTGAGCAATATCCCGTAACTTTGGTCAATTCTGTTAATCCTTACCGTTTAGAAGGTCAAAAAACTGGCGCTTTTGAAGTCGTAGATGTTTTAGGTGATGCTCCAGATTGGTTGTGTATCCCCGTTGGTAATGCCGGAAATATCACAGCATATTGGATGGGTTTTTGTCAATATCATCAAGATGGGAAATGCGGACGCTTACCCAAAATGATGGGTTTTCAAGCCGCTGGAGCCGCACCGTTAGTTAGTGGACGACTAGTAGCTCATCCAGAAACTTTAGCCACAGCAATTAGAATTGGCAATCCCGCAAGTTGGGATAAAGCATTAGCAGCCGCAGCGGCTAGTATGGGTGAATTTAATGCTGTCACCGACGCAGAAATATTAGATGCTTATCGACTTTTAGCTTCAGAAGAAGGTGTTTTTTGCGAACCAGCCAGCGCCGCTTCTGTGGCAGGATTATTGAAGGTTAAAGACCAAGTTCCTCCAGGTGCAACTGTTGTTTGTGTTTTAACTGGTAATGGTTTGAAAGACCCAGATACAGCGATTAAGCATAATACCAGTCAGTTTACCCAGGGCATTGAAGCCGATATTAAATCCGTTGCAGAAGTGATGGGATTTTAATAATTTGTAATTTTTAATCTATGTTTTCTTCTACCGATTTGATCAAAAGGATATTTATCCATTTATAATTCGATCAACAATCGGTAAATTTATCATGTAAAATTATCTTAAAAGTATATATATATTAAAAAATATTGCATAAATCAACTATAACTTACTACCGTAGAATTGTGATATTAACAGTAAATAATTACCAGTTCTGTGAAAAAGTTTGAGCTTTTGCTATCTCCATGAATAAATTGAGCAACTGATTGTACCGTGATAATTGAAATTGATAACTGATGATAATCTAAATGCTGCTAATTTTTAGCAAAGCGTGTATTTTTTTCGCGTGGGATTGCCTATTTCATCCTAGCTAAAGTTAAAATTAAAACGATAATTAGATCAAAATCTTTCACATATAGTGTTATAACTATTTGGATGAAATTCTAAAATCAAGAACGATGAGTAGTAATTACAGATAATGCAAGTTGTAAAAAGACCCATCAAACCCAAAACTTATATATCGTTCCTCTATATTTATTCAACTACTTGGGGAACTGCTGGTGATATTTGTTTAATTCGTGAAACTGTAGCGAATGAAAGTACATCTAAATTTATCGGTCGTAAAGTCAAGTTATCTCTACCCAGAGGACTAGAACGTCATCGTGTGGAAGGCTTTCCCGTAATCAAAGTTGCAGGTCATGTCGGTGAAGGACACCCTAAAGACCCCGAATCCGAGTGGGAAGCTTATGAAGGTATAGAACGAGAAATTGCGATCGCGGTTTTGAAACCTTGGGGATTCAAGTTAATTGAGTCCGAATAATCCGAGTAAACAGCTTTTCAGGACACTCACCCATCAACTGGATGTTGTCCATAAAAAGGTAACGCTTCCGTCCAATCTGGACGTTTTCCTTGTTGGAAATCCAAATATGCCAATTGCAGCATACTATTCACCGTTGCAGCTAACCCAGAATTTGCTTCTACAAGTTGATAATTCCCGCTCCAATCGGCTAACTTTTCTTGCCACGCTTGCGGTGTTATGATCATATCCGGCATTACAGCAGTAAGTCCACAACCATTTTCGGTAACTCGATAAATTGCAGCAAAAATCATACCTCGTTGCGCCGGCATTTGGATCGCGATCGCAATATCATGATTATGATTTAATCGGTTTTGCCAAGCGAATGCAGCCAAAGTAGAAACCGCAAACACTGGAATATTCAATTGTTGTCCTAAAGTACGAGCAGTCACAACCCCAATACGAGTTCCCGTAAAACCCCCCGGACCCTTCGCTACAGCGACAAACTCCATATCAGCCCAAGTTTGAGGTTTAATAAACTCTATCAAATATTCATGCATCAAATTAGAAATATTACGGTCTAATTTAAATACACCATTACGATTATCTTCAGCACAATTACTGATAGATAAACCTAATTCGGGAGTCGTAGTGTGTAGTGCTAGACCGTATTTTTTACTTGTGGTATTGGTTATGGGAGAATGGGGCATTGGGGATATAATTTTCAACTCCTAACAACTATCAACCAACAACTAACTCCTAACTCTTAACTCCTAATTATTATGTTGGAACCATTTCACCGGGACGTAATTTAGACCACTTACCTTTCTCTTCCTTGAAACTCAAGCATCCGACAACATCCCACTCCATTTCAATTATGGAGTCTTGAGTGCGGATATTGACGTTTATACTAGGTTCATTAGGGTCGAAGGTAGGTGTTTCTGTTAAATGAGGTTGTTGGTGCTGTGCTTCTACTGCATTATAGGTAATACAGCGGTCTACATAATGACAATTTACGCAAATACACATATTAAAACCAACGATTAGTTTTGTCTTACTGCTAATTTAACTTAAGTAACGCGATTGTTGCCTAGCCTTTGAGTTTATTTTTATGACAATATTTACTCCGGAAAATTTACCTTTTAATCTGGAATTATTGCCAAAACCAGCTTATTTAGTAGGTGGTGCGGTACGGGATGCGATTTTAGGAAGAACTCGCGATTATCTAGATTTAGATTTTATTTTACCTTCAGAAGCGGTAAATGTAGCTCGTAAAATCGCCAAATATCATCAAGCTGGCTTTGTTTTACTCGACGATGAAAGGCAAATTGCTCGCGTAGTTTTTCCTGATGCTACCGTTGATATTGCTCAACAAGAAGGTGATTCTGTAGAAACAGACTTGTGTAGAAGGGATTATACCATAAATGCCATAGCTTATAATATTCATACCCAAGAAATAATCGACCCACTACAAGGTGGTAAAGATTTAGAAAAAGGCATTTTACGGATGATATCAGCCGCAAATCTGGAAGATGATCCTTTACGTTTGATGCGGGGATATCGTCAAGCTGCACAGTTGGGTTTTACTATTGAACCAGAAACCCATTCAACAATTCGCTCTTTGGCTGAGCATCTCAACAAAGTTGCTGCCGAACGAATACGTGTAGAATTGGGATATATGTTAGGGCATCCTCAAGGTACCTCTTGGTTGATCAAAGCTATTGAAGATGGTTTATTAAAATCTTCTTTTCAAGATGCCACATCTCAAAGCTGTTCTCTACTTGTAGAAGTTGACAGAGCTGCTTCCGAGCTAATCGAAAATTTACCAAGTTTAAAGGGAATATTACAACAATATGTCAAAGATACAGTCAAAACAACTTGGTTGGGTATTGCTAAATTAGCTTGTTTAGTTAATCCTCAACCAGAAATTGCATTATCACAGTTAGAAAAACTAACCTACAGCAAAGCCGAGATTCAAGCTGTAACCTCTGCATTAAAGCTATTTCCCAAGCTAAACGCATCCCCGATGTCTTTGAGAGAACAATACTTTTTATTCCGGGAAGCGGATTGCGTATTCCCGACTACAGCTGTTTTAGCAGTAGCTTATGGTAATGTAGTTGGGAGAATGTCCGAAGACAAGCCGCTACAGACATACGCATCCTTACTAGCCCGCTACTTAAACCCTGATGATCCGGTTGCACATCCCACTCAATTAGTAAGTGGGATACATATTATATCATCATTGAACCTGCCTTCGTCACCACTCATCGGTAAACTGCTGACAGAAATAGCAGTGGCACAAGTGGAAGGCAAAGTTTGCACATCTTATGAAGCGATAGAATTTGCACGGAAGTTAGTTCAATTAGATACCACCGGAGTTGTAGAGACGTAGCAATGCTACGTCTATTAACAATTAAACATCAACCATTTTTATAATCAGCGTCCATCCAACAACGTGGTAAAGATTCACCAGAAGGAAAAACAAGATTTTCTTTTTTGAAAGATTCTGATGGTTGTTCTTCTTCACCTTGTTGTTGCTTAGCTTCAATACTATCAGTATTAGGATTGATCAGTTGTTGGACATCAGTTACTTTAACTAATTCACCATCATCTTTGAGTTGTAAAAACATTTCTGCTTCCCCGTTACAAATTTTCTCAAATTAATAACGTCAGTTTATATGCAATTTTGTATATTAGGCTTCCCGCTTGAGTGTAGTAAATTAAAGCCTCCCTCGGATTATTTCTCTTTCTCAGGAAAGAGGCTTTTTAATAACTCAGTAATAGCGAAGAATTAATTATTAGCTTGTTCAACTAATTTTTTAAAGTACAAATACGCTTCTTCTGGTGTTAGTGCTTCCGATTTATTGTCATGAGAAATAAAATACTCTCGGTTATCGGGGAAAAAACGTACTGTAAAACAGGGAATTAAACCTAATTGTAAAGCTTGTTTACCGAGTTGATCGGTAACTTCTGCTAGAGAGTATTCATCGTGAAATTGATAAACGGTCATTTTTCCTCCTTTGAAAAAATTATTTATTCGGAGCTTTTTGGTACTATGAAAATTACATTTCCTGCTGATATTTTTCTAAAATATCCACAAGATTTACTTGACACTGTGTAGGTACTAAATCAATTAAAGGTACTTGATGTTTTCCACCACCAACCTTAATCGGAATAGATTGCAAAACATTAATTACATCCTCTTCATCGATAGATTTATCAGAAATTATTAAAGGATAAACTTGTTCCGCTACCATCGTATGCAATTTCGCATCAGATAGATAAAGATGCCACTTAGCGATATCAATATAGACATTTTCGCCAATTTCAGCGGCTAGGGCTTCCATGAATTCTGCGTTGTTAGTCATAGCCTTAAAATAAGTCCTATACAATTAGTGCCGTATTATTTACAAGCTAATTGAGAATTATGGTGAAATTCTCAACACAACTCTACCACCGCAAGTTACAATCGCCCTAGCTTTGATAATCTATCTTCAGGTAGATTTTGGTGGAGTATTAGAATAATCTGCAATCACCGAAATATAAATTAGATGTGAAAGAAGTATAAACAACCAACTCAACGTCAAAATTGGCAGCCACTCCCAACTAGCTAAAAGAAAATTGTGAAAAAACCACAAACCAGAATTAAATAGAGCAAATATTGCCACATGAACCGCAAAATTCATTCTATCATCTAATTTACGGTAAGCTAAGTCATTCTTACGGTCTGGTTTACGGGGCCAACGAGGAGGCATAATATTTACAAAATAAACAATCAATTAATTATTTATACAATTTTAATGTTATCTGTGCCACAAATCGAATTTCTTTATTAAAAAAATCAACTTAGCCCTGTGTAGCCATTTCCTTTAGCACCCATTTTTTACACTATTGAGAATCTGCCAATAGGAAATTTCGTGTTATGAATTAGGCTGATTCTTGATCAGGTAGTCATTAATATTACTATATCACCCAAAAAATAACAGCCAAGCGGATGTGGATGTTTGAATATTCCTATATCCGTAATTTTACTATTTTTAGGAAGTGGTTATTGGTTATTTACTCAGAGAGATAATTTAGGTATTTTTGAACTTTTATCTAACAATCAACAACAAGAGATTCTTTTGATTTCCCCAACTCCCACTGATTCTCCGACTTCAAGTTTTATTCCAACTCTATCACCTAGTCCAAAAATAGAACCTACAAATAAACCAATCACACCACCAAATCAAACAGCTTGGGAGAAAAAACAAATTACAGGAATTTATTTAAGTCGTTATCAAATCACCAATAATGCTAAGTAGGTTGGCGTTGAAAATTGTAATTAGGGCATAAAGTCGGCAGTCGGCAGTGGGAATAAGGGTTTAAGGGTAGTTTACCTAACCGTTATGTAGTTCTGTTTTTTTCTGCCGACTTACTTAGCGAAAACATGATTCGTGAAAGAGTTCGGTACTATCGCGATCGCGGCTTTAATCTGGTTTCGCAGAAGAATTGAATTATGCTCAAAAATATAACTGAATTGCTATTACAAATAAGCAATTTCATCGATTAGAAGAATTAGTAAAAAATCAAGAAATTAAAAGTATTTTAGTTTTTCCTCTTGATGGAAAGCCAGAAGAAAGCGCAAGTAAATTACACAAGATAATTTCAGATATTAAATAATACTTTTAAATGGATGATTTACACATTACAAGTGAAAGTTTAAGGAAAGGTGTTCTAAAGGAAGATAGTATTTAATCAGAAGTATTTAAGCGGACATGATGTAACTTGCTAGCACTTAACAATCTGCATCCGGGAAGAGAACATATAGGCAATTTATCCTTCCTAAATCTCCGGAGATTGTCTCATCAAAATGAATAAAAAAATCCTGGACGTTCAATTGCTAACAAATTAATATATTAACATCCGGAAAAAAATCAAACAATTCCACTTAAATAAATTTTTCAAAAAATACAAACAAACGGTAATCGGTTCTACAGAAATAATTCCTTAAGTATAAGAACTCAAAATACAAAAAAATAATTGTTTATAAAAAACATTTGCCATTCGCGAAAAATGGTTTTAATATTAACTTTACTTGCTTCTCTTAACTTTCATGCATCTTTTACTTTTTCTGTTAAATTAGATTAGTCTAAGATTAGTAAGTTAGTTGCTTACCATCTACCACCTAACTGACGCTCTCTATGCTGGTTGTGCTGTCAGTAACAGTTCTTTTCAATGAGAAATACCGAGAGTGACGATTAATAGCAATACAACGTTGTTTGTGAGTCAGTCACCGCTAATCTCTACATAGTATCGCTGCAAAATGTTAATTTTGTGTTTGCTTGCGTTTATGTAAGTTACGATAAATTGCATCTTCAAGATTAGCCAAAGACACAAATGATTGGTTTTGATGTTCTGTTTACAACCAATGGAAGAAAAACAAACCAAGGTTAATTTTTGCGGTATCTCTATAGTAAATTCACAGTCACTTCAATGAAAATACTTCCTATTAGTAGATACAGATTTTTTCAGAAAATACAGCCAATTGCGCTACTCAAAAAAATCACTAGCAACCCCGTTACTGGATGTTTACAAGTGTTTAGCGTATCAGATTCTTGGTCATTTGATTTTAGAGAAGGTAAGTTAATTTATGCTTCCCGTGCGGATAAAATGTTTAATTTACTGTACGCAAAATTACAACAATATAGTAAGCAAATTCCCGCACTTGCTCAAAAAAAAGTATATCAACAATTACGAGTAATATTTCAAAAAAGTATTGACAATCAAGCAATACTTAATCCGGATTATTTAGCTATTTGCTGGTTAGTAGATCAAAAATTAATTACTGCTACACAAGCTAAAGTAATAATTAAAGAATTAATTAGTGAAGTTCTCAGTTCATTTCTGACTATAAAAGAAGGAAGTTATGAATTTACAACAGAAACTTTTATGGTAAATATGCCTAATTTTTGCAATCTTGATGTAAATTTATTAATCGACAATTGTCAGCAAAAATTACAAAATCAAGAAAATAAAAACCAACACATTATTTTCAATAGAACTTCAAATCAGATACCAACTCAACAACCATTACCAAAACCAGGTAGTACTCGGATAAACAGTCAAACCACAAATCATTCCTATAATAATGAGCAGCATTTTCGTTCACATAATTTTCGTAACAAAGTTTACACCATAGTTTGTATTGATGATAGCCCTACAGTATTAAACGCTATTCAATCTTTTTTGGATGAACAATTCTTTAACGTCATCGGTTTTAGCGAGCCGTTAAAAGCTTTGATGCAGATTCTTAGTACAAATCCAGATTTAATTTTACTAGATATAGAAATGCCTAATTTGGATGGTTATGAATTATGTTCACTATTGCGTAAACACAGTTATTTCAAAGATGTACCTGTAATTATGGTGACAGGAAGAAAAGGTTTGATTGATAGAGCTAAAGCGAAAATGTTTAGAGCTAGTGGTTATTTGACTAAACCTTTTACTCAAGGAGAATTGTTGAAGATAATTTTTCAACATTTGATGTAATATCAGTAATAAATTGACAACATTGGAAATTAAATTTTATTAAATATGAATGCATCTGATATCAAGTTATCTGTAAACGAACCCCAAATAAATTTGGGAGATGGTTATCTTCAGTTAAAGTTAGATCCAAGTACGATTGCAGTTTTATTAGTACAATTTACTCAAGAAGTAATAGTATTACCCAATGAATTTATAACACCTATACCCAATATCTCTGAGTTTATTTTGGGATTGATAAATTGGCACAATCGAGTTATTTGGGTTGTGGATTTACCCAAAATATTCGGTTTAGAGTCACAAACTTCTCAGCTACGACAGTACAATATTATTGTAATTCGTCACGAAACAGAAACTATCGGTTTAATGGTTCCAGAAGTCAAAGGTACGATAAGATATAATTCCGACAATATTCAATCTGCTTCTGAGCGAGTTGCATCTGATATCATTCCTTACTTAGAAGGATGTATTTGGCGCGGAGACGAGTTAAATTTAGTCTTGAACATACAGGCTATTTTAAAGTTATTCTAAAATCTACTTTTGTTGACAATAAGTAAATAACAAAAAATCACAAGTCAAATATTGTACCAAGTGTTAATTTCAACTACTTTATCAAAAATTACAACTTAAGAGACAATTTAGCTCCGTAATAAATATTTGAGAATAGCTGATGAAACCGAATCCTAATCAAAGAATAAACTTCCCTCAATACATCAATAATCAACCCAAAAAATCACAAAATTTCTTTGTCAAACAATTGACACAATTGAAAAAAATTAGTTTAAGTGGTAAAGCTGTAATGCTATCTCTTGCTATTTGCAGTTTACCAACAGCAGGAATTACAGTATTCTCTTATCATTTAGGTCATCAAATCATTACTACAGAAGTTAGTAATGATCAAGATGTAAATCTTGTTAAAGAGTTAGAAGAAACTCAGAAACATTTATTATTAATGTTAGGAATCGGGACTGTAGCGGCTGCATTACTTGCCGGGATTTGTGCTGCAACTCTTGCTCGTCGTTTGGTTATGCCGATTTATGCTGCTAATATAGCAGTAAAAAAGATAGCTAACGGTAATCTTAATAGCCGCATTCCCATCAAAGGAAAAGATGAATTTGCCGTTTTAAGTAACAACATTAATCTCATTATAGAACAGTTACAAGAATTACTTTTTCAACAAAGAGTTGAAACTGAACAATCTAAATTACTTGCAAACGCGATTATTTCAATTAGTAAATCTGTTAACCAGGAAGATTTATTCAAGAAAATTGTTGTAGAAGTCAGACAAATTTTAGGAGCGCATCGAGTAGTTATTTATCATTGTAATTCTCACGGTGAAGGAAAAGTTATTGCAGAAGAAATTGCTCCAGGTTTACCAATCACTTTTGGAGACGCGATAGAAGATATTTCTCTTACCAAGGAACTTAGGGAATTTTATACCAAAGCTGAAGTTTTAGCTATTAATAATATTGATGAAGCCGGATTGAGTCCCGAATATTTAGAGTTAATCAAACGCTTGAAAATTAAAGCAATTTTATTAACACCTATTTTTAAAAATAATCAAATATTCGGCTTTTTGATAGCGCATCATTGCTGGAAACCTCATCTTTGGCAAGCATTTGAAATTAATTTATTAAAACAGTTAGCAATTCAAGTTGGAGCAACTTTAGAACAGCTAAGTACCTTAGAAATAACCCAAGCAATTCAACAGCTTGCAGTTAATTTATCTGGATTGATTAATTATCAAGATATTTGTAATGTAGCAGTTGAAAATATCCGTAAATTCTTAAAACTAGAAAGGACACTGATTTACAAATTAGAATCATCTCCAACCGGAAGTTTTATCGCTGAATCGCAACTTGTAGGTTTAACTTCTGCCTTGGGTAAAAAATTTGATTTTCCTGTATTAAGCAATTATCTTTTTACAAATCAGCTAGATGGTGTAATTGCTATTGATGATATTTATCATGCAGGGTTTGAAAATTATGTCATCAAAGAACTAGAAACATTAGATATTAAATCAATTTTACTTGTACCGATTTTTGAAAATGACAAATTATTCGGTTACTTAATCGCTTGTCATTGTTCTCAATCTTATGTTTGGGAACAATCATCCATAGAATTATGTGAAGAAACGGCTGTAATTGTAGGAGAGGTTTTACAACGAACCAACGGTATTTTGACAACGGAACAGTTATCCGAATCGCAATTTCAACAGCAACTCTTGTTAAGAAGAGATATTAAAATGCAAGATGCGGAAATTAACCGAACTTTAGAAGCGGTAAAAGAGATGAGATATTCAATTAAAGCTGTAGCAAAAGGTGCTAGAAAAGCCGCATCAATTACTGGTAAAGCTTTTCATACCGCCAATGCTGGTGTTACAGCAATAGATTTAACCGTAGAAAATATCCATTACCTCCGTGAAACCATAGGCGATACTGCGAAAAAAGTCAAACTACTCGGAGAATCTGCACAAAAAATTTCTCATGTAATTTCATCAATTAATCAGATAGCAATGCAAACCAACTTACTCGCTATCAACGCTGGAATTGAAGCTACACGAGCAGGAGAGCAAGGACAAGGGTTTGCTGTCATCGCCGAAGAAATCGCCGTTTTAGCCAGTCATAGCGGTGACGCAACCGCAGAGATTGAAGAAGTTGTCGCAAATATCCAGCGAGAAACCAGCGAAGTCGTCAAAGCAATGGAACTAGGAATTGCTCAGGTAGTTGAAGAAACCCGTTTAATTCAAGATACCAAGCAAAATTTAAACTCCATTCTTGATGTTAGCAATCAAATTGATGGATTAGTTGAATCAATTTCCGCTGCTACAGTCATTCAAGTCAAAACTTCTAAACAAGTCAATAATTTGATTAAAAAACTTTGTTGATGGTTGTTAGTTGATATTTATTTCTGCCCATCCCCCCATCTTCCCTTCACACCATGTCATTACAAAAAGAATTAGAAATAAAAATGCAGTTTCTAGAAGAAGTTACCGAGCATCTTAATACTCTAGAAAATGTGATTATTGAAGCTAAAACGAATCGTAAAATTGACTTACAAAAAATCAATGCTGCATTAAGAGCGGCTCATTCAATTAAAGGTGGTGCAGGAATTATGGGATTTCGTCCTTTGAGCGATTTATCCCACTTGCTCGAAGATTCTTTCAAGGTTTTAAAAACTCATAAAAATTCCTTAGAAATCGATAATTCATTACAAAATTTACTATTGTCTGCAATTGATTGGTTACGTCAAATAGTAGAATCCATTTCAGTCGGACATGATGTTGATGAACAGTGGATAACGACTTTTTGCTATCCAGTATTTGCCGAATTACGCGAAATTTTGGGAGAACCGATTCCCGAAGACGCGATGACAATTCTGTCCCCAGAAAATAATCCTCAAGAAATCATATCTTTATTATTTAAAACCGAAGTTGAAGATTATTTACAGCGTTTAGAATCCTTACTAAAACAAAATCAATCTTCTATTTTACGGGAAGAAATGGTGATGATGTCATCACAATTGGGTGGATTAGGGGAAATGTTACAAATTCCCGCTTTTGTTCAACTTTGTGAATCGATAATTCAACATTTATCGACTGCTGTTTCTGATGCGGAAGTTGAAAAAATTGCTCAATTAGGATTACAATCGTGGCGCAATAGTCAAAGTTTATTAATTGCAGGTCAATTAGATAATCTACCCACGAGAATTAATCAAAATCAAGTCGAAGATTGCTATCAATTTACAGTTAGTCCAGAATTAAATTTAGTTAATAATATTCCCAGCTTAGAAGAAAGTATAGAATCATTTCCAGAATTTACCCACATCACAAAAAGAGAAAATCAAGAACCTACAGTTAGAGTACCCAGTAGAGAACTTGAGCAAATCAATGATTTCTTTGGAGAACTAACAATTGGACGCAATACTGTAAGATTGCAGTTAGAAAGAGTCAGCAAATTGATTCGTAATCTCAATATTCGTGTCAAAAATCTCGAACGCGAAAACCACGAATTACGCTTGTCTTATGAAAAATTTTCTCTACAATTATCTACCTTAAAACCTAAATATTTTCAAATCGAAGAAGATTGGCAATGGGGAAATAGTCATAAATTTGATACCTTACAATTAGAACGCTACAGCGAACTACATATACTGTCTCAAACAGTGACAGAAAATATAGTTAAAATTCAAGAAATTACCGGCGATATTACTGTTAATTTAGAAGATACTGATCAAGTTAACCGCTTACTTAATAAAACATCTCGAAAACTGCAAAATTCCTTAACTAAAGTTCGGATGCGTCCACTTTCCGATATTATGGAGCGTTTACCCAGAGCTTTACACAATTTAAGTCAGGAATACGGTAAAAAAGTTAATTTACAAATCGCAGGTGCAGATATCTTAATCGAACGGGGTATTTTAGAAGCTTTAAACGAACCTTTAATGCATCTGCTTAGAAACGCTTTCGATCACGGAATTGAAGATGCTCAAACCAGAATTGCAGCAGGTAAACCAGAAGAAGGACTAATTGAGATTAAAACCGTTCATCATGGCGATCGCACTATCATTACCATACACGATGACGGAGGCGGCATCCAAAGAGAAAAAATTCGTACCCGTGCTGAAAGTATGGGTTTGGATACCCAGATGTTAGCAAATGCTAGCGATGAGGATTTATTAAGTCTAATTTTTGAACCTGGATTTAGTACCTCAGAAGAAGTTACCACATTATCCGGTCGTGGTGTAGGTATGGATATTGTATGTAACAACCTGAAATTAATTGATGGAGAAATTACAGTTGATTCTGTACCCGGAAAAGGAACTACCTTCACCCTGTCTTTACCTTTTACTCTCTCAGTAGCACGAATAGTATTAGTAGAAAGCAACGGAATACCTTTGGCTTTCCCCACCGATACAATACAAGAAATATGTTTGTTAGAAAATAAACAGATTTTACCGGCTCAAAATGGTGAAGTAATTAATTGGCGGGATTCTTTAGTAGAGTTAATTAATATCAGCCAATATTTAGAATTAAATCACAAAACAAATCACAAATTAAAGAATATCCATTCCACATCATCTATCTTAGAAAATCAACCGAGATTAGCAGAAAAAATTGCCTTAATTATTAATATTGAAAACAAACTAATTGCTATCCAAGCAGACCGCTGTTGGGACGAACAAGAAGTTTCCTTACGTCGTGTAGAAGGTAATATTCCCTTACCCGATTTTTTTAACAACTGTACAATCTTGAATAACGGTCGAATAGCTCCCTTACTAAATCCCGCAAAGCTATTAGATTTAATCGCTAAAAAAAATATTGTAAATCCCGTATCTCAACCTGATTCTTCCAATGCTTTTTTATCAACTAAAAACCAGAAAAATAGCATATTAATAGTAGATGATTCCATCAATGTGCGACGCTTTTTAGCACTTACCCTAGAAAAATCCGGATACTTTGTAGAACAAGCCCAAGACGGGCAAGACGCACTTTTAAAACTGCAAAGCGGTTTACAAGTACAAGGCATAATTTGCGACATCGAAATGCCTCGTCTTGACGGTTATAACTTTCTGATTAGTCTAAAATCTTACAGTCATTTACAACATATTCCCGTTATTATGCTGAGTTCCCGCACCAGCGAAAAATATCGTCAATTAGCAATTCAGTTAGGTGCAAAAGTGTATTTATCGAAACCCTATAATGAACATGAGTTATTGCAAACATTGAAGCAAGTTTTGGTGTCGAGTGCGTTGAATTGATTGACCTGGTAAAAGTTTATGCGTATATAGTCATGTGTAGGGGTTTAGCAATGCTAACCCCTAGGATGTGGCTTTTCCTCATATTAATTAATATTTTGGATTTTCTCATGCGTAAGTCCTAAGTAGGTTGGCGTTGAAAATTGTAATTAGGGCATAAAGTCGGCAGTCGGCAGTGGGAATAAGGGTTTAAGGGTAGTTTACCTAACCGTTATATAGTTGTATTTTTTTCTGCCGAATTACTTA
>JAYKJL010000257.1:0-22217 GCA_035285725.1 Nostocales cyanobacterium 94392 | reverse complement strand
TTTGCCGTAACGCACGCCTGGCGTTGTTGGTGCGTTAGATGTATTAAAATTATATGTTTTCGCAAAACATAGTCGTGCATCTAACACACCCTACAAGAATTTTATTTTTTATTTATAAACACGCTCTAAGTGTTTAGATATATGATGACGATAATTAATACGCAGCAAGTGCATTGATTATCTTCAAAGAAGAAAGTATACACCTTGCGTAATGATAAACCGTACCTGAGTCCCAACATGACCAGTGAACGGTGATAGATTGCCAACGTTTGTAAACAGTAAAAGTACTTACTCCTATCTATCTAAAACGTTGCTTGCGTCTTGCTGCTACTGCTTTACGCTTACGCTTTTCCTGTGGATTTTCAAAGTGCCGATGGTATTTAACATCAGCCAAAATCCCAGCCTTGGAAACTTGACGCTTAAACCTGCGTAAAGCAGAATCTATTCCTTCGTTTTCACCTAAAACCACTTGGGTCATCCTAATCCCTCGTTATCTTCCTACTATATTTTTACTTTATTGTAATGTGCTGGTTGCTCGGAGTGGAATACTCCGTTACCTACTTCAAATCAAAGGAAACTGGAACAATCAAACAGTAATCTACTGCTGAATTTCCAGATTTACTATTTTACCTTCCAATCCTATTATCATCTATGTGTCTGGCATTTGAGAATCCAAATTTCTTAATGTAAGGGCGAGTTGATAAAGTTGACGACGAGGTAAAGAAGTCGATGCAGCTAACTGTCTACTGGCTTGTGAAGGCGATATTCCTTGATTCATGATTGTTTCTAACTTTTCTATAAGTTCTGTTTGGCTAAACTCCCGCTGAGTGGGTATATTCCCTGCCAAAACCAGAGTATATTCACCTATAGGAACCTTCTGATCGTAGTAGTTACAAGCACCTGTAATAGTTCCTCTCCAGAACTCTTCATATATTTTAGTCAATTCTCGCGCTAAGACAATCTGTCGATCGCCACCAAATATTTCTCTCATATCTTCTAAAGTTGAGCGCAAACGATGAGGGGATTCGTAAAAAATTAAAGTACGCTCCTCCGACTTCAATAAGTCTAAGTGCGATCGCCGTTGTTTTGATTTAGCACTTAAAAATCCTTCAAATACAAATTTATCTGTCGCAAGCCCTGAAGCACTTAAAGCCGTAATCGCTGCAACCGCACCAGGAATAGGAACTACAGTAATTCCAGCTTCAGCACAAGCTTTCACCAATTCATAACCGGGATCGGAAATTCCGGGTACACCAGCATCTGTTACTAGCGCGATCGCAATTCCATTTTGCAATTGATTTAGAAATTCTGGAATGCGACTGTTGCGGTTATGTTCGTGATAACTCAATTGCGGGGTATTAATTTGAAAATGCTTTAAAAGTTTTCCTGTATGACGTGTGTCTTCAGCCGCAATAATATCTACCGACTGCAATATTCGCACGCTTCGGAAAGTCATATCTTCTAAGTTACCAATCGGCGTACCCACAATATAGAGTACACCTACTTTTGATTCGCTTTGCATTTATCAGTTAGGAGAAGGAGAAAACAGAGAAACAATTTTGATTTATGAGTATTCTAAATGTTCTAAAAATACAAACTGCTGATAAACTAAGGTCTGGAGATATTTTTCATGGTGCTTTATTTAACTATGTGTTGTGGGAAACATTTACCGCTACCGTGTAAATATCGCTGAAAAGACTAGCTTTTTTCGAGAAATTTTTCGGTAGTCTTTGTTGGATGGAAGAAATTAAAACAATTCCCAATTATCAATTAAAAATATGAAAGATTTACAATCCATTGTAGAATTAATTCGCCCCATCGGTTGGGGTGCATCCGATATATTACGTTCTTACTATCGCGGAAATCAAACAGATAATTTAAATGTACAATATAAGGACGATAAAGGTAAAGACCCAGTGACAGCAGCAGATTTAGCTGTTAGTAATTATATTTTACAACAGTTGCATAGGGAATTAGGTAATCAAGATTTTGGTTATATTAGTGAAGAAACTTATCAAAATATTGATGGTAAAAATAATTTTGAATGGGTATGGATTATTGACCCTTTGGATGGTACAAAAGATTTTATTAATAAAACTGGAGAATATGCGATTCATATTGCTTTAGTAAAAAATCATCGCCCAGAATTAGCATTAGTCGCGATACCTGAAGCCGAAAAGTTATATTATGCAATTAAAGGAAGCGGTACATTTGTCGAAACTCGTAATGGAGAAAGAAAATCTTTGCGCGTTTCTGAATGTGAAAATATCCAAGATTTAACTTTAGTTGTAAGTCGTAGTCACCGAAATGAAAAACTAAATTATCTCTTAGAAAAATTACCCTGTCAAAATCAGAAATCAGTTGGCAGTGTTGGGGGTAAAATTGCCGCTATTATTGAACAACAAGCAGATATTTATATTTCCCTTTCCGGTAAATCTGCACCAAAAGATTGGGATATTGCTGCACCAGAACTAATCTTAACAGAAGCAGGCGGAAAATATACTCATTTCGATGGAACACCATTACAATACAACACCGGAGATATTAATCAATGGGGTGGTTTATTAGCAAGTAATGGTAAATGTCATGAAATACTTTGTCAAGAAGCCCAAAGAATTCTAGAAGAATTTAATTAATTGGTAATAGGTAATAGGTAATAGGTAATAGGTAATTGGTAATTGGTAACTAACAACTATCAACTAACAACCAACAACTATCAACTATCAACTATCAACTATCAACTATCAACTATCAACCAACAACCATCAACCAACAACTATCAAGCATCAACTATCAACTAACAACCTGAATCGCACTTTTTAAAACTTCAGCATGAAATTCCCAAGATAAATTATCAACAGATAAACTTGGGATTCCTCTAATTCCATCTATTGCTAAACCTTGATTTATAAGTGTCTCTAAAATATAAAATTCCATTTCTGGATTTAATTTGTGAATAATTGTAGCTTTCCAATCGGGACGAAGCAAAGAAAGCGCTAACAATATACCAGTAGCACCCCAATTAGATACACCACAAACTATTAAATAATCGCACTTAATAGTACAACCGATTTTTTCTCCATCACGAATGCTAGAAGCAATAATTTCTTGGGGAATATTGCCCATTCCTAATTCATTACCACCATCACCAATCCCCACAGAAATGATATTTTCAGACTTGAATAAAAAATGTAAAGGTGCTGTATAAGCAGTAATATCTTCTCCTCTCATATTACGAACTATACCATCTTGACTTGGACCCGCTCTTTCAATAGAAATTATATGAGATATTGGCGATGCTAAAGATTTCCAAAATTCTAAAAGTGAGGGGACTGAATGTTGATTTTCACTAACTTTACCTACAGCGACAATATCTAAAGGTATATTGTGAGAAACTCCGGCTGCAATCACTGCGGTTTTTACGGTTGCATAACACAAAGAATCGGTTACAATCCTGACAGTAATGCCAACTTCTAATAAACTAGCTGCTAACAACGCACAACCGATAATACCATCTGTTTCAGGACATGGTGGGTTGCCATTAGGTATGAAAAAGCCTGTAATAATCGCCAAGTTTGGACAATCATGCTCCGCAATTGAACGAGCAGCCCCTAGTAACCCTCCTTTAGCTATTTTTATTAAAGGTTGAATTCCTCTACCGACATCTCGCGAACAAATACTTTCCAAACGAATTATTTTATCTAAAATTTCGCGTTCAACCGCATTGTTATACCGAATTAAATGGGTTTTTTTTGTCATGAGAAATTCTTGGAACTAGGGGAGCGGTAAAATAAATAATTTGAGACGTTAAACAAAAATACGATCACCAGGTAAAATAGTCGTCTTTAACGTCTGTAACGAACATATATCCAGGAGCGTGAGTAATTGCAATTTCTGGCTTTGCTTGAAGAATCGCAATTTGAGTTGTGACTCCACAAGCCCAGAATACAGGAATTTCCCCTTCAGCAATTGTTACTGCTTCACCAAAGTCGGGAGCATCAAGATTTGTAATTCCAATTTCTTCGGGAGAACCAAAGTGTATCGGTGTACCATGTGCTTTAGAAAAACGACTGGTAATTTGTACCGCACGAATCACGTCTGATGGAGATAAAGGACGCATTGACACAACCATTGGAGCAGAAAAGTCTCCTGCTGTTTTACAAGCAATATTCGTTTTGTACATCGGTACATTTTTACCTTCTTGGAGGTGTCTCACAGGAATACCCGCATCCATCAACGCTGCTTCAAAGGAAAAGGAACAGCCAACTAAAAAACCCACAAAATCATCTTGCCAAATATGGGAAATATCGGCTACTTCCTGTTGCAATTCTCCATGACGAAATATATGGTATCGTGGTAAGTCAGTTCTCAAATCTGCACCACTAGCAACTATTTCTGGTTCGGGATTTCCAACTTCGGTAACATCCAACAAAGGACAAGGTTTGGGGTTGCGGGTACAAAAAACAAGAAAGTCAAATGCCATTTTTTTTGGCAAAATCACTAAATTTGCTTGTAGAAATCCAGATGCAATTCCAGGAGTTGGAAAGTGAAATGTTCCTTGACGACATTGATAGCGAACTTCTGCGGGAGATAAGTCCATAATTCATCAATTGTTGTAGATTTAATTGTCACGGGTAAATTAAGTTTTAAAATACCAAGTTACCCTACAACCAATCTATTGCTTATTTCGGTATCGATTGTCTGTGTCTTTTGAATCAATATAAATTTATTTCAACCCAGTGATTTACCTATTCCCTATGGTTGAGCTACCTAATGTGTCTTGCGTCGTTACGGTAAAACAGTCCACTGAAAGAGTTCTAACCACTGTTGCCTTTTTAAATCTGCCGATTTATCAGTAAAAATACGGTTTCAGTCAAAATGTATTGCTTCAAAAAACTTCATCATAATTTGATGATTTGAATCAAGTATTGCTGCCAGTTTGGCATTATTAGTTGAGGATTTATTCTTAGAGTAAATATAATGCTTTCTTTGCTGTTCCTCCACCTGACCTTAAAACAAAGGAGTGGACTCCCCATATTAAAATAAGCAAAACTCCCTATGAAATATAACTGTTTTTACAATTGTTTTTTCTCAGTTCTAAACTAAAAATAAAAATATGATTTGCGATTAAATTTGCTATGAAATATGAAAGAAGTGTCTTGCAAATAAATTATAAGGTAAGCTTGTATTTTAAGAGCCTCTCAAACTTGACGATAAATATCAATATTACAGGAATTACGTAAAACACAACTAAGTAATTCGGCAGAAAAAAATACAACTATATAACGGTTAGGTAAACTACCCTTAAACCCTTATTCCCACTGCCGACTGCCGACTTTATGCCCTAATTACAATTTTCAACGCCAACCTACTTAACGTAGGAGTAATTCATGAATTACCCCTACCGAAGAATGACTGTTTAACTCACATATTGCGTAAGTTATATACAAAAGAAAGTAGTTTTAACTCTTCTCCTCCTGACATCTGACTTCCTAAGTAAGTAGACACAAATAGTTATCGTGTTGTAAAAAAATCTATACTAGACTCAAAACCTATTCCCTACTTTCTTAGAATAACGACAATTTTTAACGCTGATCTACTTTATCGGATAAAGGCAAACTTAAATTTTAACTACCGAAAACTGATGCTTAAAATCCAAAATTCTAAAATATTGGCGACTTCATTAGACTATAAAGGAGTTTACCCCTGTCCAGTTTGTCGGGTCGGAAAAGTTCAAAATATGCCTTTAATGGAGGCAATGTCTTGTGATTTTTGTCATCAAATTTTTACAGTTAATTTAGAAGAACAACAGTTAAAAATGCCTTCGCGGGAACCTCCCTTAATTTGGCGATGGAATGGCTTTTATTGGACAGAAGCCCATTTAGAAGGAGTTCAATTTGGCTGGGGTTATATATTGGCAACAGGTGCTTTCGTATTATTTCCGACCTCTTTAATTGGATTAGTTGCCTATAACTTTCCTCCAGATCCAAATGTTCCTTTGTCTTGGGTTCCTTATATTTGGACATTACTGACATTTTTTTCTCATTTAATAATTATCATTTGGCTATTCATCGAAGTTTATCAAATTCCCCTCAAAGCATATTTACGAGCTTTACACCAGCGTTTTATTAATTGATAAATCAGGTCGGAAATATATTTTTTGATCAACTCGGTATTTTTGAGACACTGAGTTGATTTATTTTTCATGTATATGCAGGCAAATAAGTAGTATTAGTCACACGCTGCTTACGTAAACGTGAACTCGATGATGGTAAAGAAGTCGGGTTTTTATGATGATTGTCTGTTACAACCCAGATTTATCTTAAAAACCCGACTTCTAACCCCACGAATAATCGAGGTTTTACAGTTTTTTTATCATCTAAGCACTACTCTTTAGCAGAAAAGTCGGGCTTCTCTTCTATAAAAAAACCCGACTTTTGGGTATACTTAAGAATGAATTTCTAGGTAAATCTAAACACTTGCGCTAATATCCTAATAATGTAATATAAATTAATTGAGTAGCGAGTTAATGGAGCCAGATTCACTACTAACAGAAGTAATCTTGACCTCACCACGTCAGTCTCTCGGCAGTATCAAACTTGATTGGACACCACAACCTGGAAATTATCTTGACTTCAAAGGTGAAACCTACGCAGTATTGGAACGTCGTCACCGCTACGAGCTAAAGCAAGGACGTTACTGCTTACACAAGATTGCGATTTACGTACAATCAGCAACAAGACCAGTTGAAAAAACATTAGTAAACGGACGTTGGGTAATTGGTAACGCTAACTGTAGTTATAACGCTCTTTCAGAAATTATCCGCTGTGCAGTTAATCCTATAGGACCTTGTAAAGGTTGTAAATATTACGAACGGTTAGAGGTTAAAGGTTAGAGGTTAAAGGTTAGAGGTTAAAGGTTAAAGGTTAGAGGTTAAAGGTTAGAGGTTAAAGGTTAGAGGTTAAAGGTTAAAGGTCTAAGGGAAGGCGACCATAACCAATCACTCTTTCAACCATCAACTATCAACTATCAACTATTTCCCCCACAGTTAAACGACTACCATTAACAAAATCCCATCCAGATTGGGGACGTTTACCAGGTAACTGTACCTCTTGTAATAACAATAAACCCTCTCCCGTCTGTAGAATTGCTCCTATACCTTTGACAATGCTGACAATTTCCCCAGGATTGCCAGAAAGACTTGACAAATCTGGTAATTTATTTTTTATTTCTTGAACTGTAACTGGTAATTGATTCCAATAATCTGAACCAAGTGGAATGGTAGCTGTAATCTTAATGGTTTGACTGCGAAATGTTGCCACACAGTTGGGGTAAAAACCTCTAATTTTGTTGTGTAACTCTATGGCACTCTTTGACCAATCTAAGCGATAATCATCTTTCTTGATCAAAGGAGCGTAAGTTGCACGAGTTTCATCTTGGGGAATAGGCTTAATTTCCTGGGTTTGCAATTTTACAAGTGTTTCTATTAGTAAGTCTGCGCCTATGAATGCTAGCTTTTCCGCCAATTCCTGGGAATTGTCAAGCAATCCAATGGGTGTCTTAGCCTCTAATAGCACCGCTCCGGTATCCATACCCGCATCCATCAACATAGTTGTTATTCCTGTTTCTGTCGCTCCATTGTGCAAACACCATTGAATTGGTGCTGCACCGCGATATTCTGGTAAAATTGAGCCATGCACATTGACGCAAGCAAGTTTGGGTACATCTAAAATCTCTTGGGAAAGAATTTGTCCGTAAGCAATCACAACAAATACGTCTGCTTCTATTTCCTTTAATTTAATTAAGGTCTCAACATCTTTTTTAATTCGCTGGGGTTGCCATACAGTTAAATTATGTGTTAGAGCAACACTTTTTACAGGAGAAGGTGTGAGTTTATTCCCACGTCCCCGACATTTATCCGGTTGGGTGACAACTCCAAGCACTTGAAAATCTGAATGATTAAGCAATTTTTCTAAGGTAGGAACGGCAAATTGGGGAGTCCCAAAAAATACGACTTTCATAAGAATAATACCTATTTACTCAACTTTTAACACTAACATCACTGCCGAACTGCGTCATTAGCAGGAATGACCGCTCACGGAACCGCTACGGGTGAATATAATTCGTAATTAGGGTTCCCCATAAATAAAATTTAGGGGAACTCTCACACATCCGGTGCAAAAAAATCTCCCAGTTACCTAAGTCCAGATTAGGATAGATACTGCTTGAGTAATAAAAATAAGCCTAAAGGTAGAGTGCAATTAGTGAATATATAGGGTATCTTGTTTGAGGTAGTTTTTAGAATTAAAAATATAGTTAAAAATTTAATATTTTTATTTATTTCGATTCTTGAAATATAATTATATTATCTAGTGAAAGTTAAATATTTTTAACTAGGCTTTCTGACTAAATTAAGTATTTTTATGGTTGCGATTGAAATTTATTACATACATTCAATTGCTTCCAGGTTCAAAATAATATTTTAATAAGGCTCTTAGTTTTTCCTACTGGTTTTGATGATTTTTTTCGGATATTTCATCTCATGCCCGGAATTGGTTTGGGGAATGTTGAAGTATAAATTGAACAGGTAGGATTTCTGAGAATTTGAGTTGCCACATTTATCTGAGTCATCGGGGTTAAATAAAGTTTAGTAAGTTCTGTAAGTTTTGTGTAGTTTTAATTATTTACTAGTAGCTGTATTGACGCTGATTTATTTTTGAGCCAATATTTGGTTAAAATCACATTTTTTGGTTGTTTGTACTTATACAACAGTGTGTTGTTCGAGTAACTTTATCCAAATTATGAATTATCTAAATTAATGTTTAGATAAATGAGTAAAAAAGAATACGCTATTTTTGCTAAACTATGCGAAATTATAGAAGAGCATCTCGCGAAATTGTTAGTTCCCTGTTATACATATAAAAGATAGCCTGCCCCATTGCCGTGAGGCATTGCTCTTCCTATAGCAACCGCCCTCTAGAGAATCAACCAACAAATGCTGAAACATCTTTTACTGTCGGGATGGTTCCGCGTGCAACCATTCCTGAAATACGTATTAGTCGTAATACTGATTGCGCCTTTAGTAGGAGCATCCGGACACTCTAGCTCAGCAAAACAATCACAACTAACCAAGGTTGCCGCCGGAGAACCACAATTGGAATCCTCGGTGTACATCTCGGTTCCGATTGCTAGCGAACATCAATTATCGCAACCAGAAGCTGTCAAAATTTTGACACCGGAAGTTGATTCGGAGACAGTAAGAATGGCTGCGGTCATCCAGCCAAAAATAATACATCCGAATACTGTAAAGTTAGAGTCTTTGAATGTAGAGAGTTTAACTGGAGAAGAAGAAGCAGCATCTTCTAATAATTTTTCTTCCCTTGAGCGAGATCCATTTACAGAAGTTGAACTTGCACCACCTGTTATTTCTCCAGTGGTACCAGGAACACTTTCTCGTAGTGAAATGAAATTAGTACAGCGTTTAAAAGCTGTAAAAGCTCAATCTTCCGAGAATAGTTCACATAAAGCTAGTAAAGTCATAGCTTTAAGAAGAAATTTGATTCCTCAGCCTACGGATGCACCTGTCAGTGAAGAAGCGCAGGAATCAGAACTATCCCAGGAAGATCCAATTGGAAGTCCTCATCCAATCCCTTGGCAATGGATTACAGCTACTCAAGAATCGGTAAGTACTACTACTGGTTCGGGAATACGGTACTATCGTAGCTTGCCCGTAATTTCTCCAGATGGTCGTTATTCTATTTACAGTCGTGTAAAGCTGGAAGTTAAACCACAGATGCACGAAAGCCGTGTTAGCAGCGTGTTATTTGTGGAAGACAGACGAACCAATCAATTGAAGGTTGTATCATCTACTTCTGCTTTAGTAGATCCTTTGCTTGAAAGGAAGAAAGCACAGGGTGAAGAAAAAGGTTATCTTCCGGGAAAAATCGGTGTATTGGTTCCTGTTGGCTGGTCGGAAAATGGTGAACGTTTCTTAGCACGCAAGTTTGAAGGTTTATTCAATACTGCTCACGCTACAGATGAAGCACTAATTTGGAACCGTCAGAAGAATCAGGCTAATACAGTTGCCCCTTCTCAAAAAAATCATCAGTATGACATTGCTATTTTATTAGGTTGGAGTAAAAATACCCCAGATAATGTGGTATTCCAAGCTGGTGAAATGGGTCAAGAAACCTGGCCGACAATTACAGTTGCTAATGATGGTAAAACAGTTGCAACACCAGAATTAGACCAGCCTACCAATTTTGGTAGAAAGGCTAGTGATGTTTGGGCTGGACCGCAGGTAGCTTATCAATAAGTAAATAATACCATTTTGGATTTTAGATTTTAGATTTTGGATTCTAAAAAATCTGCTAGATAAGCTTGGAAAGATTCCATCTATCGCAATCCTGGTTCAAATTGGTATCAGCTTGAGAATAATTAATGTAATCCCGTTTTAACTTGAATTAAAACGGGATTTTTCATTGGTTTTATTTGATTTATTTGATTTTAAGACCGAAGGGCATTGGATATAGAAATTTATTATTGTCAGGACTACCGCAAGAAGTCGGGTTTTTAGAATAAGGATCTCTAACACACCAAAACCCGACTTTTGACGATTGCTCTGCTCCATCGAACTTATGCCTGTATTTATTTACTCCGTTTTTTGTTCAGTTTTTTCAGTGATTTCAGATTCCAAAGCAGAGCCTTTGACTCTGCGAATAGGTACATTCGCAATCAAAGCTGTTGTACGTTGGTTACTTTCCAAAGAAAATTCCAAGCCATCAGCTTCAATTTCCACGTAACGACAAACAATTTCGAGAATTTCTTGCCGCATTTTTTCGATCATTTGAGGGCTTAAGTCAGCCCTATCGTGAGCAATAACTAATTGCAGCCGACGTTTAACATCGTTACGACTGTTATCGTGACCGCGAAAAAAAAGTCTTTCCAAAAGTTCAAGAATCATTGCAGCTGTATGAGCGCATACTGGATTTGGTTAAATAATTTTTGTCCACAATAACCTTCGGAGACGGGAAAATAGGTTGTCCTGGGACGAGTCAAAATCAAGAAAATCTACCGTTTCCCCTTCCAATCTACGAGCAATATTACCGTAAGCTGTGGCTGCTAAAGAAGGATTTTCCGATAAAACCAGAGGTTCGCCACGATTAGTAGAAACTATTACTCGCTCGTCGTCGGGAATTACCCCGATTAAGGGAACTGCTAGAAGTTCTTGAACATCTTGCACAGACATCATATCATTTAACCGAACCATTGCGGGCTTAATCCGGTTAATTATTAAGTGAATTTTCTTTACCCCCTGTGCTTCTAATAACCCTACTACCCGGTCAGCATCACGGACGGCTGCTATTTCGGGAGTTGTAACAATTAAAGCTTCATTTGCGGGGGCGATCGCATTTTTAAACCCCATTTCGATTCCGGCAGGACTATCAATAATAATGTACTGGTACTTTTGTGCTAAAGCATTGACTAGCAATTTCATTTGGTCGGGGGTAACTGCTTCTTTGGTACGGTTTTGAGCAGCAGGTAGCAGTACTAAATTGGGTTGCCGTTTATCTTTGACCAAAGCTTGTTCTAAACGGCATTCTCTTGCCAAAACTTCCACCGCAGTATAAACAATGCGGTTTTCTAGTCCTAACAACAAATCTAAATTTCGCAGACCGAAATCCGCATCAACCAAGGCTACTTGACGACCGATTTTGGCTAAAGCCATGCCCAGATTGGCTGTAGTGGTTGTTTTACCAACTCCTCCTTTACCGGAGGTAATGACAACAATTCGAGTCATGATTACGAATGCGCTGGTGATGGCATTAAAAAAATACAGAATGTTTAATTGGTTTTCACCCAGGGGGTGCAGTTGATCAATTATCATCCGCAGGGTGCGGTTGATTATTTATGGCGCTTTTGGTCAAATCTATTTATTCATAGAACAGATTATTGGGTAAGTTATTTAATTATTTAATTATTGAATTTTGCTGTTGATTCAACCTCGCTAATTGAAGTCTAGAAAAATCATTAGCCTTGGTGATGCGGATACCCTGCTCTGTTACATACGCAACTTCTGCGTAAATTTGCGTAGGTGATTTCTCTGGAGCTCTAGCCAAAGCATCGGCTATTCGCAACTGAGTCGGTTCCATTTGTAAAGCCATAATCGTGCATTCGCTGTTACCGTGGGCACCCGCGTGAGCAATTCCCCGTAAGCGACCCCAAATTAGAATATCGCCATCTGCGACTACAATACCACCTGGATTTACATCTCCCAAGATAATTACACTACCTCTATGGCGAATTTCCACGCCGGAACGTACCGTCGTTTCCAGGTAGAGTGGTTCTGCTGGAGGCAATGTAGCAGTTTTTGATTCAAAGTTAAAAGCTGTTTTCGGCTGCAATTGTTCTACAGAATAACCAGCACCCGCAGCCGCGATCGCAGTTTGTCTCCGACTGGTACCCACCGATTTGAGTTGTAAGGACATTTCGCTCAAGGTTTCGGCAATGTCTTGCAGTTGTCTGCTATCAAGTAAGCGGTCGTGGGCTACTAAATGTACGTTGATCTTAGAATTAAAAAAGCGTTGCTGTGCTAAAAGCCGCAGTTTCATTTGTTGCCAAATTTCAGACCAAGTGTACTCGGATACGCAAGCTTCAGATACCGTTGGTAAAATTAAGACTAATTTATCTTTTGCATTCCTGATTTCTACTTGAATCTTTTGATTAGCTGCAACTGCATTTTCTAGTAAGGGAATATCAATGCTACTAAGCTCATAATCTAAATTATGAATTTGTTGTTCAACAGCAGAATTTTCTTCTACCTCTATTTGAGGAGAAACTGATTCGTCGTTGTTTGTTTGATGAGAATTTTCTTCAACACTCGTTTGATCCCAGACAAATTCTTGTTCGGGATTAACTGTAGAATTTTCTTCAATACTAGTTTGCTCGGAAACTGCTTCCGAAGAAACATACACATTATTTACACTGGAGATAAAAGTCACTTCTGTCACTGTAGATTCTTCAGTTTCCTCCTGAGTAACTTGGGAATCTGTCTGGGAAACATCATCATTAGAATTAAAATCTGGAATAGCTGAATCAATAGTCATGCAACACCAGCCAAAACACGAACATCAAGCAATTATCAAACAATTTGTTAACCTTTAACATCGACAATTGCGATTAAAACCTTAAATTGCTAATCCCGAAGCGAATATTTTTACTGAGTATGCAGTAAGCATTTAAGAGTGCATCGCGATCGCCAACATTTCCCGGAAATAGCACCACGGGTAAATTGGGAAATTGGGGATGATTTTCTGGAGTTCTCACCATCGAAACACCTTTTTGAACTTGACCGAGTAAACGTGCTATTTGTAAAGCCAGACCAGTACTTAAAACATCGTTAGAGGTGATACCTCCTTTACTGATTAAAAATCCGATATCAGAAGGTAAACCCCGAACAACATCCATTAATAAGCCTGAAACCTTAGCTCCAAATTGTAACCGGGTAGTAACATCCTCAAAAGTTAATTCCTGACGGCTGGTATAAACTACTGGTGTGTTTCCAGCATTATGTGCCTCATGAACATTTTTGAGTATATGGGTTAGCAGTGTAGCAGATTCATTCCCCTTCTTAAGCAACTGGGCTACATCTATTTCGATTCCCACAATACCTTTTGCTTGTAATAAAGATTCTAACTGTTGAGTAGTCTTTTTAACATGAGAACCAACTATTACCGCTCCGGGTTTACCCGTAATCACATATTTAGCCATATTTTCCGGGGAAATTGGTTGGGGAGGTAGCATTGCCAAAGCAGTTAAAATACTTGCAGCAGAACGGAATAAAAAGCGTTTTCCTTGACTTGCTGCGGTTAATACATCTTCAGCAAACTGATCCAAATCGCTTTGGATTTCACCATCGACAACAGCACATTGATTGTCTTTGAGTTTCATCAACCGTTCCAGAGTACCACCACGAATGTCATCAAGTAAAAATCGTTCTACGGAATCGGCTGGAATACGTCCCTGAGTTTTTTCTTCTACATATTCGGGTAAATAACTGTGATTGTAACTAAATACTGAATCGCGAGCGAACTCAGTTTCATGAACTGCAACAGGAATATCATTAATCATTAAGTAATGTACGCTGTCGCGTGTAATACGTCCTCCTTCAAAAAATGCCGGTACCAGAAAATGAGCATCAAAAGCACCGAGTTCTTCAGCAATCACATCAGTTTCAACTGGGTAATGTCCCCGTAATGTAGAATCGCTACGACTGACAATAAGAAAATCCTTGATTTGTTCGGCATCCAATGCCAACTTTAAATTATGACAAACCTCTTTAGTTACAGATGCAGCTTTGTCTGGAGTTAAGGCTCTAGTGTTAGTTAAAACAAAAAAAATTGGGGAATCATCTCTTAACCCCAAACGCAAAGTATCAACATCCCACTGCATTAAAAGCAAGCAACTGTGGACAGTTTGAGAACCAGTCGGGTCATCATCAAGAACAATTATTTTTGGTTTGTTAGTCATATTTCAATCATCGGGGCGACTGTAAGTTTCTGATTTGAGATTGAACATCAACGGCTATCTGCAATGATTGATTGAGAAGTTGAGCGTATTCCCCAGCCTCTGTACTAACTTGCAAAGCTTGCAGATGAGCTAAATTATTCACAAATAAATCTTGATTGTTCGCAAGTAACTTTTTATTATCGCGTAAAATTCGTTCCGTTTTCAAAGCCCGTACCAAATCTTCTCGAATCAGTTGCAATGCGGCAATAACTTGATGGCGATCGCTAATCTGACTTTGTGTATTTCCCGCTGTATCTAATTGGTCGTTAATATCAATAGCTTGGATGACTTCGTGATATTGATCAACTTCATCGAGAAGTTTAGTTAAGGATTTAGGGCAAGTTTTTCGTTGCCAAAGAATACGTGATAATACTACCATTATAGGTACTAAAACTAATAATCCTACTCCGAGAAGAAGTGAGGAACCGATTGTAGGTAAAATAATAAATGCATAAATAAAACCGACGACAATAGGAGTTAAAGCGAGAGCTGTAATTACTTCGTTGATCAAAAAACCAAATCGTTGTTCACGGTTTTTGAGAATCGAAGGACGAAAAACATCTTCAGGATCTACCCCCGTTAAGCGTCTTAATTCACCTTTAGTAATTTCCAAGCCGATTAAATCTGGCTGCACGTTGAGATATTCTCCTGGGTTTGTGAGTGATATTTTGATGGTATTGTATTAATTTTAAGTATGAAGGGAATAGTCAGGTAAAAACTACAAAACTGAGAAAATCATGACAGCAGGCAATATTCAACAGCAAATATTAGAACATCTTGAAGCATTACCATCAGAAGAAGTTAAAACTCTTCTTTTAAGATGGCTAACAAATTCATCTGGAAACTTAGAAGATTTTGAACAGTTACTTGCAAATCAACCGACTCAAGCCATAGAAAAATCATTTGAGTACGGTGAGATAGACGCAGGGTTAAATTTTCAACCTGTTTCTGAAGCTGAAATGGTTCAACAAAGTAAATTAGCCTTTGAAGATTACCGTCGTAAAGGTTCTGGAATAGCACATAATGTTGTAAGGGAATGGGCTGATAGTTTAGGAACTGACGAAGAACACCCATGTCCCAGGTAGTATGGAGTCAAACAGCAACAGAAGATTTAAATCGCCATTATAATTTTATAAAATTAAATAATCCTGATGCCGCAGCGCGTGCAGTACAAGTAATTGTCTCTTCCGGTGAAAGTTTGCAGGAAAACCCACGTCGAGGTGCAATAGTAGATGAAATCGCAGGTTTACGGAAACTTTTAGTGTCTTTTGGTAAATACGGTTACATAATTCACTACGCTATCCTTGAAGATGATGTGATTATTTTGCGCGTATACCACGGACGAGAAAATCGACCTCGTTAGAATACCTGGCAATTGAATATGCCTGCAACTAGCGGTGAACGCGGCTATACAAGCAAAACCCGTCGTAAAAGGGGTTTAATAAAGTTAAAAATATTAATTATAAGGCACAAGATACAGTTTTATTTTTTCAGAAAATTTACTAGTTTGAAAACATAGAAAGTTGAGTAGCCAACTGATTAATTACATAAGTAACTGGTTTTTTAGTTTTTTTGACTTTACCTTCTTCTACAGCTTCATTTAACCAATCTTGCATTTGCGATAATCTGACATTTAAAGATTCTGCAAGAGTTTTTGCATCTAATGGTTGTTGTAAATGATTAAGAATTAAAGGTAAAACTGCTTGATAAATTTCTTTTGAGGTAGATGGAACTTCTTGATGGGGTTGATTTGTTTCTTTTATTTCCTTTGTTTCTGCTGATGGTTCAATTGAGGATGTAGTTGATATCAAAAGTTGTTTCAAATCATTCCAAGGTTGTGGTGGAAAAACTTTTGCTCCCTTATCGTGCAACTGCTGATTACCTTCGGATATAGTAGGGTGCATCCTGACAAAAACTGCTATATCTAACTTAGAAATGGCTTCCACCGCACCAGCCCAAGTACCACCTTTACCCGCAGATGAATCAACTACAAGAGCATAATCTGCAAGAGCATAAATATACTTATTTCGTCCCATTGCATTACCAATATTAAAAGCAGCATCGGGATCGTAACTGGAAATCAACGTAAGTTTTCCTTCTTTGATGCTTGAGCGATACTCTACGTCTACAGATGTTTTAGTTAAACTATTAGCCAGCACAGCTACAGATGTTCCTCCGGCTTGCAATACTCCCAATATCGCCGCTTTATCTACACCACGCGCTCCACCGGAAATTACCTGTATTCCTTCCATAGCGCTTTGTTGGGCGACTTTTTGGGTATAATCTAGTTTCTCCTGGTTAACGTCGCGAGAACCCACAATCGCCAATCCACCCATTGATAATAGTTGAATATTACCAACTCCATACAAAATTGCTGGTGCTGAATGTTTTAGTCTTTGCTTCAGAGATTTGGGATAGTTCCCATCACCTCTTCCTAATATCCACAACCCTTGATTAGTCCACTTTTCCACAGTTAAACTCAACATTGCACCACGTTCAAGTAAAGCTGATAGTCTGGTCAAATCGAGTTTTGTTTCGCCAATCTTTTGTAGCTGTTTTCCTGCTATTGGTTCTAGTAAATCTGCTGGACGCATTTGATTATTTCGCAACCAATTAGCCAAAGAGTTATATTCACTAAGAGTCAAAGGTTGCGGTTCAATTTTGCGATTTTGTCCGAAGTTGGCACATAATAATAAAATTGCTTGAGTATCTGGCGATAATTGATGATTTAACACGATTTTTAATCCCCTTGTCCTAATGTATTGAGTGCTAATGCTACAGGAAAAACTAACCCACTTTGATTGCGACGTAAAAGCGCTGCAATTACAGTAAAAGTCCAACGGGAATTAACCATATCATCAACTAAAAATAAGGAGCCACTCATACCTTCCCAACTGTTAATTGCAAAAGCACCATCTAAATTTTTAGCTTGTTGGTAGCTATTGCTCATTTCTTTTTGTAATTTAGTTTGACGAATTTTCTGGACAATTGGTACGAAAGGTAAACTTAATTTTTTAGCCAATCTTTTCGCGAAATCCGGTACAAGTTGTTTCCGATTTAAAGAAGGTACGCAAGTTACCCAACTGGGATATGGTTGAGGTTGCCAACGTTGAATCATTTGACATACACCTTCTACAAGTGCATCATCAAAATAATTATCTTGATATTTACCAGACTTTACTAACTCTCCCCAACCTGCATCACCCCATAAAGATAAAGCTCTTCCCGATTCTGCTTTGAAAGCATCTTTAATTCTTCCAGAAAATTGATAATTTGGAAATGCCTGTGAAGCCCATGTTTTTCGCGGTTCAATAATTTGGTCGCTGCGACGTAAAAACTGAATTGCTTTATTTACAAGATTAAAAGAATAAGTTTCTGGTAATAAAGCTTTACTCAAGCACGTAGCACATTTACCACAAGCAGTTGGATTTGGATCATCTAATTCTGTTGCGAGAAAAGACATTAAACATTGCTGAGTTTGCATATACTCTTGCATTTTATCTTGTTCTTGATGGCGGATTTTTGTGAGTTTTTCGATTTTATCCGCATCGATTTGGTAATTTATCGGCGTAGTATACCATTTTGAACCTTGATTAATTACAGGTGCGGGAGACTCAAGAGACAGTAGTTTCAAAACTTTATCAATTTGTCCTCTGGAAAGATTAAGCTGTTGCTCCAACTCTGAAATAGAATAACCATCCTTAGCTCGATTGAGGATATTTAAAACTTGTTGTGTATGAGTTTCTGGAGGAAAAGCTGTATTAATAAAATAATTAGTAATTTCATCATCTTCCTCACCGTTTAAAAGAATTCCGTAGGCTTTTTCTACCGCTCTACCCGCTCTTCCCACTTGTTGATAATAATGTACAACAGAACCCGGACGTTGATAATGAATGACAAATCCTAAATCTGGTTTATCAAAACCCATTCCTAAAGCAGTAGTTGCAACTAAAGCTTTAATTTCGTTTTTTATCAGTTGTTCTTCTAATGCTTCACGAACATCATTTTCTAACTCGCTATGATATGAAGCGGCATTTATTCCTTGAGTTACCAACCAATCAGCAACACGTTGAGAATCTCTTACAGTTAAAGTGTAAATAATTCCGCTTCCATGTAAATGAGGTAGTTGTTCTGCTAACCATGCCATTCGTGCTGCGGGTGATGGTATTTTAATATTTTGGAGATGCAAACTTTGTCTGGTTAAAGCACCTGTTGACACTTTTAGGTTTGAACCTAATTGAGCGATAATATCATCCACTACCCGATTATTTGCCGTAGCAGTAGTCGCTAAAGCTGGAATATTTTGAGGAAGTGCTTGTAATACTCTGACAATTCGCTTGTAATCGGGACGAAAATCATGTCCCCAATCAGAAATACAGTGGGCTTCATCGACTACAAATAAACCAATTTTTTTAGATAACGGTAAAAGTATTTTTTCTCTAAATTCATTATTAGCTAATCTTTCTGGAGAAATCAGCAGAATATCTACTTCATTTGCAAGTAATTGAGCTTTTACAACTTCCCAATCATTAGTATTGCTAGAGTTAATCGTAACAGCTTTCACACCTATCCTTGCTGCTGCTGTAATTTGATTCCGCATCAAAGCTAATAATGGTGAAATCAAAAGTGTACAACCCGCACCTTGATCTCGTAACAAACGAGTAGCTAAAAAATATACAAGGCTTTTTCCCCAACCAGTACGTTGAACCACAAGTAAACGAGATTGTCTTAAGATTAACTCTTCAATAGCTTCCCATTGTCCGGGGCGAAAATCAGCATTTGGGTTCTCAAGTGCTTGACGTAGAAGCGATAAAGCTTTATCTTTAATTTGCCTTGTCATAGATGCTTAGTTTAAAATTGTTTTTTTCTTTTTAACGTTAAAAAAATTAAACTAAGTAAAAAAATGTAAAAGATAGTATAAATATTTGCTACTTTTCCCCGTTCCAGAATAAATAGCAGTGAACGCTACTGTTTGGGTTTATAACCATAAAACATAACTAACATCCTTACTCACCATCTCTCTACAACCTCTTCCCTCAGCGTCCTCAGCGCCTCAGCGGTTATTAATACCCAAATCTCCTCAAACATTTCAGAATGTTGCAAAAACTACATTCCGAGAAATTTGTAACAAACAATAGTAGTAAATCTCAATACTTTTAGCTACTAGTTAAATTATACAAAGCTACTTTCTTTCTTTGTGATTAGTTCCAATTGCAATCAGAGCTAGTACTATGTTTGAGTACCCCCATGTATTAATAATTGGAGATCAACTAATGACAGACGCTAATCAACCAAGACCAATACAAACTGCTATAGCTAGCGATGGCATTCTCAAGACTAACAATAATACTATCAATACAGTTAACATTCGTTCCGGACCTTCGCTGAATCGTCGCGTCATTCACGAAGGAAAGAAAGGTGATAAAGTCAAAATTCTCGATCAAACGAAGCCTGCTGGTGATACCTATGCTTGGTATAAAGTAAAATTTGGTTCCCAACCAGATGATATCGGTTGGGTGCGGGAAGATGTAATTGAATTAACCTACACCAATCCTTCTCCGGCTTCAACTTTGTTACTTTTCGCGACTAACAGCAGGACAGTAAGAATTTATGCCGAACAAGGACAGATTTATATGAATGTTTATGACAATCGTAGTGAAAAGACAGAATTATATGCTGTAGAAGCTGCGAGATTACCCCAAGTTGATGCTCAGAGCAAATGGAAAAGCTATGTCGCCATCAAAGATAATTCAGCTTACTATGTGAGGTTTATTCCTTTCGGTGAAGTAGATTTTATTATTAACAATGCCAACAACGGTAATATTATCCTTAGAGAAAAAGGTTTCCGTGCTAGTGGTAGTGAATATCAGAAAAATTAAAGGTTAAAGGTTAAAGGTTAAAGGTTAAAGGTTAAAGGTTAAAGGTTAATTCTTCGTAACAACTAACAACTAACCACCAACAAGTAACAACTAACAACCATCCACTATCCACCAACTAAGGATATAATCCTCTATCATTTAAGGCTTGCGCGACTCTTCCTACACCTAAAACATAAGCTGCTAATCTCGGAGAAATTTTTCGCGTCTGGGATTGATGCATGACTTTACGATATGCTTGCACCATCAAGCTTTCCATTTCGCCGTTTACTCGTTCTTCATCCCAAAATAAATAGGAAAGTCCCTGTACCCACTCTAAATAACTGACCACAACTCCCCCAGCATTACTTAAAATATCAGGTAGCACCGTTACACCTCTTGCTTCTAAGGCTAGGTTTGCTTCAAGTGTCACTGGACCATTTGCAGCTTCGACAACAAGATTTGCTTGGATTTGATTAACGTTTTCTTGAGTAATTTGGTTTTCTAAGGCTGCGGGAATCAACACGTCGCAAGGTAATGTTAATAACTCTGCATTAGTAATTGGTTTGGCTTGGGGAAATCCGGAAATATTCCTGTTATTCTCCCTTATGTAAGCTTTTAATTGAGAAATATCTAAACCATTCTCCGCAAAAACACCACCCGAACCTGTAGAGACAGCAATAATTTTTGCACCTGCTTGATGCAGTAATTCAGCCGCAGCACCACCAACGTTACCAAATCCTTGAATCGCAATTCGGGTACCTGCTAAAGATTTACCTCGATCAGCTAAGGCTTCACGGACAATAATCATTACACCGCGTCCTGTTGCCATTTCTCTTCCCAAGGAACCACCGATGGAAAGGGGTTTGCCGGTGACAACTCCCGGTACTGCATGACCAATATTCACAGAATAAGTATCCATCATCCAAGCCATTTCCCTGGCTGATGTCCCCATGTCTGGTGCTGGTATATCTACTGATGGACCAATGTCTTTGATTAACTCGCTAATATAACGTCGGGAAATCCGTTCTAATTCGTTAATACTATAACTTTTTGGATTGATTGCAATTCCACCTTTCGCACCACCGTAGGGAATACCCAACAATGCACATTTCCAAGTCATCAGCATTGCTAATGCCGAAACTTCCCGCAATGTAACGGCTGGGTGGAAACGAATTCCACCTTTGTATGGACCTAAAATATCAGAATGTTGGACTCGATGTCCTGCTAAAACTTGTATTTCACCGTTGTCTCGTTTCACCGGAATCGAAACTGTAACTACTTTCCGGGGATGACTGAGTATTTCTGATACACCTTGTTCTAATTTTAATTCTTTCGCTGCTGCGTCTAAATAGCTACAAGCTTGATCGAACGGACAAATATACGCAGGAGAGGGAATCTCAGACGCAACGGGAGATGTTTGATCCATAAAATGTAATGATTAAAATATGTTTTCAGCCTAACTTGATTTTTGATGGTTGTAGATAATTTTGTAAATTTCGTTACATTTTTTGTTCCACAATATTATTTCAGATGACTCTAGACAATCCAAATCATTAGTTTTGAATGGTTAGTTTTTGCCAAAATTGTTTAGAGACGTTATGTATAACGTCTCTACAGTACGTCGGTAGAGGAACAAAGCCAGCAAAACTTATGTGGTGGAATACTAGTAGTTCATTTCATTAATTCTGATGGCTTAATTAATATAACCTTACTAGTAGTCGGATTTTACCAGAAATCTTGTAGAGACGTTATATATAACGTCTCTACATTACGTCGGTAGACAAACAAAAC
>JAYKJL010000256.1:0-6329 GCA_035285725.1 Nostocales cyanobacterium 94392 | reverse complement strand
TTGATTTTAATTCTTCACAGCTTGAGACAGCAAAAAATATTAAGCAACAATATGAAAGATTAATTAGAGCAGCACACGATATTAAACAGGAAGTAGAAGCAAATCGACATCAACCAAATTTAAGAATGGTTGCGACATCTAGTAAGGGCAATCAAATCGAAATTCGATTAAATCATAAAGATACTAAACACCCCCAAGCTTATTCATTGATTCAAATGCAGATTTCTTTACTCAAAGATAAGAATCAGTATAAAGCCTTTGCTGTGATACCGGGAGAAACTACAATTAATAAACGTGGACAGATTGTTCCAGCAAAAAAGCAATTGGGATTGTTAACGGAAGCTTCTGTGATTGAGAATAAAGATGCTTTTCAAACACTTCACCATCAGAACAAAAGTAATTGGATTGAACTTGGTAAACTCAATATTAATATTAACCCTGCTCTCAATACTTCTCATGAAAAAGCTGCTTTTAAATTAGCTTATGAATATGCTGCCAAAAGTAGAGAAAATATTCCAGAGAAAGAACGATTAGCTATAGCAGCAGCGATGTGGAATCTATCAACTAAAAGAGTAAAAGAAGAATACGATATTAATAAACGCGCTGGTGCAGTTTTTGCTATTTTTGGAGAAGAGATTAAAGAGCAGCTTAATCAACTCCAGTTTACCGAACTTACAGTTGTAGGAACTCATAGAGATGCTTCCGAACACCGAGGGAAGGTTTGGAAAGGGGAGACAGTTCCGATACAAATTGAACTAGCTCCTAGCTATATTGATTCATCATCCCAGGGACGTTGGTTAATCGCAGACGGTAAGAAATTAGGAATGCTTTCACCCTCCGATGCTCAAATGAGTATAGGGGCGATTACCTTCGGTAGAGCTTCGCTTAACGCCAAAGCTAAAATAACCAGTGAAGCGAATTCGGGAATAATTATTACTACAGCAAGAGGTAATGTAATCGAGGTAAACAAGCTAAAATCGGGAGCTTTCGCTGATGTGGATTGGAGCAAACAGAATTACCACGCTACGGTGACTATTTCTGTTCAACCGAGTAGAAATCCTCAAAAACCGGATATTGGTGTTGCAATAATTAAAGACAGGAAGTTAGGAGAATTGAAACCTGAGTCATTTGAGAAACTGACAGCAGTATTAAAAGCTCATAATATTCCGGTACAGGGTTACACCGTCGAGGGTAATATTACCACTTCCCCACCTTCAGCAGCAAAGGTGGTAATTGATGCGAGTACGGTAGAGTACCCGCAATCGTGGAATCAAGTTCAGCAAAGTGAATTTTCAGAAAATAAGCTCTTGTTAGCGCAACAAATTCAAGCTAATCGTACATTGGAAATAGCGCCAATTATTCACGCTTTTCTTTCCACTCAAGATAAAACAACGGTAGTAGGGAAGTTAAATACAGTAAGCTGGAATCCGCAGACACAAGAAATTACTTTGTGGACTAATGGTTCATCTAGCCCCAAAATGCGAGTTAAATATTTTGATGGGGAGTATCAAGCATTACCGATTGGTGATATTGCTGAAGAAATTGCAGCTAATGGATTAAGTGAAGTGGATGTACAACATTTCCAACAAATAGCACCTTCTATTTACGCGAGAGTAGCTGGAAATCAATCGATAAAAGCAGATAATAATATGGAAAATAATTACTAATTATCTTCTGATTCAGATTAGTATTTTTTTGTTTAAATTAAACTTAGCGTGTGAAAAAATTAAAAAGAGGATTTTTACCAATGACTCAAAAGAAAGAATACATTTCGATTCGTAATCCTTATCAAGATAAAACATCGGGAGAATTGTTAGCAGAGGGAAAGCTTGATGTTGATCAGCTATATTATCCAAGTAGCGATGATTTGAAAAAAATAGAAGAACGAGAAAAAGAGAACGAAGAAACTGATAAACTTGTCAATTCCGAAGAATTTAATCAAATGATTGAGGAAAATAGGAGTAATCTAGATTCTGATGAGATAGATTTTTGACTATTTCATACTCCAAATTAAAAGACGCTTATGGAAAATTACCACAAGCGTCTTTTAGTAAACTAGTATTCGCTTACAAGCATAATCGTCATTACTCTAAACGTTTTGTCAACATTCGCAGGTTCTTCCGAACCAATACCTTGTGAGTAATTGTTACGGTCAAAATAATCTATTTTAAAGAAAAAATTTTCATTAAATAACTCTATTTTACCCATATCATGTTCTTTCCAAGGGTCGTTATTTTCATTGAAATCGTTAAATTGCTTTACTGCTTGAATTAATTGTTGTAGCTGATTTGTATTTAAAGAACCGACTCCCTGCGTAATGATTACTTTTCCAAGTTTTATATCGAATGTTTGACGGAATTTATCGTTGAGAGCGCGGATTTGAGCAGTTGAGTTTTGTTCGGTTTGATTTGTCATCTTTCTCACCGTTATTTTTCAACCCGGCTTGCTCTATATATAATGTTTCTCAAATTTATACAGATTTTTTTATTTATCAAGTATTTTCATTTTATTCATTTCAGTAAATTTCAAAACAATAGATTATCAAGTTCAGAAACCATCGAGGAATTGTGTAAACTCAAAATTGCATCCAAATTAAACAAAATTTTAAGTGGAAATCAATCAACAGAAAGAACAATTTAGCAACGCATATCTTCAAGCCGTCACTAGTGTTGCGGGTTATTCTCTCTACAAACCAGCAGTCGATGACGACAGCGTAGACTGGGGGATTGCAACAAGAGGTACAATAGGACGTATCCGTGCGCCTCGCTTAGAATTACAGTTAAAATCAACATCAAGGGATGTTTTGACGGATAAGTTGCTACGCTATCCTATCAAGCTAAAAAACTACGATGATTTGCGAATGGTTGATTTTGCCATTCCAAGAATCTTAGTAGTTGTTTTACTTCCCGACAACTTAGGCGACTGGGTAAGACAATCAGAACAAGAACTTTGTATGAGGTATTGCGGCTATTGGTTATCACTACGAGGAATGCCAGAAACACAGAACAAATCGACTGTAACTGTCAGCATATCGAGAAACAATCAATTTAGTGTCGCTGCTCTTGAGTCAATTATGCAAGATATTGGTCAAGGAATACAACCATGAAAATTACAGTACAAGATGCTCCAATAATCGAAAATATAGAACCACAACAACTCAGGGAGTATTTACAATCTCACGGTTGGTATGAAGACAGACCATTTCTTGACAATGCTACAATTTGGCATAAACAAGTAGTAGGACAAGGTGAATTTGAAATCTTACTACCAAATACAAAAAATGTAAGAGATTATCTTCCGAGAATTCGTGAAGCTATTGAGACACTAGCAACTTCAGAAAATCTTTCACAGCTTGAAATTTTAAGCGAATTTATTAATAATTATCCTCATTTAAAAATCCAAGGCTTTGTCACGCAAATTGCAACTCCTCACAAAGATAAATTAAGCGGTGAAATAACAATTGTGTGTCAAGTTTTTGATAAATTACGCAAAATCAAAACAGAATTTACCGACCATAATTATATTTTGGCTATCAAAGCTTACCAAGAACGCCTACCTGTTGCTTGTATGGGAGATTTGGAGAAAGAAAATGATCTGTTTATTTTGAAAAATCCTCGCGATTTTCAAATAGAGGATATCTAGATTTTAATTAGGTTCAAACATCACTTGCAGTTAACGTAAGATTCTGAATTCCCACAATAGAATCTGGTTCAAAATCGTTGGGCAACATCAAAACCACCCAACTCTTATAGCTATAACTAGCAGGCTTTGTTAATGGATGATAATTAAACAATTCCGTAACGGCTTCGCAGAAAACATCAACTCCGTAAGTTCTTTAAAATTATTGTTTAGCCAAAGTTTCAAAAAAGAAGCCCCAGAATATTACCGAGACTTCTTTATTGCAGATTAGTATTTTGCAGCAGCAAGGCTTTTTGTGTGCATTTCTTCAGCCTTTAGACAGTGGCAAAATTAACTTTGACAATCATATCGTTATAGTCAAAGTCACCACCTCCAGCTAAATCCTCAAAACCGAAGGTATTGTCACCGAGCAAGCGAATGTGGTCAACTCCATCGCTGTTTGCTCCTAAGAATGAGAAGTAAACTTCTGCATTGTTATTGATTGCTTCATTGATAGTTCCATCTACAACCACGAAGGAAGCGAAAATATTTCCACCTTCTAAGATTCCATCAAAGGTTGTTGTTTGCTGATTATCAGTTTGGAGCAAGTCTAAACCTGTGACACGGTTTGTCAAGGCAGCTTCTTCATATCCAGTATCACCAGGATTGAAGTCTGCTATACCATCACCGTTTGTATCAATACCACCGTTGCTATCAACAACTTGGTAGAAACCAATCAAGTTATCAAAAGCTGCTTCTCGGTATACTTCGGCACTCACTGATACTTGACCTGTGACATCGCGCAAATCAATTAGTTCTTTCTGTGCTTCTCCTTGTAATCTAGTGAAGGGAGCAGGAGCTTCTTGAGTTAGTTGTACGCTTAACTCCATATCCGTGAAGTCACTATTACCTATTGTATCTGACCAGTTTAATTTAAAGCCTTCTCCACTGAGGTCAGATACTTGCAGGTTAGAAGAATCGGAGAAGAAAACGGGTAAGCTTGTTGTTCCAGTTTTTTCTAACTGAGCAAGTGCTGTATCGGTTGTACCGTTAGATATTAGGTAGAAGCCTAAACGTGCATCCCCATCAACTTCAATTACTCGCTCAATATCTCCTAAGTTAAATCCACTCGGACGGTTAGAAATTGCCGAAAAGATTACTTGCGCTTTTTCTAAAGCTGCTTGGAGATAACCGTCGGAACCAGGAGCTAACCCATTAATATTACCGTTTTCATCGTCTACAAGAAATACACCAACCTCATTTACTTTTTCGGTGTCATTGTTAGTTAAAGTAAATTTGACGTTGGTGGAGTCTCCCCCATTTAAAGTAAATATATCGCTCAGTTCTTGAGATACCGTATTGCGTGCCATTAAGGTTTCAGCGTGCTTGAGGTTAACCAGTTCAAAGTCTTCTTGTTGTTCTAGTCGCTTCATCTCGTTACGCTTATTCATTCGTTCTTGATTAAGCACTATCAGTAATTCACTCAAAGCGTAGATTATTTTCACCCGGAGTTCATTGCGATATTCTTGTTCGGATGGACTTAAATAATCTTCTGAATCGAGTTCTATCCATTCTTCAATTTCATCTGAGGTAAGGTTACATTTAATTTCAGCTAGCCGATACTGATGTTCTGGTTCTAACAGCAAAATATCCAATTGCTCCACTATGTAATTCCGAAGATTCTTATGGATATTTTGAAGCTGTTTCTCGTCGGGATTTTGTTTGTCAATCATAGAAATATCCCCTATTCCAGATGCAAATATTTCGGTTAAACGCTGATGCTGCCAAGAATAGTAGGTTTTCATGTCATACTCTGGTGGAGTATAACCTCGGCGATCGCCTTCGTTATCAGCATAAGGATTTTGGTATTCGTTACGGTATCCAGGAGCAATCAGAAATTGTTGCAGTTCTCCTTCTTCTTTAGCTTCTGACCATAATTGTTTCCAATCAAGTAGATTTATAGCTTGGGATTTAGTTTCATACCACAAGGCTGCAACGCGGTAGTAGTATTGAATTGTTTCTTTGCGAGCAGATGTTTGTTGACCAAGTTGGCGATTCTTTTTGATGTTAAGCATGGTTGAAGTGATATAGTATTCAATGTTTTCTGCACCCTTTAATAATTTAATTAAAGAGTTATTTATTCACATTTTTTAGTGCGAAGCACATTACGCTAGGGTTGTTTTTTCATTTTTTTAAATTAGCTTTAATGGGATTTTCTAACGACTAAAAACGAAAGTTTCTCTTAGCCCAACTTCAATCGAAAAATAGGAATCTATAAACCAGTCTCGTGTAATTGCTTTCCAATCAATGTAGAACGTAGAAATATTTAATTCTTCAAGCTGTTGAATTTTTCCGCATTCTTCCCACATCTGATAAACAAAATCTTTTTCGTCTTCGTATTCACCTAAATAACGGTCTTTAAAATCTTCTTCTGTAGCATAGTTATTACCATAGTGCTGGTAGTAAACAGCGTAAGCTTTGCCGTGTTCTTCAAGAAGTTGCGCTAATTCAGAAACTGTTTCTATATCTTCGTATTCACTAAGCTGTATTCCTTGCCAGCATTCGTAATCATGTATTGCCCATTCGTCGCAAGGTTCTGTATCAGCGACTGGTGACCATGAAAGCATCCATTTAATATCGTCTTCGATATCTTCTGGTTGTTGAGTGCCATCAATCCACAAGCCATGTAAATACCCAGCATTATAAGCACT
>JAYKJL010000255.1:0-6408 GCA_035285725.1 Nostocales cyanobacterium 94392 | reverse complement strand
ATTACTTGTAAAAATGGTCTACGTCCTTTTCCAGATTCATATAAAGCTTTTAAAACCACCTCTAATACAAGATTGCCGAACTGCCCGAATCATGTCCCGTGTTGACCAAGGATTGATATTTAAAAATCTACTTAAAGCGCTCGCAGACTTAGTTTTAGAATGTTCAGGTAAAGGATGCCCGAATCGCTTCTAAGAATAATCCTGGGGGTCGCTTCAAGATTTTCTTTTTGGTACTGTGTGGGCATCAAGTCTTTGAGGTTTTAAACTAACTCTTGGGCGTGGGCAAGCATTGTTCTTGCTCTATTTTATTGATATTTCACGCCCTTTCTCCCATATTTTCTGCTACAAAAGCAAATTTGGCGATAGCCCGAAGGGCGACGCTGTGCGTCATCGCTGAATATAGTATGGTTTGTTTAATTTATTATGTAATAGTACTATCTTCTTGTGTGATAAATTACTTACACTTACTGAAGCTTCACACTTAATCTAACGTCATATTTTTATTCTCTTTATTTGTTTTTTAAGTGTTTACTCGTTAGGTGCAAGATGTGAGCGCCCAACGGGCGCGAAAAAACGCTCCCGCAATATATGAAAGAAACACAAAAATTCAATTAAAAAGTCAATGAATTATACACTGAAAAAGTACCATGACAGCAAAGACCGTCATTACAAGGCTGTGCAATTTCGTCCGAATGTGAGCGTGGTTCTGGGTGCAAAAGGCAATAGTATTGGTGAAGTAGCATCGCTACTATCCCGTTTAGAAGATTAGATTTATTAGCCCACCCAGGCATGGTACACCCTTTCCAAATAATAAATCTATCCTTCCCAAATGCAATGAGTAAGCGTAAAAAGCCGAAAAAACAGGATTTGGATACAAATTTACTATCCCAAATCAACTCAAATGCCGCAGGTATTGATATTGGCGCAGATAGGCATTGGGTAAGTGTTCCAGCAGGAAGAGACCAGGAAAATATACGCAGTTTCAGTTGTTTTACTCCTGACCTCTATGCAATGGCAGATTAGTTAAAGCAATGTGACATTGAAACTGTAGCGATGGAGTCAACAGGTGTTTATTGGATACCTGTGTTCCAACTTTTAGAAAGTCGTGGTTTTGATGTTAAGCTCGTGAATGCTCACTATGTCAAAACTGTGCCAGGACGTAAAACTGACGTTTTAGATTGTCAGTGGCTCCAACAGTTACATACTTATGGTTTACTATCTGGTTCTTTTCGTCCAGAAGACCAAATTTGCAAGCTTCGTAGTTACATACGTCAAAGGGATAATCTAATAAAGAGTGCTTGTGTCCATGTACAGAGGATGCAAAAAGCATTGACACAAATGAATATACAATTACATCGTGTCATCAGCGACATTACGGGTACCACTGGCTTGAATATTATTCGAGCAATTGTGTCTGGAGAACGTAATCCAATCAAATTAGCTGCTCTCAAGGATGGGCGCATCAAAGCTAGTGCTGAACAAATAGCTGGATCTTTGACCGGAGATTATCGTCCGGAGTTAGTTTTTATCCTTGAACAAGAACTACAACTTTACGAGTTTTATCAAGCTCAAATCCAAAAATGCGATATTCAAATTGAAAAATGTTTGACTTCATTTACTGATAAAGTTGATGTTGAAAAAAAGCCTTTGGGTAAACCCAAACGTCGAGGTAAAAAGCAACCGGGGAATGCGCCACAATTTGATTTACGTACACATTTATATCGTATTAGTGGTGTTGATTTTACAGCCATTGACGGTTTGGGTTCTTTAAGCATCTTAGTACTACTGTCTGAAGTTGGTTTAGACCCCACACGCTTTCCTACAGTCAAGCATTTTACTTCATGGCTTGGTTTGTGCCCTGGTAGTCGTTTTACTGGCGGCAAAGTTAAAAGCTCCAAAACTCGTCCCGTTGCCAACCGCGCTGCAACTGCTTTCCGCATGGCTGCACAAACTCTATGCCGCAGCAACTCCGCTTTAGGTGCATACTACCGTCGTATGCAGTCACGGATGGGCGCTCCGAAAGCAATCACTGCTACTGCTCATAAACTAGCACGTATTTTCTACCATCTTTGGACATCTGGAGATGCTTATACTGACCCTGGTATAGATGCCTACGAGCAACAGTACCGAGAACGGGTACTTAAAAATCTCAAGAAAAAAGCGAACACTTTTGGCTTTGAACTTACTGCTATTCCAACACCTGCTGAATGTGTTTCTTAGAAGTTTATCAAATCATCAAGTCTTGTGATTATCTAGATAATTTTGAGATGCTCATTCGTTTTTATTAGGAAATAAGGTGCGTTTCCCCTAGGTCTGCAATCGATTCGGGTCGGTCGTAATCATTTGCATTATGCAAACCAAATTGCTGGATAAAAATAATTTCCCCTTCAGGACTGGGTTTTAATTTTAACTGTGCAGCGATTAAGCGATGGTTATCTTTAATATGTAATACTGCCCTTAGATTTTAATACTTTAGGTGAACACAATGCAGCCAGTGTCGTTTTCCCAGAGTCGAAGTGGCTTATCCTTATAATCACATGTTACAGCGTTATAAATGAGTTTACACAATATGAAAGCACCTCTACCTTACTTTGCACTCCCAAATACAGAAAACGTAAAGAAAATGTTAAGTCTATTACCAAATTATTTACGAATGGTCTCTCGACCTAAATAGCCTTGAGCAACTATAGTAGTTTCCAGGCTATTAATATTTATCAGCAGTGTTTTTTAGTCCAAATTTAGTCCAAAAGTTGAACTATGAATTCTAGAAAGTACTTAGCGCAAGGGTTTGGGGCTGTAGTTTGTCGGTCTGCAAAACCTCCATCCCCCGGTTCAAATCCGGGTGTCGCCTTTTAAGAAATACAAGCATTGTAGGGCAATAAGCGCCCTTTTTTAATGCGCCTGCAAGGACTGATTCTTCAGGCTTCCATATAATTTTAGGTCACTTTTGGGAACTTCGGAGCAACAATTGGGGTAAAATTGGGGTAAGAAATGTAAGGTAGAGGTGTTTACCCCAATAAGCCCTTTTGGGGTAAAATTGGGGTAAAGTTACATCATTCCCGGTGGAAGATTACTATTTCGGATTGAGGGAGTGAGTGAGAGAGGGAGCGAGCGAGGGATAAATTTTTATCCGGAAATCGCCAGGAGCGAGCGGAACGGCAGTAACCTAAAAAATTTTCAAGCTAACCCGGCAAAGTGAGAAATTATTTACGATGCGGCTTATTTAATTCTTTTATTTCAATGTCAACATATTTTTACAAAAATTAACCGAGTTTAGCAGCTAATTTCTGATAGATGTCATCCAAATAAATAGGAATTACTGGGTTCCCTTTCTCTAAAATGGCGATCGCCTTTTTCAGATTAAACTCAGATAGCTCTAATTTACCTAGCTTCTTATCCCAAGCCAACATAAAACGTCGAGGAACTTCTTCAGATGCGGGTAGAATCAATTCCTTGTCTTTGAGATTATTAACCGTCGCAGCGGCAATTTCAAAATTTAGTCCTGCTTCCAAACAATAAATCATCAAAGCTAATTCCATTACTTCTGAACGAGAGTAGTAAACACTACGTCCCGTTCCGGTACTGGTAATCGTAGGTACGATAACTTCTTTCTCGCGCCAATATTGTAATTGACGGAGAGTGCAACCTGCTATTTGCGCTGCTTGTTTGCTAGTGAAAAACACATCTTGCATAATTCTAATTATTGCACAAGCGGATTATTGTACGCATATGTTACTATTGTGCGTATATGTTTATTTAATTTAGAATGATATTTAGATTAGATAGTATACAGGTACTAATAAGATTGTATAATCGAAAAGTACGTAAAAAACGGAAACTGTGATTACTTTTTAGAATTGATAATTTATACTTTTTAAGTAATATTATTTGTGACACAACTAATTACTTAATGAAATAAAGCTTTTACCAAAAAAATATATCAATGCAGCAAATATTGAAGGATTGACGTTATGTCCTCAAAGAAGCCAAATGGTTATTCCAATCGTGGTTCGGTACAGATAAAAAATTCTAACGGCAGACTTCAAATAGTTTTTTCTCACCCAATTACAACAGAAGCAGGGGAGATAAAAACCAAACGTTTTTATCTTTCGACTAGACATGACGATACACCCTTGGGAAGACAGCAGGTTTCTACAATAGCCGCCAAGATTCAAAGGGATATCGATTATGGAGAATTCGATGCAACTCTGGCTAAATATAAACCAGCAGCTTCCCTAGAAACTGTTGCTCCTAAAACTCGTCCGTCTAGTCCGAAAAAACAGGACTTGGAACAGTTATGGGAACAATACACTGAATTCAAGAAACCACAGATAAGTCCCTCTACATACGCAGTCGATTATCGGAAGTATCGCAATCACATTGCGAATCTACCAACCAAAAGCTTAGATGATGCAGTTGCAATTAGAGATTATCTGATTGCTAATCTTACTCCCAATGCAGCAAAGCGTACTTTGACAAATATAAATGCTTGCTGCAATTGGGCTATGAAAAGTAAATTAATTGAGTCTAATCCTTTTCGAGGGATGGCAAAAGATATTCAGATTCCCAAGTCGGAGACAACAGAGTATCAAATCAATCCATTTACCCCTGAAGAACGCGACGCAATAATCAAAGCTTTTGAAGAAAGTAAGCTTTATAGTTACTACGCTCCTTTAGTAAACTTCTTATTTTTTACCGGATGTAGACCATCAGAGGCTATAGCTTTGCAGTGGAAACATATCAATGATAAATACATAACTTTTGAGCAAGCCATGACAATAAGTAGTAAAGGATTTGCTATTAAAAACGGATTAAAAACTCAAAGTCAAAGACGCTTTCCGATAAATAATCAGTTACGTGAAATACTCGCATCAATTAAACCTGAAAATAACAATCCAGAAGAATTTATTTTTAAAAGTAAGAAAGGAGGAATTATAGACTTCGGTGATTTTCTTAATCATGCGTGGAAAGGTTATAAAAACCATCGCGGTAAAAATATGGATGGAATTGTAACTAAACTTGTAAAACAAGGTGTGATAAGTGAATATCGCAAACCTTATCAATGCAGGCACACTTTCATTACCCTTTGTTTAGAAGCTGATATTGATGCGAAGGATATAGGAAAATGGGTTGGTAATTCTCCAGAAGTTATTTATAAACACTATGCAGGTAGTAAGCCTAATTTAGAAGTACCAGAACTATGATTAGTTTAAATTAAGATAACAATTATTAAGACAAAAATATGCATTATAAATTAATATATGAGTATCGAAAATGTTAATATTGTAAAATATTTTTTAGGTTTGAGATAATTTGTATTATTGTTATCAATGTAAACTATGATTTTAAATAAGTTCTCTTACAAACAAATAACTGATGACTAAAAAAAGAACAGAGTATGATAATCCTTGGAAGGAAATAATTGAAGACTTTTTTCCTAGTTTTTTAGACTTCTTTTTTCCAACAGTATATTCTATTATCGATTGGACAAAACCCTATGAATTTCTAGATAGTGAACTACAGAAATTAGAACCAGATGCAGAAATTGGAAAACGCTTAGTCGATAAAGTTGTTAAGGTTTTCTTACTCAATGGTGAAGAAGCTTGGATACTTGTTCATATCGAAGTCCAGAGCCAATTCGATAAGAACTTTCCCGAACGAATGTATATTTATCATTACCGTTTGTTTGACCGACACAAAACAAAAGTTATTAGTTTAGCCGTACTTGCAGACGAACAGCCAAATTGGAGACCATCAAGTTACGGGTATTCGCTTGGAGAATGTCGCTTAAGCTTGGAATTCCCAGTTGTGAAATTATTAGACTATGAATCCCAATGGCAAACCTTAGAGCAAACAACAAATCCTTTCAGTATTGTTGTCATGGCACATTTACGTACCAAAGCCACAAACCAAAACCCTGAAAGTAGGTTACAGTGGAAGCTAAGACTAGTACGAATGTTGTTTGAAAAAGGATATAGCCGAGAAGAAGTTATTGCATTATTCCGGTTTATCGATTGGCTAATGTCTTTACCAGAAGAACTAGCGGCGGATTTTAAAGCAGAACTTAAACGCGAGGAGGAAGCAGGTAGAATGCGTTACGTAACTAGTATTGAACGTTTGGCGAAGCAAGAAGGTATAGAAGAAGGTAAGGTTGAAATTGCTCGCGAAAGTGTAGTTGAAGTTCTAGCAGTGCGATTTGGCGAAATACCGTCTAACGTTCTTGAAAATATTAATCGCATCAATGATGTATCTGTACTCAAGAGATTTCACAGAAATGCGATTGCAGTTTCATCAATGGAAGCTTTTGTAGAACTTATCAATGAAATTAATTTATAAATTTCGTTTTGATGCTTTCAAACTTTGAAACATTAACTCGATACTTACCGGATTTTTGAGTAGGTTGAATTA
>JAYKJL010000254.1:0-7097 GCA_035285725.1 Nostocales cyanobacterium 94392 | reverse complement strand
AGAATTGAAGCTAATTATTAAAGAATATATTGGTTGCTCTGGTTAATGTGGGTAAATGAGTATTTGTTCAGAAATTTAAGGGTATTGATATAAGGAAAGTGCAATGTCTAAGCATAACAGAAACTTTCATACGGTCAAAGAAAATGGAATTATTATTTTACACTCTAACCATTTAGGGGATATTTTAGAAGTTGATATCAACAAAGAAAAGCGTCGATTTTATGGTATTAAAGAAGATGGTTCTTTGATAGAACATGATGGTGATTGTGGAAATGATTTTGCTCAACCCGTAATGCTTTATAAAATATACTATTGCTTTGAAAATGATACTTGGGGAGTAGGATATCGAATTAAAGATACGAAAGAAAAGAAGTGGATGGATGGTTTTAAAACAGCTAGAGAAGCTTGGTTATATAGAGAAGCATTAATTGCCGATGGTATAGCTCAAAGATAAACAAGAATCACGTACCAAAAGCGATCGCACTTCCCACTAAATTCTTAGAGGAATTCTACCAAACAATGAGTTACTGGCTATTTCAAGGCAATCCCAAATATTACCGTATCATTGAAGGTATCCGCGACTTTGAACAAATGCCTTGGCTAACAACACGCTATGCCCTAGACATGGTTCCTGGTGATGGGGTACTGATTTGGAAATCTGGGGATAAAGCAGGAATTTATGGCATAGCTGAAATTATCAAATCTCCTGAGCTGATCAAAAATCCACCTGATATTGGCTACTGGATTGATACAAGTCGTATTGGTACTAAGCCTTGTGCCAAAATTCGCTTTACCAGTAAGTTGATAGACAAGCCATTGTTAAAAGAAGACCTTAAGCTTGACCCAGTACTCAAAACATTAACAGTAATTCGTCAACCAAATTCTACAAATTACAAAGTTACACAACAAGAATGGCTGCGGGTGTATGAATTGAGAAAATAGCGTTTTTTGCGCGATCGGCTAACTTTAGAAGATTTAAAAGCTGCATAGTTATGCGATCGCTCCCTCCCTCCGCTGACCTTAATAAGGCGATCGCTATTCCTGCATTATTGACAGGCAACCGCACCCATTGTTTTGATTCGTAATTAATTTTAATATTATCGCCAATCGACAATCCAATATTCCCTAACTCCTTTGAGAGAATAAAGTTTTAACTTAGCTTCTTTGTCGCGTCTTTCATTAATATTTCCCTTAGAAAGAACTAAAGAGGGCAAAATTCAATTTAGCGTAACTGAAGTTAATCTCATTTAAAGCCAGCGAAAAATTTTCCGTACACCTTAAATTAGCATTGGATTGTTGTTGACATCAACAATTTTGGCGTTTTGGTTGATATTTGGGATTTGGAATTGTAAGCAGTTGAGGAAGAGTGAATATAATTCGTAATATCTCCCTCCGGGAGATGCTACCCTTTCAGCGCGGCACGACTCGGCTTTAGTAACGTAATTCGTAATTCGTGAAAAGCCGGTAATTTCTCCAAAAAAATGCGACATTTATCTAAACAAATCGACCTACTAAAATCGAGCGATCGCAAAGTTGGAATTCTCCGACTTTTACGTTCATACTCTCGGTAATTATTCTCAAAAAGCGGTCAATTTCTTCTCCACCCCAGTAACGAATGGGAAATCTCTCTACATCCTCTGTATTCCGTCTCTCTGGAGGATAAAGATAGTTCCTAAATGAGTGCTAACTAAGCGAGCTGCCTCTAAATCGCGGCTTCCAGCAATTCCCACGCTAAAAGTGTGCAACTCTTCTTGATGCTGCTTGGCAACCGCTGCAATAATACTGTACCGCTACTCAAATTAATGGAGTCGGTGTTAGGCTGAAGTATTCAAATTTACATAAAATTTACTTCTGCAAATCGAGTCCGTCATGTCAAAATTCTTATCTGCAAGCTTAATAACAACATCGCTGATATTAGGATTTACTCAAAACCCAAGTCCTACCATAGCCGGAACCTGTGCTTCTAAATGCGGTGCAAAGCCGATTCAATTTACACCTGGTAAACCGATTCGAGTGGAAGTAGTCAACAGGACACCAAATTTAATTTATATTGAAAAACCGTTAAGTACTAACCCAATTCCTTTGCAACCGGGACAGCAAGTACGATTAGAACAAGGAAATGGTACAGAACCAAATGTATCAGTAGTTTTCTGGAACGAAAAGGGATTATCGTTAAAAGCAAACCTTTCCAAACCGAACTTTGCTACCTTGAAAGTAGAATTACGTCCTGAATGGCGTATCGGTGGCGATCGCGGTGTATATTTACGAAATGATGGTCGTCTAACGCTGCTTTAACAGTTATCAGTTAACAATTTACTGCTTTAAGCTTTATCTGCTGGGGAAAAACCTCTTAAGTTGGGGGATTCTCCCCCAAACCCCCTCCAGAAAGGGCGTTTCGATAATCATAAACCAATGGTTGTGAAATCAAGAATTGCACCAGCCAACCCAACACCAACCAGCATGAAAACCGACACAATCTTCTACCGCTTATTCCAAAGCTTCCCCAGCATCTTCTTTGAACTCATCAACCAACCCCCAGAAACCGCCAATACCTACCAATTTTCCTCCGTCGAAGTCAAACAATTAGCCTTCCGCATCGATGGTGTGTTTCTCCCCAAAAGCAACCCCGCATCTCCTATATACTTCGTCGAAGTCCAATTTCAACCCGATAAAAAATTCTACTCTCGCTTATTTACGGAAATCTTTCTTTACCTCGACAAAACCCAACTTACCAACAATTGGCGTGGAGTTGTAGTATATCCCAGTCGCAACATAGACACAGGTGAAACCGAAAGATACATAGAATTAATTACATCTGGACGAGTTACCCGCATCTACCTGGATGAACTTGACTCCCCAGCATCACCATCAATTGCGATTGGAACTGTTAAATTAGTAGTAGAGCCAGAATCTACTGCTGTCACCAAAGCCAGAGAGTTAATCGATCTTGCTAAACAACAAATACAATCGGAAAGAACCCAACGGGAACTTCTCGAATTAATAGAAACCATTATCGTCTACAAATTTCCCCAAAAAAGCAGAGAGGAGATAGAGCAAATGTTTGGATTTAGTGAGTTGAAACAAACCAAAGTTTACCAAGAAGCCAAACAAGAAGGTAAACAAGAAGGAAAGTTAGAAGGAAAAATAGAAGGAAAGTTAGAAGGGAAATTAGAAGCGGTTCCTTTGATGTTGAATTTGGGTGCAACTGTAGAACAAATCGCTGAGTCTTTAGATGTGGATATTGAATTGGTGCGGTTAGTTGCGGCAAAAGTTAATACAGATAAATAAAAACCTAAGAATGTAGAGATGTAAGGGTTTGCGTCTCTACAAGATTTCGGTTTTCCAAAAAATGTAGAAATCAATTCCTGTCAATCATCCCAGCAACTTCTCCAACTCATCCAAATCCACTTGAATTTCCGCCTCTAAATCCCGCACTTCCCTATGTGTTGAGCGTCAGAACTTTTTGACAATCCCTTCAACCAAGTAATCTCTACAGAATTTGTATAATTTTAACAGTAATTAGTTTTACACTTATTTATCATAGAAAAAAAGTTCCCATAAATAATTAATCAATGCTTTCTCGTATCAAAGATTTAGCAGTAGAATTAGCACCGCGTTTAATTGAAATTCGTCGTCATATTCACTCTCACCCAGAACTCAGTGGTGAAGAGTTCCAAACAGCTGCTTTTGTGGCTGGGGTTTTGTCTTCTAACGGTATTCACGTAGAGGAAAATGTCGGTAAAACTGGGGTGATTGGGGAACTTGAAGGTAATGGTAACGATAAGCGTATTTTAGCTCTTCGTACCGATATGGATGCTTTACCGATTCAGGAATTAACAAGCTTGGATTTTGCTTCTCGCAATCAAGGAATTATGCACGCTTGCGGTCATGATGTCCATACTACCGTGGGTTTGGGCGCAGCAATGATTTTGTCTCAAATATCACAAGAGATAACCGGGAAAATCCGGTTTTTATTTCAGCCAGCAGAAGAAATCGCTCAAGGTGCAAGTTGGATGGTTGCAGATGGAGCGATGGATAATGTAGATGGTATTTTAGGAGTTCACGTTTTTCCTTCTATACCTGCTGGTTCTGTTGGTGTACGTTATGGTGCATTAACCGCAGCAGCAGACGATATAGAGATTATTATAACTGGTGAATCGGGACACGGCGCACGTCCTCATGAAGCAATAGACGCTATCTGGATAGCTGCCCAAGTAATTACTACATTGCAACAAGCTATTAGCCGTACTCAGAATCCGTTACGTCCGGTAGTATTGAGTATCGGACAGATTAATGGTGGTAGAGCTTCTAATATCATCGCCGATTCTGTACGCTTGTTAGGAACGGTGCGTTCTTTGCATCCAGAAAGCCGTGCAGAATTACCACACTGGATTGAAAATATCGTTAAAAATGTTTGTGATACTTATGATGCGAAATATCAAGTCAATTATCGTCAAGGAATACCCAGTGTACAAAATGATATCGCACTGACTCAAATATTGCAATCAGCAGCAGAAGAAGCATGGGGTGGCGATCGCGTTCAAGTTTTACCCGAACCTTCTCTTGGTGCTGAGGATTTTTCGATATATTTAGATAAAGTCCCCGGTTCGATGTTTCGTTTGGGTGTAGGTTTCCCAGATCGAAAGGTCAATTATCCATTACACCATCCCAAGTTTGAAGTTGATGAATCTGCCATTATCACCGGAGTTGTGACTTTTGCTTACGCTGCTTATAAGTATTGGCATTTGAAATACTAGGGAGTAGGGAGTAGGGAGATGGGGAGAAAAAACTTTGTGTAGCAGATGATTTTATATGAGTATATTTGTGTTTTATTTATGTTTTAATGACAACATTCGCGGAACCTCAGTAACGCTAAAACACTCATAAAAATACATCGAATCACCGTTACTAGAATGTCTACAAAGTCTTCTCTAAGTTTATTACTACTATTTCTCGGCGTTCAAATTGGTGTCAATCAGCAAGCAGCAATTGCACAAACAAAGCCAGGAGTTGTAATCCCAACAACTCCTCGAAATTCTCCTCCGGTTCCGAATACGACTATACCTGTAACTCCTCGAAATATTCCCACAACGCCGGGAAACAGATTTTGTGCTTCTCAATTAAGTTCTAATGTTGATGCTGTGACAAATCGCGCCCAATTTAGCAGAACTCATTGGGGTATTTTGGTACAAAATCTGGATTCACCGCAAATACTTTACAGCCAAAATGCTAATAAATACTTTACTCCGGCTTCTGTTACTAAATTGATGACAACAGCCGCTGCATTACAAACACTTAGTCCCAATTATCGGATTCGGACTTCTGTATACGGTGACGGTAATGGTGTTGTCCAAGTGGTAGGTAGAGGAGATCCTAGTTTAAAAAACGAACAACTTGCATTATTAGCGAAACAGTTGCGAGAAAAAGGTGTGCGTCGAATTAATCAGTTAATAGTTAATGATAGTTATTTTAAAGGTGAAGCTGTCGAACCGAGTTGGATGTGGGAAGATGTCCAATTTTATTACGGCGCACCAGTTAACAGCTTGATTTTAAATGAAAATGCGGCTGTGTTTAGATTATTTCCTCAAACAGTTGGTAGACCTTTATTATTTAAATGGGATAATCCAATAGACGCATCTGAGTGGAAAATTGTCAATCAAACGGTGACAGTAGCTAAAGGTGAAAAAGGTTATATCGAAATTCAACGGGATTTAAAAGGACAAACTTTGTATTTAAAAGGACAACTTGCGGAAGATTCCAGTCCCGATGTCACTGCGATCGCAGTTTTTGATCCGATACAGAATTTCTTGCAACATTTCCGTCAAAGTTTAGCAAAGGAAGGAATTTCTGTGGCAAAATCTTACCAGGGAAGTGTTAATAATGTTCGTGAGTTAGCAGCAGTAGAATCTCCACCGATATCCGAGTTGATTAAAGAGACGAATATTAATAGTAATAATTTGTATGCAGAAGCTTTGTTGAAAGCCTTAGCTGTTAAAAAGCCCTTAACGAACAATCAAACTACAGTGCAAGCGGGTTTAGAAGTGATGAAAACCAGCTTATCTAGCATCGGAGTTGACCCCACAACTTATAAAATAGTAGATGGTTCGGGTTTATCTCGCAAAGATTTAATTAGTCCTCAAGCTTTGGTGCAGACATTGCAGGGCATGGCTAAATCTCCCTACGCTGGAATTTTCCGTGCTTCTCTACCAGTTGCGGGTAAAAATGGTACTTTAAAAAATCGTTTTAGCAATATACCCGATTTGGATTTGCAAGCTAAAACTGGAACTATGACAGGTGTTGTCACCCTTGCTGGTTATGTAAATGCACCTAATTATGGTCCGATGGTATTTAGTATTATGGTGAATCAAACCGAACAGCCGATTAGAACCGTGAGAAATGCAATTGATGAGATTGTGGTGCATTTGAGTCAGTTGCAGAAGTGTTGATAGGGGGTGAGGTGAAACTTATCGCGAAATTGCGATCGTCAAATCTCCGTAAAACATAAGAGATTAAATTCGCTATAATCTCAGTAATATTCCTTAATTTAATTATGTAGTTGAGTTTTAATACTACTTCTACTGGATTACCTTTAATTTGTAAAAGTGGTTAACTTCAACGCTTATCTACAATCGATCCGCGATACTTATGCTCAATGGTGGAACTGTTACACCATAACTGATGTGGTGGGGAAGCAACGGCATGAGCAAAAAGGGCGTTCAGCTACGCTGTCTCGATCGCCATTGTTTGATTGCGGGTTGATGGAAGAGAAAGTTAAGCAGCAGCAAGAAGAAAAAACCGAACGATTAACGGTTATAGAAGGCTTACGTAAATATGCTGTTAATCATGTATTATTAATCGGTCGTCCGGGTTCTGGTAAATCCACGGCTTTGTTGCGGGTGTTGTTGGAATCAGCAGAAGTTGTCATTGCGAGAGAAGCGGAGCGGAACGACGCAATCTCAACAACTAGCGGAGAAAACCAGCAAATCCCAATCCTTGTAGAACTCCGCTTTTACCAAATTTCAATAATCGACTTAATTCGCGACTTTCTCAAACGTCACCAACTAAGATTAGAAATCAATGAAATAGAAGAATTGTTC
>JAYKJL010000253.1:0-60981 GCA_035285725.1 Nostocales cyanobacterium 94392 | reverse complement strand
ATAATTAATTATCTGAAAAGATACAGATTGGCTAAATTTGACTAGTACAGTTATGAATAAATCTTACTGTACTAGTCAAAAAACTCTTAACTGTACCGTGTATAGTGGTAAAAAATCGCATATATTTTAATTTAAATAGTCATTCAGTACTGAGCCGTGAAGATTCCTTTAGATAGAAAGTCACGCAAACCGATATATTTACAAATTACAGACAGAATCAGTCGTTTAATTAAATCTGGAGCATTACAACCAGAAGAACGTTTACCTTCAATTCGTTGTTTAGCAGAAAAGTTGCAAGTAAATAAATTAACAATTCTGGAAGCTTACAGTATTTTAGAAGCGGATGGAATTATTTTTGCTCGTCAAGGTTCCGGCTATTTTGTTAATCAATCAAATATTATTTCTACTAATATAAAATCAACTTTTGCACCAGCACAAAACGTAATTATTTCCGAAGGTGCAGGAAGTTCTTTTTTTGAAATTCATATGAGTGCTGTACAAGCACAAGCTAAAAAAGAAATGATTAATTTTAGCTATGGTGTACCTCGTCCTCCTCAAGATATAGCATTAATTGGTAGACGTACAATTACCAATGCTGTTGATAGTTTATTTGCTTACGATGTACCTCAAGGACAATTAACTTTACGCAAACAAGTCGCTCAAATTTTGGTACAACAAGGATTAGAAGTCACGTCAGAAAATTTGATTATTACCAACGGCTGCGAACAAGCTTTAGCATTAACAATGCAATATTATTTGCAAAAAGGTGATTGGGTAATAGTCGAATCTCCAACTTACCACGGCGCGATCGCAATTTTAGAAAATATTGGAGCTAGAATCATTGGTATTCCCATGAATGCTGAAGGAATGAATCTTGAATTATTAGAAAAATATCTGATAAGTCATCGTCCAAAACTGATTTATACTATTAGCACTCAACATAATCCTACAGGAATCGCTACATCACAAAGTCATCGTCAACAACTTCTACAATTAGCAGAACAATACCAATGTCCAGTTTTAGAAGATAATGCCTACGAAGGATTAAATTTTGAACCAGTACCATCACCGATCAAAGCTTTAGATAAGCAAGATTTGGTAACTTACGCTGGGACATTTTCTAAAACATTAATTCCCGGCTTACGAGTTGGTTATATGGTAGTAACGGGAAAACATTATCAACCCTTAGTTGAACGTAAATTAATGCATGATGTTCATACATCTACAGTTTCTCAAGCAATAGTCAGCGAATATCTTGCTTCCGGACATTATCGCCGTCATCGTAGAAAATTGCAAACCGAAAACCTCCTCAGTCGTAATATAATGCTACAAGCAATGGAAAATTATTTCCCAGAAGAAGCTAAATGGACAGTTCCGAATGGTGGATTATTTCTCTGGGTTCAATTACCACTTAATTTTGATATTTCACAAATCCGAAAACAAGCAATAGAAGAAAACGTTTTATTCGCTTCCGGTTCGGCATTTTTCCCAAAAAAACAAGGTTATCCAGCAATGAGACTCAGTTTTTCTAACTCCTCTGAATCAGAAATTGAGTTAGGAATCTCTATTTTAGGTAAACTACTTAAAAAGCATCTTCTCAGCGTACCTTTGCGCTAACCTCCGCGTACCTTTGCGTTTAAAAATAAAAGAATATGAAACAAACCATCATCCAAGTGGACGCATTTACCAACAAACCCTTCACCGGAAATCCCGCTGCTGTCTGCGTTTTACCTGCTCCTAAAAATGACCAATGGATGCAAAATGTAGCGCAAGAAATGAACTTATCCGAAACCGCATTTTTAGTAAAACAACAAGACGGTTACAATCTACGCTGGTTTACTCCTACAACAGAAGTACCATTGTGTGGTCACGCTACCCTTGCAAGTTCTCACGTTTTATGGTCAGAAAATCATCTTTCTCCCAACGAATCAGCCCGTTTTCATACCAAAAGCGGTTTATTAATTGCTAAAAAGCAAGAAGATTGGATTGAGTTAGATTTTCCCGCTAATTTATCAGAAACAACTTCCACAACTGCGGAACTTAATCAAGCTTTGGGAGTACCGATTAAAACGGTAATGAAAAATTCTTTAGGTTATTTAGTAGAAGTGGAATCAGCAGATTTAGTTAGAAAAATACAGCCAAATTTTACACTTTTAGCAAAAGAATTTCCCCAAGTAATTGTTACTAGTATCGGTGATAATAGCTCAGAATATGACTTTGTTTCCCGCTTCTTTTGTCCGGGATTAGGTATTAATGAAGACCCCGTAACAGGTGCTGCTCATTGCTGTCTTGCACCTTTTTGGAGAAATAAGTTAAATAAAGACGAATTTTTAGCTTATCAAGCATCAAGTCGTGGTGGTGTAGTAAAGGTAAAATATCCTGGAGAAGATAGAGTTTTTCTTAGTGGACAAGCTGTCACAGTTTTAAGAGGGGAAATAATTTGTTAATCGGTAATGGGTAATGGGTAATTGGTAATCGTCACAGAAGTCGGGTTTTTAGGAAAAATATTTGTCGCATCAGAAAACATTCATAAAAACCCGACTTCTTATCCTACCGACCATAATCACGTTAAAATCATGTTTTTAAAAACTTTCTGCTTACTTAAACCGCTACATACCATATTTCGCGGTCATGTTTGTATTACTGGTTACGGAATAGGTAATAAATAAGACTTTTCTCATAAAAATTTCATTTGATTCTCATCGAAGATTCTTAACTTAACTATTAGTTCACCGAATAATTATTTATTTACCAAGGAATTGATCAATCATGGCTGTAATTAACGGAACACCAAGCAATGACAACTTAAAAGGTACTCTAAACAACGACAATATCTTTGGTTTGGAAGGTAATGATACTCTCAGAGGTGCTGCTGGTAATGACACCTTAACTGGTGGAGAAGGAGATGATTCTCTATACGGTGAAGCTGGAAATGACCGTCTGATCGGTGGTAAAGGTAATAACCTCCTCGATGGTGGTAGTGGAGGAGATAACTTACTAGGTGGGGATGGTAACGACACTCTTCTCGGTGGTTCTGGTAACGACATTCTCGATGGAGGTGTTGCAGGTAATGACGAAATGAACGGTGGAGATGGAGCTGATACCTTGTTTGGTAGACAAGGTAATGACACTTTATTAGGTGGTGCTGGTAATGATTCCCTTAATGCTGGAGAGGATAATGATTTTCTCAATGGTGGCAACGGAATAGATACTTTAATTGGTGGAAGTGGCGATGATACACTAATTGGGGGTTTGAATAACGATATCCTCACTGGTGGTGCAGATGATGATGTTTTTGTATTAGCAAGAGGTCAAGGAAGAGACACCATCACCGACTTTGAACTTGAAAAAGATACAATTGGTTTAGGTAGCGGTTTGAGCTTTGAACAGCTAACCATTACCCAAAACGGTAATAATGCGGTAATTTCAATTACTAGCAGTGGTGAAATTTTGGCATCTTTAACAGGAATAAATGCTGGTCAACTTGAATCAGACTACTTTGAAACTGGCTTCAGTGTGTAAAGTCATCATTTAGTTTCCGATTATTTAGTTTTTAAATAATCGATGATTAAATCTATCAGGAACATCTACTTTTCTATTTTCCCAATCCAATCTAAATACTCTGCAAAATACTAAAAATCCCCTCATAAATCTCCGATAATTCCTGATCGGAAATACAATAAGGTGGCATGATATAAAGTACATTTCCCAAAGGACGTAAAAGTAAACCTTTTTCTAAAGCTTTTTCTCTAATTTCCAAACCAATTTGATTTAAATATCCCGATTCTTGCGTATTTACAATCTCCATCGCTGCAATTGTACCCGTTACTCGCAACTTTTCAACTTTTGAATTTCCATGCAATACTTCTAAATGTTGTAAATGTTTCGCTTCCATATTGCTAAAAGCAGATTGATTTTCTATCATCAATTCCCAAGAAGCTAAAGCAGCAGCACATCCTAAAGGATTCGCCGTGTAACTATGACCGTGATACAGTGTTTTTATCGGGTCATCACTGTAAAAAGTATCGTAAATTTGCTCCGAACATATAGTAACTGACAACGGTAAAAAACCTCCTGTAATCCCCTTTGATAAACAAATAACATCCGGTGTAACTTGACTTTTAAGACAAGCAAACCATTCCCCAGTTCTACCAAACCCAGTCATCACTTCATCGAAAATCAATAAACTATCAAATTCCTTAACTACTTGCTGTAATTTCTGCAAAAACTCCACTCTACACATCCGCATTCCACCAGCACCCTGCACCAAAGGTTCAATAATAACGCCAGCATACTTTTGAGGATTTTGTGTTAATTTTTTTTTAAATATAGTTAAAACTTTTTCCTCCCTTTCCTCAACACAACTATCACCGATATAAGTTTCAGGGAAAGGTAAAAAATCCACCTCAAACAACATATCAGAGAAAACTTGAGAAAATAGCGATCGCGAACCGACAGACATTGCTCCAAAAGTATCTCCGTGATACGCTCCTTGAAAAGCAATGAACTTTTGACGCTGTTGATTTTGATTTACCCAATATTGATAAACCATTTTCAAGGCAACTTCTACCGCAGTTGAGCCGTTATCGGAATAGAAAACTCGATTCAATCCATCTGGAAGTTTTTTAACTAATTCTTCTGCCAGTTTTTCTGCTGGTTGATGAGTAAATCCAGCAAAAATCACCTGCTCCAACTCCAACGCTTGACGATAAATCGCTTCTGCAATCTTAGGATGGGAATGTCCGTGAAGATTCACCCACCAACTAGAAATGCAGTCCATAATTTTGCGTTTGTCTTCCAACTCCAACCAAATTCCACGAGCGGATTTTACCTTTAAAGGTGGAGGAGATGTTTTGGCTTGAGTAAAGGGATACCAGATATTAGGGTGCATTGGTTATGTTGGGGGTTTGGATTTATAGATGATTACAATGATGCACTTGACAGGCTCCAGAAGCTACAACAGATCAAACCTAGCTCCTTAGAGTAACTATATCAACAATTACAATTTTTAGTTTTTGCTTACCTCACTTCCAACAACCACTATAATCAAAGCTAAAACCCAATTACATAGTTGAAACATGGAAAATCTTAACTGCATTACGGTTAATCCTAATGTTTGCTTGGGTCAACCGACAATTCGAGGTATGCGAATTACCGTTAGCGTTATTCTCAAAATGCTCGCAGGTGGTAGTTCCGTGGTAGATGTATTAAATGCTTATCCAGAACTAGAAGCCGAAGACGTTAACCAAGCTCTTAAGTATGCTGCCTGGGTAGTTTCCGAGCAAATCCAAATAATTCCGACTGCTTGAAGGGTGTAAAGTGACTAATATCAAGCTGCTGGCGGACATGAATATTTCTCCGGTGACTGTAAGCAGTTTGCAGATCCAAGGATGGAATATAATCCGAGTCTCTGAAATTTTACCTCCCACAGCATCGGATTTGGAAATATTAGAATTTGCTCGTCAAGAAGAAAGAGTAATTCTAAGCCACGATTTGGATTTTTCTATGCTGTTAGCGGTGGGTAGTTATGATCGACCAAGTTTGATTACTTTAAGATTGTCGTTTACAGACCCAGAAACCGTAACCCAAAAAATTCTCAGCGCTCTACCTCAAATAGAAGAGATTCTTAATCAAGGTGCTGCTGTCACGATACAAGACGACAATATCCGCATCCGCAAACTACCAATCAAATAATTAACCAAAAAACAAACCATTGCTAACCATTAATTAACTTTCTCTTAAATTTGTGCTATGATATTATTCTTGTCTGTAATAGTGAATAATCAAAATCCCCCTCGACCTAAAGGAAGAAGGGGTTTGTTATGCTGCACACTGGTGAAAAAAAAGAGATCGGGAAAATTTAGGCAGGATAAATCCGTAGCCTCCGATTTGGTTCTTCCCCAAAACTGTTTGATTTAAGTCGATAATGTTCGACTAATTCATGCTGCATTTTACGCACTTGCGACGAACGCGGCAGTAATTCTACTGGTTGACCTTTGGGGATGACAATTTGTTCTACCGCAAGTCTAGCTTCTTCTAAAGCGTCAATTTCATCATCGCTGCCTTGATGAAGAAATAATTCCAATTCCCGCTCGTCGGTAACTTCGGGGTCGTCCATATTTAACAACCGTCGTAAACCACGGGTAATTTGAGGAATGGTGCTAGATTTAATCATGTGAATCGGCACTTGACGAGCCTTAGCCATTTGCCGTAACTTGGCATGGTTTTTGACGTGCGATCGCAATGCTAAAATTGCATCCGCACTATCAATATCTTTTGTCAAGACTACAGGTAAATGAAGTACCCCAACTACCTGGTCTAATTGAGAGCGACTAACGCCGTAAGGGTAAATATGTAAAGGTAAATCTTCACCATTTGGTCCGGAGTCTTTATTCCCGTTGCTCTCAAACCCATTTGAGTTATTGAAAGATTGATCCAATAAACGGTCAAATTCGCTACGTCCGGAACCATTAGCAACTTGATATTCGGCATTTAATGGCACTAAAGGACGCATTTGCCCGGATTCTCTCCAGCTGTTGGATCTAGCAGAATTGCGCCCGCGAAAAGTTTCTTCTCCTGTTAAAGTTTGTGCAGCACCACCGTTAATAGCAGTTAAGTGACGGGCAATTCCCACTTTACCGTTCTCATCCATGGTTCTAACTTGTGGGCTGGGCTGTCGTCCTCTGAGAAGACTATCAATAGTGTCAGCAACGCTTTCATGAATTACCCAACGCAGCCTTTCTTGCATTTCCACAGCAATTTCAAAGGTAGGAGGCGCTTTGCGTTCCAAAACCGTTTTTTGAGAGCCTCGCCGCCTGGCTTCGTCATCTCCCAACGTCACAGCCTGTATACCCCCGACTAAATCGGAAAGGGTCGGGTTTTTGATCAAGTTTTCGATTTGATTACCATGTGCCGTACCAATTAACTGCACACCACGTTCGGCAATAGTGCGAGATGCTAATGCTTCTAATTCCGTACCAATTTCATCAATAATTATCACCTCCGGCATATGGTTTTCCACTGCCTCAATCATTACTTGATGTTGTTGGTTGGGATGAGAAACTTGCATTCGTCTGGCTCTACCAATGGCGGGATGGGGAACATCACCATCTCCGGCAATTTCATTTGAACTGTCAATGATTACCACTCTTTTATCAAGTTCATCCGCTAAAACGCGGGCAATCTCTCTTAAAACAGTAGTTTTTCCAACACCTGGACGACCCAGCATCAGAATTGATTGACCTTTTTCCACCAAATCGCGGATCATGGTAATCGTTCCATATATCGCCCGTCCGACGCGACAAGTTAAACCGATAATCTTGCCGGTGCGGTTGCGAATGGCGCTAATCCTATGTAAAGTTTGTTCTATTCCTGCGCGATTATCTCCACCGAAAGTTCCCACTTGCACAATGCAATCATCTATTTGTTGCTGGGTAACGGGTATTTCGCTAAGATATTCGGCTCCATCCGTAAAACGTGCTTCTGGGCGACGACCCAGATCCAAGACCACTTCTACTAAACTATCTCTTTGAGGATGCTGCTCTAGCATCTCCTGTAAGTCTTGGGGCAATATGGCTAATAATTTTTGGAGATCGTCTGTAATCGTCATGCTTTTTATGGTGACGTTTTTGGAGATAGGGGACGAGCCAAGGCTCAAGAGGGGCTCAAAATTTATGATTTAAGCTGAGAAACTAATGAATCAGCAAGCGATACAGCTTGCCAAAGCAGTGTTGGTTCTTCTTCCAGACGAGCAGTTACTTTGACACTGGAATTATTCACCTCCTTTTCTTCTAATTCTTCGAGAACACTTGAGAGCAGTTTTCGGGCGTAGCTACCGTAAGCAACACCTGCAACGGATGTTTCGGTTCCCAAACGAGCTGATGTATGAGAGATAACACTATTTTCTCCCATAACTTGACTTTTTGACCTCGTTAATTCCTTCAACAATCCCATTGCCCGCAATTTCGGCACGGTGTAATTATTAGTACCACCTGCCAACTGCACATATCCTGGTATTTTTGCTCTCAATACTTTGGCTCCTAATTTCACCGTAGCCAATGTGGTACCCGATCCAATATCACCGCTCATTGATCTACCGTCGGTTTGCCAGATATTCACGCAATTTAGCGGGGCGATCGCATCATACAAATCATGCAGATAATCAATCATCCCTTCCCCATTTGGGCAACTGATGGCAACTAATTTCAAATGACCAATATATGGCAAAATTGTTTGCCACAATTTCTTGAATTCTGCCAACCGCCCGACAGTCGTATGAATCTCTACAGCATCAACCCCAGATTTCAGTATCAATGGTGCGATTACTCCTAGTGATGTTTCATAGGATACCGCGTTTATTCTATCATACGGACATACAGGAAGGCAACGACCGCAGCCATAACATTTGTCGGACAAAACCCCATTAAAGTTATATTTTATACTATTAAACGTAATCGCTTGTGCGGGACAAATGCTTTCGCATGGTCGGGAACATTCACTTGGGCATTTAGTGGCATCAAATTCTGCTTTGCGGAAGTGGGGGTCTTCACCATCGTTTAAGCTAACCATTAACAACGGGGTTCCTTGATAGGAAAAGCCTCGTTGTCGTGCATTAGCACCCAAAGAAGCAGCAGCTTGTAGCCCTTCTCGAGCTGCTACAATGACAGCTGGATCGGCAGCGATATCTATGCAGTCAGCTCCAGCCAGCGTGTAAGCTAATGTTAAACTTCTAACCGCAGGCAGGTGTTGGAAGCTGGCTCCGCAAATCAGCTTGAACCAGTGACCTTCTTTAAGCGATAGTAAGGGGTCAAATAAATCAGTCACACTTCTATTATGCTACGTGACAGAGAAATCGATGAGCTAAATTGTCAATTTAATCAAAATTGTTTCAAAGGAATTTTGATGACAAATTCTGTGCCTTGTTGGGGAGTTGAATTACAAAGGATTGTTCCTGAGTGCTTTTGTACTATAATTTGATCGCAAATGGATAATCCCAATCCAGGACCCTTGCCTACAGGTTTTGTGGTAAAGAAAGGATTAAATATACATTTGCGAACTTCTTCTGACATTCCCACACCGTTATCAATGATGCAAATTCTAGCAGCACTCTCGGATTCAATCTCCTCTGTGCTGATGCAAATAGTGGGAGTGAAAGTTGAATCAGAAGATTTTTCTTTCTTATAAAAACTTTCTGCTTGTTGATCCAAAGCATCAATAGCATTGTTGAACAAATGCATAAACACCTGATTCAGTTCGCTAGCATAGCAAGAAATTAAAGGTAAATTACCATATTTTTTGACTATTTTAACTGCTTGCTGGCGATATCTAGTTTTTTCCAGTCTGTGCTGCAACATGATAATTGTATTATCGATACTGTGATGAATATCAACTAGTTTGCTGCCGGTTTCATCATGTCTAGCGAAATTTTGCAGTGCTAATACAATCGAACGAATGCGTTCTACTCCTCTATACATCGCATCGAGCAAAGATGGTAAATCTTTTTTTAAAAACTCAATATCTATCTGTTGTTGTATTTCCCGAATCTTTGTAGTTAGACGTGGATATTCCTGTTGATAAGTTTCAACTAAAGTGACTAAATTTTCGATATATTCTCTTGCATGTTCCAAATTTCCATAAATAAAACTAACCGGATTATTAACTTCATGAGCAATACCTGCAACTAAATGTCCTAAAGCAAACATTTTTTCATGATGAATTTGCTGTACTTGTGCTGCTTGTAAATCCTCTAAAGCTTTTTCTAATAAGACATTTTTTTCATACAGTTTTATTTGTAAACGACGTAAATTAATTTGATTTTCTATTCTAGATATCACCTCTGCTGCATGGAAAGGTTTAGTTATGTAGTCCGAACCTCCGACATCAAAGGCTTTTACCTTATCTAAGACATCATCAAGAGCGCTGATAAATATGACTGGAATTTCAAAAGTTATTTCATCAGTTTTCAATTCTTGACAAACTTCATACCCATTCATTTCGGGCATATTGATATCAAGTAAAATTAAATCTGGCTGTAGGATTTGACAAGCATTTAATGCCATTTTACCGTTCAAAGCTTTGCGAACTTCATAGCCTTGTGTCGTTAACATTGCTGATAAAAGACGCAAATTGTCCGGAGTATCATCAACTACTAGTATATTAATTTTATCCTTTTGATTTGAATACATTTTTATCCTAAAAAATATGCTATCAGTATTGTTTTTTCATTCATACAACATTAAATAAATAATAATAATTGATTAAGTAAAACCATGTTAAAAATTGTCGTTATTCCTTCGTGAATAGTTGTAAAGCTTTGAGTCTAGCTTACTCAGTCTATTGCACAACAATAATTGCTTGTGCTTACTTACTCCTATATGTCTATTTATTAAAATTTGAAAAAATCGATATCATAAACTCACTCTAAATAAAAGTAATTATACATAAATAAAAGTACGCAATAACACTTTAATAGACTACTCTACTCGTATACAAGTATATTAGATAACAATTTGAAGCGGTAGAACTAGTTAAGGAGGACATTTTGTATAAAATTACACTCTAACTTTTTGTATCTATGGCAGCTTAGTATTTACCATTGAGGTGCTCTCAACATCAACTCTAAAATTGATTGTGGTTCCATTGCAGAAGAAAATAAGTTTCCTTGAGCAAAATCACAATTTAAATTTCTAATTTGCGATAATTGCTCGCAAGTTTCCACACCTTCAGCAATTGCTTTCATTCCCATTGAATGAGCTATTTCAATAATTGCTGGAACCAAGCTGGCATTTTGATGATTTTCCTGCATCAAATTTAGAAATGATTTATCAATTTTAAGAGTATTCAATGGAAAGCTATGCAGATAACTTAAAGAAGAATAACCCGTACCAAAGTCATCCATTATTAATTTAATATTTCGCTGTTTAAGTTCTTGAAGAATTGTTTTCACATTTAAACTATTTTCCATAATTACAGTTTCTGTAATTTCTAATTCCAAGAATGTAGGATTTATTTTTGTTTCGTAAATTATTTGGTCTATAGTCGCGATAAAGTTTGGTTGTAAAAATAATTTTGCACTCAAGTTCACACTCATATGTAAAGGTTTAGGAGTCAATGGATGATTTTGCCAAATACGCAGTTGATTACAAGCCGATTGCAATACCCAAGTATCTAAAGTATAGATTAACCCAGTTTCTTCTGCCACAGAAATAAATTCCGTTGGAAAAATCAACCCTTTGGTAGGATGTTGCCAACGAACAAGTGCTTCAAATCCGATAATTGTTCCTGTTTTTAACGAAATTATCGGTTGATAGTAAACAATTAATTCCTGTTTTTCTAAAGCTCTTCTCAAATCATTTTCTAACTCTAAAATTTGAATAGCTTCCCGATGCATTGCTGGATCGAATACGTGAAATCTTCCTCTTCCTAGTGCTTTAGCACGATACATTGCCGTATCGGCATCTCTTAAGAGATACTCGGATTTTTCATAATGCAAACTACCCCAATTTATGCCAATACTTACATTCACAAATACTTGATATCTAGATATATTAAAATGCTTTCCTAATGAATTCAAAATGGTTTCCGCAACATCAATTACCATCTCGATATCTGAGATATTCTCTAAAATAATACCGAATTCATCGCCACCTAATCGTACTAAAGTATCAAATGGTGATAAAGAAGATTGTAAGCGCTTGGCTATGGCAACTAATAATTTATCTCCTACTAAATGTCCCAAGGAATCATTAATAATTTTAAAGCGATCGCAGTCTAGAAAAAGTACGGCAAAATGATAATCTGCTTCTAATTTGGCGCGATTTAGTGCTTGTTCTAATCGATTAATAAAAAATACCCTGTTCGGTAAACCAGTCAAAGTATCGCGTAAAGCACTTTCCAGTAGTTTCGTTTGTAATTCCTGACGATAATTAATTTCTTTTCGCAGTCTTGAAAGGGCGTTTTCGAGTTCTAAAGTCCGCTGTTTTACTCTTTCTTCAAGTTGATTATTTAATTTTAATACTTCTAATTTAGCGTTTCTTAATTCAAGTTGATTCTGTATTCTTACTATGACTTCTGCAAATTCAAAGGGTTTAGTAATATAATCCACACCTCCTATTTTAAAAGCTTTGACTTTATCAAAAACATCGTCTAATGCGCTGATAAAAATAATTGGTATCTCGGCAGTTCTTTGATTGGCTTTAAAACGTCGGCAAATTTCATATCCATCGATGTCTGGCATCATGATATCGAGCAAAATCAAATCAGGCAATTGAGTTTGACAAGCAGTGAACGCCATTTGCCAGTTTAAAGCCTTGCGAACTTTATATCCAACTTTAGCCAAAATTGAGGATAAAATACGTAAGTTATTGGCTGTATCATCAATAATTAAAATATCTTGCTTATTAGGATGCGGTGAGTAATTCCCGGATGTATTTTTTTGAGTCAATTCCATAATTTATTCAAGCTATAATTAGAAGCTAAATTCCTGAATTTTAATCATCATTGACTTATTAATTACGAATTTTTCACTTTTATTTATTATCTAAAATATGATATGACTACGAATCTCGTCAAAGGGAGTTTGAACTTAATTTGTCTTGATTTTGCTTACTAAACTGAATGTAATAGTTGATACTGTAAGCTCATGTCTCAATTTATCAAATATATTATGTATTTTAAACTACAAATATATTGGACCAAATATTAATTTTTGTTACAATTATTTATGAGTATGCTCTTGATGATAAAGTAATTGTTATCCTATTCTTTAAAAGTTGTAGATATCAATAATCCGGGCTAAAAGAATGAAATAGGGAATAGTTGTATAACCGATTAATAAATATATAAATAATCAAAGCTTAACTATTTACGATAATTTGATAATTTTTTATTCGTTTCTTTAAATCCATCAAACAAGACAGTAAAGCGCAGTTAAATCTATTCACAAAAAAATTAGCTGCCTTTATTTACAAAAATTTGCTTTTCAAAAGACAGCAATAGATATGTATTAAAATATTTTATTCAGCTTTAATTTTGTCTTGAGGTAGTTCCTCGTTATACAATGGGGTTTGATCAATTCCACCGACTTTGTTTAAAGGCCAAAAACGAAGTACGGCACGACCAATAATATTTCCACGAGGAACAACACCCCAACAACGACCATCGTAACTACTCCCACGGTTGTCTCCTAACACTAAATAGGAATCTGGTGGAATAGTCTGAGATGTAGACAAAAATGGCTGTGCAGAATCATAACCGCAAAGTTCAATAGATGTATTTTGTGCGGAACCAAGATAATTTTCCTCTGGTAAAGGCTTTCCATTTATATGTACTTTTCCCCCAATTAGCTCTACCTTTTCTCCAGGTAAACCAATTATCCGCTTAATAAAGGCATCTTCATATTGCTTTTTCCGTAGTTCTTCTGTCGGAGAAAAAACTACAACATCTCCCCGCTGAGGAACATAAAAATTATAACTTAACTTATCAACAATTATTTTGTCTGCCTCCCACTGATTTGGAGTACCGTGCAAAGTGGGTTCCATCGAGCCGGAAGGAATCCAGCGAGCTTCAGCAACAAAAGTGCGAATCGAAAGAGCAAGCACGATGCTTAATCCGATTGTTTTACCTAATTCAAAGAACCAAGAATTATCGGGTTGTTGATTGGAGTGACGGTCAGACACTGGATTTTGCATGTAATTACTCAAGTAGAAACTAAATTATGCTTCAAAAAGAGACTGATTTCTAGAAATACTGTATTTTTTTATCTTAACTGTACAAAGATGCTGTTACGAGTTATGTTGTCATGTTGACATGGTTATTTTGTAATTGAAAAGCGAGACAGTCTTCATTGTTAATAACACATAGTAGATATTGTTTTGCATTCCATCAGTTTAACTTCAATTAAGGATAGCTGTATGTCAGAATTTAATGTTATTTAAGCTTGGTGTATTCTCATGTCATCTCAAGGTTTGCTAATTCGCCGTGCGAACATCATTTTACCCAATGGTGAATTAATCGTTGGGAATGTGCTGATACGCGATCGCCAAATTGTCAAAGTTTCACCATCAGAGATAGAGGAAACAGCTACCCGTTCAATTGACGCTAAGGGGTTAACTTTGTTGCCAGGAGTTATCGACCCACAAGTACATTTTCGGGAACCGGGGCTGGAACATAAAGAAGACTTATTTACTGCTTCTTGTGCCTGTGCGAAGGGAGGAGTGACTTCGTTCCTGGAAATGCCGAATACGCGCCCTTTAACGATTAGTCAAGCCGCTTTAAATGACAAGTTAGAACGTGCTGCTAATAAGTCTCTTGTTAATTATGGCTTTTTTATTGGAGCAACGTCAGATAATTTGTCAGAATTGCTACACGCTAACCCTACTCCAGGAATCAAGATTTTTATGGGTTCGATGCATGGTCCTTTGCTAGTAGATCCTCAAGAAATATTAGAAAGGATATTTGCTAACGGTGAAATTTTAATTGCAGTTCATGCAGAGGACCAAACCAGGTTAAGACAGCGCAGAGAAGAATTCGCCAATATTCATGATGTAGCCATTCACTCGCAAATACAAGACTCCCAAGCAGCTTTGATTGCAACAAAAAGAGCATTGGAACTTTCTCAAAAATATCATCGTCGGTTACATATTCTCCATATGTCTACCGCAGAGGAAGCAGATTTACTTCGTGAAGATAAACCCAGTTGGGTGACAGCAGAAGTAACACCCCAACATTTATTGTTAAATACGACGGCTTACGAAAAAATAGGCAGCTTGGCGCAGATGAATCCTCCTTTGCGAACATCTCACGATAATCAAGTACTTTGGCAGGCTTTGTTGGATGGAGTCATTGATTTTATTGCAACTGACCACGCACCCCACACTTTAGAGGAAAAAGCCCAAACTTATCCTCAAAGTCCTTCGGGAATGCCGGGTGTAGAGACTTCTTTACCTTTAATGCTAACTGCCGCAGTTGATGGACGTTGTACTGTTGCTCAAGTTGTTAACTGGATGTCAACTGCTGTTGCGACTGCTTATTCTATTCCGAATAAAGGACTAATTTCTCCCGGTTATGATGCCGATTTAGTGTTGGTAGATTTAAATTCGCGAAAACAAGTCCGCCGCGAAGAACTTGCGACTAAATGCGGTTGGAGTCCTTTTGAAGGCTGGAATTTAACGGGATGGCCTGTAACAACTATTGTTGGAGGTGAAGTTGTTTATCACAAAGGTGAGTTAAATACTTCTATCAGAGGTAGACCTTTAACTTTTGAGCGTTAGCTCGGGCAGCAGGTAAAAAGCTTTTAAGCGCTTGTGTGAAAACCACAAGCGCTTTATTTTTGTTTACCAGTAATTTGAAGGCACTAATTAGTCAAATTTTCAGTCAACTACAGCTACAAATAGTCTATTTTTCATCTAGCAAAATTCACTTAACTGTATTATTGTTTTTATTTATACTAATATCTAGTCTCCTTTAACCGTTATTTTTAAGTATATATTCTGCTTTTAATCGGGTTAATTGTAGTTAAAAATTAAAATCTTCAGTATTTATGGCATTTGACAAACCGCAAAAATCCTTATATCGCAATTATTAAGAGTATGCAAAACTACTTAAAAAAAAAGATTAATTTAATATTAACTTTATTTTTTTCCAGAAATTACTAGCATTTACTCTTACGAGCAATTACTCAGGCATATCAATAATAAACGTGTCAAACTAAACACAAAAATAAATAAGTTTGATTGTTCAAGATGATAAAAATCTTGGTAAACAAGCATTATTTACAAGCATCTACTGACAAAAACACTAAAAATAAAATACTTGAAAAATTTGTGACTAATTAAGGTATCATCCTCCCTTGTTAACTCTTACTTGGTTTGGCATGATACTTAATCAATCGTCATAGTTAGTATAAAATAAGCACTGAAAAATGAATACGTCTTTCTGTTTTGTAAATTGATTGTTAGGTGATTATAATTACAATGTGCTGCATTTTTTTTGATGAACGAGGCAGTGGCAGATAGAACGGACTATAGAAGGAACCTAGATTACTTGTGGGAGTATATCTAAGCGTTCATTTTTTAGAAGACATATTGCTACTGACAATGATATTCTTCGGTTAAACTCAGAATTTTCTCGCTAAGAATGCAATTAAATGGAATGATTTCGGCAAAGCGTATAGAAGAGTTAGACGCTTGAATGTCCCGGTTGTCGTCAGTTAAATGTATAGTGAGATAATAAGAGGGTTTATAAGGCATTCGTTGCGCCCATTCAATAGCTACTATTCCCGGTGCAACCTCAAGACCTTCCCAGTAAGTTTCGAGGTTTAAGTCCAGTATTTCGCGAGTTTCTAAACGGTACAAATCTAGATGGTAAAGGGGAAAGCGTCCTTGATTATACTCATTAATAATATTGAAAGTTGGGCTGACGATTGTTTCGTTAATACCCAATCCTTCACCTATACCTTGCACTAAGGTCGTTTTACCCGTCCCCAAATCACCTTCTAGTAAAATTACACTATTGGCAGTTAGCGTTTTGCCCAGAATAATGCCCAAATTTTGAGTTGCGAGTGCATCTTCAAGAAGGATTTTCATCGTCTTTGTTCCTAAAGCGCTCTAGAATTACCGAGCCAAATTTTTCCTGCCTTCGCGTCTCCGTATCTCCTCCGGAGACGCATTTTGCCTTTTCCGGGCAGAGAAGTCACGAATGCGATCGCCTGTTTGTTTGATTTTGAAATCAACTTGATATCAACTAATTGTCGATTCTTTATGAAAAATCTTGTACAACTTTCGCATTCCTTTGGGAGTTCCACCATACCAACGTAGGAGAACTTGCGCTAGTTTTTGGTGATCATGACGCACGCAACCGATTTCATCTTCGCTCATGACGTTAGCTGAAACTATTCTACGTCCGGTGATAGTTACTTCTTCGCGGTCTAAAAACACGGGGTGGGAATTCTCCTTAGCATAACGGATTAATGCGCGGGCTGTGGGAGATTTTTGGTGTACTAAAACTGCATCAAATAGCTTTTGTCCGCAAGCTTTATCAATAGCTTGAATGTGATTGGCAACTGTATATCCTTCAGTTTCTCCCGGTTGAGTCATAATGTTACATACATATATTTTCGGTACCGATGTTGCGGCGATCGCGCTGGCAATTTCGGGTACTAAAAGATTGGGAATGACGCTGGTGTAGAGACTACCAGGACCCATGATGATATAATCAGCATCTTGGATTGCTTTGAGTGCAGCAGGTAAACCGGGTGGATTCGCCGGAGTGCAACCTATTTTAACAACCTTACCTTTAGCTTTGGTAATTTTTGATTCACCTTCAATTCTACGACCGTCGGCGAGTTCAGCCCAGAGACGAACGTCGCTAAGAGTAGCTGGAAGTACTTGTCCTCTAATGGCGAGAACTTTAGAACTGGCAGCAACGGCTTGTTCTAAATCCCCAGTAATTTCACTCATTGCGGTTAAGAACAAATTGCCAAAACTATGACCTGTTAAACCGTCCCCAGCACTGAAGCGATATTGAAACAATTCTGTCAATAATTTTTCTTCATCTGCCAAAGCAGCTAAACAGTTACGAATATCTCCTGGTGGTAATACGCCAAATTCTTCACGCAATCGACCTGATGAACCACCATCGTCAGCTACGGTGACAATAGCAGTAATATTGGCGCTGTAAGTTTTCAAACCTCTCAACAAGGTGGAAAGTCCTGTACCACCACCAATCACAACAATTTTCGGTCCTCTATATAATCTACGATGAGCTAAGAGTACATCTACTAAGTCTTCATTTCCTTCGGGTTGTAGTACGCGAGTAATCGAACCAACAGTACGGCTTTGTCCCCAAAGCAACAACAGCAAACCGCTAATCATGACCACAGGTCCGCTGATGTAGTAAGGTATAATATTGGTAATTAAGGAGAGTGCGCCTCGAATCAACTCCAACACCCAATAAATTGGTGTTAATCCGCTCCAAATCGCGAAGCCTAGACTTGCCAGCACTACGCCAGCCATACTCATTAAAAACCAACGTTTGACCGATAACCCAGGGGATAACCACTTAAACCACTGATTAACTCGATGAGGAGTGCGACGGCGCGACTGTTCTTGCATGACGTTAAGGGCTTGTCTAATAAAACCAATTGACATATCGCAATGGTAAGCAGTGGTCTAAACAATAATTAATTGAAAATTTACACTAAGAACATTCAAATCTAAGAATGGAATTATAACAATAATCAATTCTATCTAATTGATTGGACTGATGTAATTAACTTCCCGAAAAGATTAAGTAAAATCACTAGTTATATGAAAATACTGTAAAGTAAATGCAAACAAAAATTTTAGGATTAGATCCAGGATTAGCAGTTTTAGGTTTTGGAGTAATTATATGCCAAAAAGGTGAAGTTAACTTGTCTTCTAGTTCAGTAAGTTTACTGGATTTTGGGGTAATTAGTACTCCTGCTAAGACTCCACTTGAGCAAAGATTATGTACGCTTTACGATGATTTACATACTGTAATTGAACAATTCCAACCAGATTTGGTAGCGATTGAAAAATTCTTCTTTTACCGGATGGCAAACACTATTTTGGTTGCTCAAGCTAGAGGAATCATCATGTTAGTCTTGGGGCAGCATCGTTTACCTTTCGTAGAATTTGCACCTGCTCAAATTAAACTCGCTTTGGCTGGTTATGGCAAGGCTGAAAAATCCGAAGTCCAAGAAGCAGTAGCGCGAGAACTTGATCTAGACTACATTCCTCGTCCGGATGATGCCGCTGATGCTTTGGCGATCGCCTTAACAGCATGGTTTCAATTTTAAGGTATGATGAATAATCTATAACTACTTCCTACCCTATTCAAAGTAATTTTACCGATAGTTTTACATAAATAAATGATTAATGTTTGTAATTTTGTTTGTTTCTAAACAAATCATGGCAATAAAACATTAGCGGACAAAGTTAGAGTTGTCAATTTCAACAATTAATGTCTTTGGATTATTTTATAAATGGCTCCAATTCATGTAAGGTAATTTTGTCGTAGTCTCTTGAATTTTCGGTGCATTTGCTACTAACTGACCGCAGGCATCCCAAGTACCGGAAATAAACATATTCTTTGCTCCTTCTCCCATGTTTACGGATGCGGAAAAATCACCCCACTGCACTTTCATGTTTTGCAAATCTATGGTTATATTTACTTGGGGATTATCTGCTAACATCATTTGTAATTCTTGTACAGTAGCAGTGTGTGTCGTCACACAAGGAATACCCATTGCGACACAATTACCAAAAAATATTTCTGCAAAACTCTCGCCAATTAAAGCTTGAATTCCCCACTTAGCTAAAGCTTGGGGTGCGTGTTCTCTTGAAGAACCACAACCGAAGTTTCGATTGACTACTAATATATTGGCATTTTGATACTGCGGTTGGTCAAAAGGATGTTTATCTACAAGTGCTTTTCTATCATCAGCAAAAGCGTGTTCTCCCAAACCATCAAAGGTAACGCAGCGTAAAAATCTGGCTGGGATGATTCTATCTGTATCGATATCATTACCTACTAAAGGAATACCGCTTCCGGAAACTTGTTTTACTTGAGTCATGACAATTTTAGATTTTGGATTTGGGATTTTGGATTGGGCATGGGGTATTGGGAGCTAAGAATATACTGCGAACGGCTCAAACATAGAACCCCTCTCCAAACCTCTCCTTGACGGAGAGAGGCTTTCTTATGCAGATTTTAAATACTCAGAAAGTATAACTTTCAGCCGTTTTTAGTATAAATAGCAAGTAGAAAATTAATCAATTAATTATTTATGACTCTGAACTCGCTACTTTCATAATGTCGGAGCAACACCCTCTTCCCTTTCTCTTTTCAACTAACAATTAACAATTATCAACTAACTAATTCACGTACATCTGTAACTGTACCTGTAATTGCGGCAGCTGCAACCATTGCCGGACTCATTAATAATGTACGTCCCGAAGAGGAACCTTGTCTTCCTTTAAAGTTGCGGTTGGAGGAAGAAGCACTGATTTGTCTTCCTTGCAATTTATCGGGGTTCATAGCTAAACACATGGAACATCCGGGTTCTCTCCATTCAAATCCGGCTGCTTGAAAGATTTTATCTAAACCTTCGGCTTCGGCTTGTTTTTTCACTCGTTCGGAACCGGGAACCACAAAGGCTTTGACACCGGAGGCAACTTGATGTCCTTGGGCAATTTTCGCTGCTTCCCGTAAATCGCTGATTCTACCGTTGGTGCAGCTACCAATAAAGCAGACATCGATTTTTGTGCCTTTGATGGGATTACCGGGTGCTAAATCCATGTAACTATAAGCTTCTTCGGCAATCAAACGTTCATCAGATGGTAGTTCTTCGGGTAACGGAACAGTTTGATTAACTCCTATACCTTGACCAGGAGTGATTCCCCAAGTAACAGTAGGCGCAATATCAATAGCATCAAATACTACTACATCATCATATTCTGCATCCGCTTCACTACGGATATAATCCCACCAATTAACGGCTTTATTCCAATCTTCACCCTTGGGCGCAAAGTCTTTATTCTTCAGGTATTCATAGGTTACTTCATCGGGATTAACGTAACCGCACCTCGCACCACCTTCAATGGACATATTACACACAGTCATTCGTTCTTCCATGTTCATTTGCTCAAAAGTGGTACCGGCGAATTCGTAAGCATATCCCACACCACCTTTAACACCGAGAGTGCGGATAATATGCAGTACCACGTCTTTGGCATAAACACCAGGATTTAAACTACCGTTAACTTCAATTTTGCGGACTTTTAATTTAGATAGCGCTAAAGTTTGCGAAGCCAACACATCCCGAACTTGAGAGGTGCCAATACCAAAGGCGATCGCCCCAAATGCACCATGAGTTGAAGTGTGACTATCTCCACAAGCAATAGTCATTCCCGGTTGTGTCAATCCCAGTTCGGGAGCGATTACATGAACAATGCCTTGATTCCCGGTGCCAATATTGTAAAAAGTAATATTATTCTCTTGACAATTATTTTCCAGAGCCTGCATCATTTCTTCTGCCAAAGTATCGACAAAAGGACGCGCTTGATTCTCGGTAGGCACAATATGGTCAACAGTTGCCACCGTGCGTTGAGGAAACATCACTTTCAAACCCCGTTCCTTTAACATGGCAAAGGCTTGAGGACTTGTGACTTCATGAATCAGATGCAGTCCGATAAACAGTTGCGTTTGTCCGGAAGCAAGCATACCAACTGTATGTAAATCCCAAACTTTATCAAATAAAGTGCCTTTACTCATATCAATGCGTTTGTTAAGAATCGGGTTTCATGATGTTATCAAAAAATGGTACCAGGCGGTAGGGATGGCAAGAAAAAGTTAAGAGTTGAGAGTTAGGAGTTAATCATTATCTCAGTACTATTTATTGTACGTTTTTCTCAAATAAAAATAACTTTATCAATTCTTTTTATCTTTCTTTGTATATTACTTGAATAATACCATAGTAATACATAGATATTTGATACCATCAGGTTTAGTTAGTAGTAAATAGAACTGAAACCCTGAAAATAATACTTAAGGAACAAGAATGGAAGATTCTGCGTTTTTGCGGTTGAAACCTTATCTAGCTTCGGATGCGATGGTGGATGGGGAAGGAGGAGATATTCCAACCTGTCCAATTCCAGTTTTTACAAAGGGTATGCAGGCTAACAGTTTCTTTTTTGGACATCCTAAATGGGGTAAGGAGTACTTTGAAAGTAGTCATCGCAGCGAACCTTTTAAAGAACGGTGGCAAGCTGTAATGGGTAGTTGGGATGACAAAATAGTTGTAGATATCGGTTGTGGTCCTGGTAATGTCTATGCAACGCTGGGTGGTCTACCCAAACTTTTAATTGGGGTTGATATTTCTCTAAGCGCTCTCAAAATGGCTCGTGAAGTTGGTTATACACCAATTTTGACTGATGCCCATCATTTACCTTTCATCGATGGATTTGCAGATATTGTAGTCGCAAATGCTACCGTTCATCATTGCGATGATATGAGTAGAATTTTGCAGGAAGCGGCACGGTTAGTACGTCCTGGCGGATTATTGTTTACCGACCAAGACCCCCAGCGTACTGCTTGGAATTTAAAAGGAGTGGGTTTATTTATTCGGGATATTAGGTATCCTCTCTATCGTCTGTTGGGGAGCAAGCATTATATTCCCTATGAAGAAAGATACGCACGCTGGAAAACTGAGATTCATAACCAAAGACCAGGGGATGGAATTACACCCTCTGTATACTATGAAGCTTTGGAACCATTGGGTTTTGAGGTGAAATTGTACCCTCACAGTCACGATTTAGGTGTTGAAGTACTTGAGGGTAAAAATGGTCGGAATTCCTGGAGATTGAGATTAAGTCAACGGTTATCAGGTATCAACCCGGACACTCCAGAAGCCGCACAATCGATTATGTGCATTGCTAGACGTATTGGTTAGTAAAATTTTCAGGAACGGTATTATCTTGAAAGAAAAGATTCTTACTAGCTGATATTCTGAGATTTTCAATCAGGGTATTGATGAATAAAAATATGAAGTTATGAAGTGATGACTTCATGTTATTGGAGACGTAGCACTGCTACGTCTCTACAGATTTTTTGTATTCATATTTACGTACCGCAAACAATCCCTTCTCTTGTGTTTGTTGGTCGTGAAAAATTATAATTCTTAACTTTAAGTTCTAATTTGTTAAAAATAGAAAACTTGATAAAATCACTTAGGTATTACTTACGTAATTATATGTATTTTTTAAATTAAAGTTATACATTTAAATTACTCATTTTAACTTAAATGACATTACGAAATCAGTACAATTATGATTGTAGAAGTATATATAAATTCTAGTAAGGATTTGTGACATGGAAAATGTAGATCAACGCAAATTATTGTCAGCGCTATGTCATGGAGCAATATTCTTTAGCTCTACGATTGTAACTGTTGCCGTACCAATCGTAATTTTGTTTATCACAGAAGATTCAGTTGTAAAGGCGAATGCTAGAGAATCTGTGAATTTTCACATTAATCTTTACATATATGGATTAGTAGGTGTAATGCTAACCGTAGTTCTAATTGGTATTCCATTATTAATGGTTTTGGGTTTAATTAGTATTGTCATGCCAATTATCGCTCTTGTTCAAGTTTTAAACTCACCAGAGCAACCCTATCGTTATCCCTATATCTTCCGTTTAGTATAAGTAGCCGGTTTCTTTTTGCAAAAACATGGATGCATGAATGTAGAGACGTGAAGTACCGCGCCTCTACATTTTTATCTAATGATACGTGAATGTGACTACAGATATTTATCCTAAAAACCCGACTTCTCTGATAACTGTTGACTTCAAAACAAGATTATGATACCAATGTACTATGAGATAAACAATTGGGATTAAAAAATTCCACTTACACCTGTTAATAGGAGAGCATAATAGATGAAGTTTAACAAGCTCGATTTAAGTAATTTATTAGGTGTCGCTCACTCTGACGGATACTTACAATTATTAATTGATAGAGGTGACGAACTAGAGCTATTGGAGATACCCGCACCAATAGAGGCTTATGAAGGATTGCAGGATTTAAATGAGTTGATTGCCGAAGTTCCACCATTGTTAGAAGAACAAGAGTTTGCTATGTTACCAATAGCCTCAACAATGGCAAATGCTATTGGATACAGCCCTGAAAATGAAGTTTTACAGATAGAGTTTAATAGCGGTGCAGTATATGAATATTCAGATATAGATGAGGATACATGGAAAGATTTGTATGCATCCGACGCAGTGGGTAGGTATTTCAATCAAAATATTAAGGGTAGATACCAATCTCAACGTATAGATAATTCCTATTGAACTGTTGTAGATTCGAGGGGATATAATGCCTGCTCTACAACAGTTTGAGATATATCAACTAAATTAATAAATTAAAATTTTAAACTTTCCTGGTGCCACGGCTAATTGTTTTTTTAAAGCGATTAGCCTTTACTTTTGCAATTGGAGTAGTTTGATGTCAGAAGGACTTAGCAAAAAAGGCATATTTTCTTGTAGGGTGTGTGACGCTTCGGAATAAATTTGAACGTAGCCATAAGACTTGTAGCGTCACGCACCAACCAGTGACTGTGACATTCATGCGGTTCCGAAGCGGCTATTCCTGGTCAGATAATCGTTAAGTACTCTTAACAATAATGATAGTAAGTAAAGGAGTTATGAGAACATTAGTATAACTAACGTTGATAAATAGAGTTTTAAGAATATGGAACAAAATCACAAATCAACGGTTGTTATTACGGGTGCTTCCTCTGGGGTTGGCTTGTATGCTGCGAAAGCCCTTGCTAAAAAAGGATGGCACGTAGTAATGGCTTGTCGCAATTTAGAAAAGACTCAAAAAGTCGCTAATGAGGTGGGAATGTCACCTGAGAGCTACACTATTATGCATCTCGATTTGGCATCTTTGAATAGCGTGCGTCAATTTGTCAATACTTTTCGAGAAAGCGGTAAATCCCTGGATGCTTTGGTGTGTAACGCTGCGGTGTATTTACCTTTGTTAAAGGAACCGATGCGGAGTGAAGATGGATATGAATTGAGCGTTGCGACAAATCACCTGGGACATTTCCTATTATGTAACTTGATGTTGGAAGATTTGCAAAAATCATCTGCTTCTCAACCCAGGTTAGTGATTTTAGGAACAGTAACAGCAAATCCCAAAGAGTTGGGAGGAAAGATTCCCATTCCCGCACCTCCAGACTTAGGAGATTTAAAAGGTTTTGAATCCGGTTTTAAAGCACCGATTTCGATGATTAACGGTAAGAAATTCAAAGCGGGTAAAGCTTATAAAGATAGTAAACTTTGCAACGTTTTGACCATGAGGGAATTACACAGACGCTATCATGATTCCACAGGAATTGTATTTAGTTCCCTATATCCCGGATGCGTTGCTGAAACTGCTTTATTCCGCAATCACTATTCCCTATTTCAGAAAATATTTCCTCTATTTCAAAAGAATATCACCGGCGGATATGTATCTGAAGAACTAGCAGGTGAAAGAGTTGCAGCAGTAGTTGCAGACCCAGAATATAATAAATCTGGTTCTTATTACAGTTGGGGAAATCGTCAGAAGGAAGGTAGAAAATCTTTTGAGCAAGAAGTTTCTAACGAAGCCTTGGATGATGATAAAGCACAGCGTTTGTGGGAATTGAGTGCAAAATTAGTGGGAATTGCAGATCAACAAGCAGTAGGTGCTGCTGCGGGTACTGTTTGAAGTTTGATGTTATCTTTCCCAAGCTTTGGCTTGGGAATGTATTTTATTAATTTATGGTTAGTTGATGGTGGTTAGTTGGTGGTGGTTAGTTGGTGGTGGTTAGTTGGTGGTGGTTAGTTGATGGTGGTTAGTTGGTGGTGGTTAGTTGATGGTGGTTACTTGATGGTGGTTACTTGATTACTTTGCGATCGCGATATTCAAGCTACGATAAAATCCTCAACATTTGTAATTTTTCATTAAGTTAATTAACTTTCTTAATCAGAACTCTTATAAAGATTATGACAGATTATAGTAGCACAATTTTTTCTCCTGTATATTATCAAATTATTCAACGCAGGGGTAATGGTTGGACGTTTAAGCATGGAGAACCATTTATAAATTTATTTAACGCTCCGAATTTGTCACCAGAAGAAGAATTTATTGCTTTTGGTACTTCTATGAAGCAAGTAGCGATAGAACTTTTCCGTATCAACGGTGGTAAACAAGGTTATTACATTGCTAATATTCTGGAAAAAAATATTACTACTGCGGTATGGAATGGAAAGATGTAAAAACCAAGCTTTGGGAGTTAGGGATTGGTCGAGATAATCCATTGAAACGTTAGTATAGGGATTAATTACTGATATTTTAAAGTTAGATAAGTGAATTTACAAAATGGCTTATAGTGATTTTAAATTAGCTCAAGTTATCCAAAGTTTTGGATTAACAGTTCATGAAGGTTCCAGAATATTTGCTCATTTTTCCGAAGAAAAATGTAGCGACTTACTTTCAACTATTCTTAAAGAAAATGTAGATTTAGCAATTGCAATCAATACAGAAAAAGCCCGTTCTGAAATGATAATTAGTCCCATATTACTTGAGGTTAGGCGTAAACTTGATAACAAAATCAGTTTATTTTCAGGAGTAGATTTTAATGTCGATAGTGCAAAAGGATTAAATGGCTTCTGTGACTTTCTGATTAGTCTTTCTCAAGAACAGCTTTTTATTCGCGCACCTGCAATTACTCTAGTTGAAGCAAAAAATGAAAATCTCAAATCTGGATTGGGTCAGTGTATTGCAGAAATGATTGCAGCCCAGCTATTTAATCAAATGCAGGGAAATACAATTAGAAGTATTTATGGTGTAATATCGATTGGAACGATTTGGCAGTTTTTAAGATTAGAAGATGATAATATTTATATTGATCTAAGTGAATATTATATTCAAGATATTGAAAAAATTTTAGGAATATTAATAAATGCACTCAGACAAAATTAAATTTTCTCCTTTGCTGGAGGTATTCCTAATTTATTCAAAATAGTATCAATCTTTTCTAAAAGCTGAAAATCTTCTTGAGGTAAAATATTATTACTATATTTATCTAAAAACGCAAATGCTTGTCTAAATTGATCGGGTGTTGCTTCTATTGGTGCATCAAAATGACAGGGAATGATTCGTTTAAAGTCCCAATTAGCGACTTTTTCAGCCCATGCAATAGTTTCGGATGGTGCGCGGTTAAGAATTAAAGTTTGTAAAATTGGTGCAACGAATAATCTACCATCCCCGCGCAGCGCATCAAAGCAACGCTGCCAATCTGATTTCCATCGGAAAGGATACAAGCCAAAATAAGCTTTATTAGAACGTTCTGACGCTTGAAAAGCATTACGGAATACCTCACCCCATTTGGGTAAATCTAAGACGCTAGGACGGAAATATAAGGCAAATAAAGCGATGCGTTGCCATCCTTTGCGACGGTTTTCTGGAGTATTTGCAATAATATCGGTTGCTTTATCTTTAGCGTGGAATAGTAAAGGGTATGAGTCTAATTGAATAATTGCGGGAGGTTGTTCGGGGACGGAAACAATTGAATCCGTAATCAAAAGGGTTTTCGATGATTTATGCAACAATGCCACCTCAGCGAATCTACCCGCACCAAGTTCGATGGGACCGAGAATCGAGTAGTCAAATTGGTTCGCGAAAGGGGTGTTACTGCTATCTTCTGGAAGTACTTGAGTACGTTTTGCAGGTATACCCAACCAACTCAAGGGAAGATTTAGAGGAAAACTCCATTGTTTGGGTGCAACAAATACCTGTGAATCGGGAAAACGTCTGGCAAAGGGACCGACAAATACTTTATGTTCTAAACCAGAAATAGTGGATAATATTATATACTTTATTTTGCCATGTTCCGCCACTAATTCTTCCACAAGACGAACGCATTCTGGAGTTGGTGCAACTGGTGCATAAACAAGCAAACCACCTTCATTCAACTTCACAACCGTCATGCGAATAGGGACAACAACGTAGAAAATGCCTTGAAGTTGGTCAAAAGTCCAAATCGTATCTTTGACTACTTCTTTACGGATTGTGCGTCGTTTCCCAAATGGGTAAATTGGCAAAGTAAACCAAAAGCGCCATGAATAGTCTTGAGTATTGCTTAGTTGTTCTGACGTTTCGAGCATTTTCATCGTCGTTTGTATTATTCCACGAATCGGGCGAAAAATGGACAATTTTCTTATATATATCTTCTCCTGAGAATGTGGAGTTTAGCAAATTATGATTTGAATTAGTTGGTTTTTGTTGTTTAATTATGATATTGTATTGCGACTTTTAGGCAGTATAGCTGAACGCAATGAATGATGCACCCCAAGTTTACACCTGTTAATTGATGGGTAATTTTCAAAAATAAACACACAGATGTAAGACAAATTAGATAAGCTGACAAAAGCAGTTTCGCGAATTCAGAAAATGACAGCAATTAGCCCGACAATTTTGGCATTGGACTTTGACGGTGTAATCTGTAACGGACTGATAGAATACTTTCAGGTAGCTTGGCGTACTTACTGCAAATTTTGGCCTTGTGCTAATCAAAATCAAACTGAAGATTTAGCGAATAAATTCTATCGTCTGCGACCAGTAATTGAAACGGGTTGGGAAATGCCTGTTTTAATTAAAGCATTATTAGAAGGATTTGAAGAAGAGAAAATTCTGCAAGAGTGGAATGATATATCCCATAAAATTCTTCGACAAGAGGATTTTGTTGCTCAAGAAATTGCTGCTATGTTAGACAAACAGCGAGATGAATGGATAGCTACAGATAAGAATGGTTGGCTGAATTTACACAAATTTTATCCGGGAGTAGTAGAAAGAATTCAAAGTATCTATAATACTCAAATCGCCTTATATATAGTTACTACTAAAGAAGGACGTTTTGTTAAAGAATTATTGCATAAATCAGGCTTCGATTTACCGCAAGAAGCAATTTTTGGCAAAGAAGAAAAACTTCCTAAATATGAAATTTTGCGAGAATTAAAGCAAGAATCCAATGATTTAACAGTTACTTTATGGTTTATCGAAGACCGGATACAAACATTACAAAAAGTTAAAGAGCAAATAGATTTAGAAGATGTAGAATTGTTTCTTGCCGATTGGGGTTATAATACCCCCCAAGATAGAGAAACTGCTCAAAAGGATATGCGAATTCAATTAATATCGCTAGCTCAATTTGTCCAAGATTTTGATCAATGGCAATCTTGAATAGTTGACAACTAACCACTAACTCCTAACTCCTATACTAAAAACGGTTTAAAACTGTCCCGAATGAGCTAAGCGAAGAATCTCCGAGATACTTCGCTGCACTACGTTACGCTCAGTATGACATAAGTTCATATTTTACCCGTTTGCAGTATAACTCCTAACTCCTAACTCCTAACTCATTATGCTAGACCTTAGTAAACTTGCGGGACAAATGCGTGGTTTGAGTCAACATTTGACGGCTGAAGCTGAAGCGAATCGTCAACGCTTGCAATTAGCCCAAAAACATCTTGAAAATGCTTTTTCTAATCAAGATGAGTTAGTTAAAATCCAACAAAAATGGCGCGATCGCATTTTATTTGCAAATGCAACTCCCGTGGAACCGCTACATACTTGTATTGATATTATGGTTCCTCCAAAAACTCATACTGTTATTGCTACTGATGGTTCTCAAATTGCTCCTAACCATCACGAAATTGCTTATTGTTATCTCTTAAATATCGGTAGAGTCGTCTTACATTATGGACAAAATAAACACCCATTGCTAGACAGTTTACCAGAGATATTTTATCGCCCCGAAGATTTGTATATATCCCGTCAGTGGGGAATTAGAACCGAAGAATGGATGAGTTACCGACGTACTGCAAGCGAAGCAGTGGTATTGTCAGAATTGGCTATCGCAGCAACGGAGAAGGGACAAAGGGATGGAGGGACAAAGGGATGGATAGACAAGGAGATGGGGGGACAAGGGGACAAGGGGAATATTTCTACTTCTAAATCTGTTGCTCCAAGGATACCAAATTTAGCGATGGTGGATGGTTCGCTGATTTACTGGTTTTTGGAACAGTTACCTTTTGACGCTAGAGACCATATTTTACCGCCGATTTTGCAGTCTTGGAAGGATTTACGGGATGCGGGTATTCCTTTGATGGGTTATCTGAGTGCTTCACGGAGTATTGAGGGAATGAATTTTTTCCGGTTGTCTGCTTGTCCTCATCAAGCACCGGATTGTATCAGTTTTTGCCCCAATCAAATGGAGAAGATTCCTTGTAAAGTTTTTGAAGGATTGCGGGATAGTACTTTATGGTCTACTCAACTCAAACCCGGACAGCGCAGTCCTTTATGGCGCAGTAATTCCCGGATTTTAGATTTATACGAAGACCAGCAAATTTATTTCTGCTACGTTCATGTGGGTACCGAAATAGCACGGATAGAATTTCCGCAGTGGGTAGTCGAAAATACTGAAATGTTTGAAGAATCTTTGGGGTTGATGTTAGCCCAAGTTCACAAAGGATATGGTTATCCAGTGGCTTTAGCAGAAGCTCACAATCAAGCGGTTGTTAGAGGTGGCGATAAATCACGTTTCTTCGGTTTATTGGAACGACAAATGATTAAAGCCGGGTTAAAAAATGTCGGAACTTCTTACAAGGAAGCACGGAAGAGAGGAAGCATTGCTTAATTAGGACAGTTGACAGTGGACAGTTAATTGAGCGATTGGGAATGGTCACATTCCCTTTGAACTATAACCTTTAACCTTTAACCTCTGACCTTTACCTATTTTTCTCGTTACAATAGTTGTCAAATAAATACAAATATCGTCCCTGAAAATGCAAAATCTAGGTACTTTACAAATAACAGGGCTGGGTTTGGAACTGTTTCATACCCAAAGTAATACTTCCTTTGAAATTCCCGAAAATTATCCGGTTATTCGTATCGGGAAGTCAAACGAACAGGTTCCTATTGATATTGATGTGTTGAATTTACCTGATGCTGATATTGTTTCACGAGTCCACGCAGAAATTATTGTAGAAGGTAATACTTATTATTTAATCGATGTGGGTAGTTCTAATGGTACTTTTATTAATGATAACAAGCTGGAACCCCGGACACGCTACCCACTCCAGTTAGGGGATCGAATTGACCTTGGTTACGATAAAAAAGTAACTTTTATATTCCAATACAAACAGCAAAGTAAACACGCTGCAATTGTACAAACTAATCAACCTACAACTATCCAACATCAAGGTATCAATAATACGCAGCAAGTACAATTAGTAGACGGTAAAAGTAAATTTGTTGGTTTAACATTGATGGTTGTAGGAATATTAATCTTCGCTGCAAATACTCGAATTGGTCTTGGTGTTGGTATTTCAACTATTTTATTATTGATTGGGGGAGTTGTGATTCTTTTGCAGCGTCGCATCAATCGTAATTGGGGATGGGTTTTAATCGGACTCGGAACTGCATTAATTGTCTTTTCTGGTAGACTATTCGCTTCGTTTAATCTTTTAGCTGTCTTTTTATCAGCTAGCTTGATATTTGTTGGATATAAATTATTCAAAACCGGAAAAGTCTTTGGTTATGGTTTGAATTCCCTTAAAGGAAGGAAAGATTAGTTGTCATAATTATCTATTTTTTCTTAAATGGTTTTGTTAAACTGACTATACGAACAAAGTTGTAGATTTTTCAGTTTGCAATACTATTTTAGTTATTTGTTAGTCTTTCTATTAATTGAATGATGTTATTTTCTAATTTTCTCAGCGCGATGTTGGGTAAACCTTGATGAGAATCACGAATATTCCAATATTCGACTTTTTCTACCCACTCAGGAAATCTTTCCAACATTAGACGACGATGTTCAGCTTCGTTCATGGCAATTATAATATCAGCAGTCTGAAAATCTTCACTATTAACTTGTATGGGATTTCGTTGTTCTTTGGGAAGAATTACTCCTTTACTTTGAAGTTTTCTGATTGTAAACCAAGAAATAGCCCCAATAGTTGGTATTCCTCGACCTAAAGCGATACCGCGTGAATCAGCTTCCCATTCTAGCCCTTGCTTTCGGGCTAAATCATTAAATAGGAGTTCTGCAAAACGGCTACGAAAATAATTCGCAGTACAAAGAAATAGAACTTTTTTCATGTATATAGAATTTTTTGTTTGCGGCTTCTCAAAAATTTTAAAGCTAAATAGCTCTAATTTCTTGCATTCTTAATCACAAAATTTTTTTTTAATCATTTCATTCGTCATATAGGAATCCTTTTTGATTTTTGAATAAGTTGTAAGGACTAGGGAATAGGGAGTAGGGAACTCTTAACAGTAAGTGTACTGATTTTTTTTCAATATTCAATTAGGATTTCTATATATTTTTATTGTGTTAGAGATATTAAATTTGAGAAAACCGACTTCTGATTACAAATCTTTAATTGCATTACATTGGGAGGATTTTAGAAACAGGAATCGTATTTTCATGGTTGATGATTACGTAAGTCCTATTCAAAAACTATTTACTTTAATTAAGAGAAAATTCGGTAGCTGATTTGGCTTACGACTAGTTATATTGAGTGGTATTCCCTAAAATACGATCTTTCCATCGTATCCAAGCGTTTATCGACCTATCTACCAGTCACCATATGCATTTGCACGCAAACTCAGAAAATAATTCCCAGTTGTTCCAAGTGTTTTTGGAACATACACCTATAGCTGTGGCAATGTTCGACCAAAATATGTGCCTGATAGCGGCAAGTCACAAGTGGTTGATAGATTACGGCTTAGATGGTAAATCTTCAATTGGTCGTTGTTATTACGAAATATTTCCCCAAACTTCGGAGAAATGGAAGATAATTCACCAACGTTGTTTAGCTGGTGCGATAGCAAAATGTGAAGCTGACAAAATCGTGCGTGTTGATGGTGAATTGGAGTGGATAGAATGGGAATGTCGTCCTTGGAATGACAGTAATAATCAAATTGCTGGAATTATTCTTTCCTCACAAAAAGTTACCGAAGAAATGCTTTGCGAGCAAGCATTAACAGCCAGTGAAAGACGCTTCCGCAAGCTAGCCGCAAATTTACCGGGAGTAATTTATCAGTTTCAGTTGAGTGCAAATGGCGCAATGTCATTTCCTTATATTAGTTCTGGTTGCCGTAGGTTTTTAGAAATAGAACCCATAAAGGTAGAAAAAAATTCCGACCTGGTTTTCAATTTAATTCATCCCGAGGATCGAGAATCCTATCTTGATTCAATGAAACTTTCGGCGGATACATTATTACCTTGGTTGTGGGAAGGAAAAATAATTACACCTAGCGGTAGATGTAAATGGGTTCGCTGCATATTAAGACCAGAAAAACAAGCAGATGGAGATATCCTGTGGAGCGGACTGATGATTGATGTCAGTGACAGAATACAAATCGAAGAAAAGTTGAAAAGGTATCAACAAGATTTAGAAACAAAGGTACAATATCGCACGGCAGAACTGGAAGAAGCTAACAAAAAATTGCAAGCCCAAATTGCCGAAAGACAACTAGTTGAAGACTCGCTACACGAAACAGAAGCGCGGTTTGAAAAATTAGCTGCGAATATTCCGGGAATGATTTATCAATACATATTGCGTCGGGATGGTACTAGAGATTTTTCTTATGTCAGTCCTGGTTGTCATGACCTTTATGAATTAGAACCCGAACAAATTCTGCAACATGCTAAAAGTGTTTTTGACAAAACCCATGCCTCGGACTTACCAATTTTAGAACAAGCAATCGCAGTTTCCGCTGAAACTTTAGCACCTTGGAAACAAGAGTGGCGAATTATCGCTCCATCAGGAAAATTGAAGTGGTTACAAGGACATTCCCGACCGTCAAAGCAAGCCAACGGTGATATTGTCTGGGATGGCATGATAATGGATATTACCGAAATGAAGCTGGCAGAGGAGGCACTACAACAAAGTGAAGAAAAATTCCGTACTTTGTTTGAAAAATCGGCAGATGGTATTCTTTTGTACAACGGTAAAGTTTTCATCGATTTTAACCAAGCAGCAATAGAAATGATGGGCTGTACTAGTAGAGAACAACTGATGCGTATGGCACCATCAGCAATATCCCCTGAATTTCAACCTGATGGTACTTCGTCTCTTGATAAACAGATGGAGTTAACCAAAATTGCTTTTGCTAATGGTGGTCATCGTTTTGAATGGGTGATTCGTCGTATAGATGGTACAGATAAGCCTTTAGATGTGCAATTGACAGCTATTCCTTTAAATGGGGAACAAGTATTTTATACAGTTTGGCGAGACATTACAGAACGCAAACAAGCCGAACAAGCATTAAAACGCTCAGAAACACGGTATAGAAAGTTAGCAAGTAAAGAAAAATTACTTAATAGTTTAGCAAGTCAAATTCGTAACAGTCTGGACATAGATACAATCCTAGAAACAGCGATTAACGAGATTAAGTATTTATTAAATATTGATCGTTGTAGCTTCTCTTGGTTTGAACCAAACGTCGAACCTCCGATTTGGGAAACGATTAAAGAGTCAAAAAATCACAATTTACCTAGTTTGCTAGGTCGTCATTCCGTAGATAAAGTCGGATCGGTGACAAAACTGTTTTTAAAGCAAGAAATATTGCAAATAGATGATGCAAGCAAGTGTGAAGAACCAATACATCGGCAATTTTTAGAAACTTTAGGAATCAAATCAGAAATTGTCCTACCGATTCAGACCCGTTCCGGTAAAATTGGTGTTATCGTTTGCGGACACTGGGCAGAAACTCGTCCTTGGATTGATAGTGAAGTAGAATTGCTCCAAGCAGTAGTAGATCAAATTGCGATCGCGATTAACCAAGCTGACCTCTATGCTGAAACTCAAAAAACCGCGATCGCGGCTCAAGAACAAGCGCAACAAATCGAACAGACGCTACAACAACTCCAGAAAACCCAATCTCAGTTAGTCCAAAGTGAAAAAATGTCTGGGTTGGGTCAGCTAGTTGCTGGAGTCGCTCATGAAATCAATAATCCTGTTAATTTTATCTACGGTAATTTAATTCATGCTAGTAATTATACTGAAGATATATTAGGTTTACTCAAACTGTACGAGCAAGAATATCCTCAACCAACTCCGGAAATAGAAGAGGAAATGAAAGCTGTAGATGTAGATTTCTTAGTTTCAGATTTACCTAAATTAATGAAGTCAATGATGGTAGGGGCTGAAAGGATTCGCACAATTGTGCAATCTTTAAGAACTTTTTCCCGTCTTGACGAAGCGGAAATGAAAATGGTGGATATTCATGAAGGCATTGAAAGTACCTTGATGATTCTGCAACATCGCTTTAAAGCCAACCAGGAACATCATGAAATTGAACTAATTAAGCATTACGCTAACTTACCTAAAATAGTCTGCTTTGCTGGACAGCTCAACCAAGTGTTTATGAATTTGATTGCGAATGCTATTGATGCCATAGAAGAAGGAATAAGCAAGGGTCAAACATCCGCTCCTAGAATTACAATTACCACAGAGATGATACAGAGCGATCGCCTTGCCATCCATATCGCAGATAATGGTACGGGAATATCTCCAGAAGTGCAGCGACGCTTATTTGACCCATTTTTTACTACTAAACCTGTTGGTGTGGGAACTGGCTTGGGGTTGTCGATCAGTTATCAAATTGTCGTTGATAGACACGGTGGTCAGCTACATTGTTTAAGCGAACCGAGTCAAGGTACGGAATTTATCATCGAAATTCCCATTACTCAGTCAGCAAATACTTAGTAAAAATACGAACAAATAAATTTCCCCATCCAGTTATTGGATGGGGAAGATTCATCTTGTAAGAGTCAGCCTAGTTAAAATTTATGATTTAGTTGCACAAACTAGTGAAAAATAAGAGTGGGTTGAAGTTATAGAAACATCCTCAAATCCTGCCTCTTTTAAAAGTTGATTAACTTCACTTGCTGTATATTGCTTACCTTGAGTCCACCAAATCATACACATTGAATATGAAGTCGCTGTTGCTGGTCCATCTTTTGTATCATTTAAAAGCATTTCATGTAAATAAATACGACCACCTTTAGGTAATGCATCAAAACTGCTCTTTACTAAATGCTGGCATTTTTCCCATCCCCAATCATGAAAAATGTTACTAAATAAAACAGAATCATAACCAACAGGAAAAGTATCGGTAAAGAAGTTAGCAGAATATGTATCTATTCGATTTGATAATCCAGCTTGGGAAATATATTCTTGGGCGATTTGACAAACTACTGGTAAATCTAGAATCGTGCATTGCATCTGAGGATAGCGCTGAGCTAGAGCAACGGAAACAGCAGCAGAACCTCCTCCTACATCAAGAAGACGTTTTACTCCGGTAAAGTTACCGTAATTTGCAACACCTAAAGCACCAGGCATTGTCATACTCTGCATTGCACCAGTAAATAGTTTAGCTTTATCAAACTCCATTTCGTGAGCTTCCCAAACATCCTGTTCTTGGTAAACACTAGAGCGATCGTTTTTTAATCCCTCTAACAATACAGAGTGTGACAAGGGATTATTTGCCATCAATTTGAGCATTCCACCCCAGTAATAAGGGCTTTGAGGAAGTAAAAAGTTACAAGAAACTTGCGTGAGATTAAATTTACCGTTTTGCTGAACTAAATAACCTAATGAGGTCATTACTCCTAAAAGAGCTTCAGTAGCACGTTCGCTTAAAGAAAGGCTTTCGCTTACTTCGGATGCTGTTTTGGGTGCTTTTGCTATCAAAGGAAACAGCCCTAATTCATCTGCAACTGTCAGCGTTGGAAAGTGAAACATGGACATCCATGTTTCCCAAAGTAATCCATCATCACACCCTGGCACAGAAAATTGTGGTTTTCCACTTAATAACCAAACATTATTTTCATCTTGATTTTTTTGCTGTTGTCCAAATGCTATTAAATCTGTCATAAAATTGTTTTCCTATATTGCTAGCAATTATCAAGAAATAAGTACATTAAATATCTTGTACTAAATTTAATCGTGCAACCTGACAACCCAGCAGCATAGAGATACATCATATCTTCTACAAATATCACTCTTTTCTTGCTTAAATAAGCAGGAAAATTGTGTAACTAAACTATTCACAAAATTTGTGATAACAATTTAATTTAAATCATAAAACGATTGATGACATTAGTAAAAACTCGGATAAAAATATTTTTATCTATAAAATTCAGTGAGAATGCTGACAAAAACAACAGCTTATATCCGACCTATGAATATTATTTAATTTAGTTAGTTCCTATCAAATTATTAGTGTTAAACCTAAAAATATGCTCATAATTTATATTATATCAATTTTGTATAGAAAATATATAACTTACGTAATTCAAAATTCATTTATTTCATAAATACTTGAAGTGTTAATGAAAATATTGCATCGAAATAAATTAAAATATTTTATCTATATCATCACAGCTAGAGCATCATATAATTTTTAAAAAATATCTCTGTTTCTTTATTGCTCTTTTATTTGTTTATTCCCCAATATAAATATTTTCACGTAAATTACTCAATTTATTTCTACCTAAAACCCATTTAGAAAAAAAAACTAATTTCTGCGTTTTTACGACTGGCAAAATAGATACAATGTTTTAAATTAGTTTCATAGCAAAAAAAAAAGAACTTAATGACGAAAATTATTGCAGCAGGTATTTGAAAACGAAAGTTTTGATGCTGCTGATTTATCAGGGTTGCACGACAAGTTTCAACGTCATAGAGTTAAACCTTATAAAGATTTGTACCGACATAATCTGCAAAAGTTAACTTTCACTGCACTTATAACTTGATAAAAGCTAGCATTCATAGGAATCAATTTCAATGCAAGAAATATTATCTCTAATCGAAAAAAAGAATCAAGAATACGCTCTTTTACCTTTGTTCAAGTTTTTAGAAGATAAAACCATAGATCCAAGACAAAGATTGAGCTTTGCACCGTGTATCGCACATTTTATTATGAGTTTTGGTGACTTAAATAAATATGTATTCCGTGAAAAGCAGGTAGTTAACAAAGTTCAAAATATAATCAACGAACATACTTATGAAGATGACCATCACTGGCCTTGGTTTGTAACTGACCTAGAAAAACTGGGATTTAACCCCCAGATGAACTTCACTCAGGTATTAAGATACCTTTGGAGCGAACAAAGCAAAGTTTCTCGTCAGTTATCTTATCAACTTTCTGCCTATACTCTGCAAGCAGAACCTATTATTAAAATTGCAGCGATAGAAGCCATAGAAGCTACAGGATATGTCTTGTTTTCTAGAACAGCGCAAGTTGCTGCCGAACTCACAGAAATAACTGGTGAAAAATACACATATTTCGGTGATTTTCATTTCAATCTCGAAAACGGACACGCTATGGGTACAGAAGGAGGAGAAGCTTTCTTAGCAACACTTGATATTACTGAATCACAGCGTCAACAAGCTTACGAAGTAGTTGAAAATGTGTTTAGTATTTTTACAGAATGGACTCATGAACTTCTCGCTTATGCACAAAAGCAAAATGCAGAATTAGAAGTACATAAAGAAATAGAAGATTCTACAAAAGTTTGCGTATAGTATTTTTTGGCAGCTAATAGCTACTTCAATTGATGATAGCTATTAGCTGTTATTTTACATCCAAAAAAATTATTAATTAACAATATAAAAATTCTTATGCTAGAAATAATAGCTTTCATAGAAAGTAAGAAGCAAGAATTTACGAAGTTACCTTTGTTTACATTTATGCAAGACAAAAACTTAAACCCCAGTCAAAGATTAAGTTTTGCTCCTTGCATGGCTCATTTTATTATGAGTTTTAGCGACTTGAATAAATATGTTTTTTTGGAACATCAACCTCAGAATCAAATCCAGCATATCATCAATCAACACGCTTATGAGGATGAAGAACATTGGTCTTGGTATCTCATGGACATTGAAAAACTTGGATTCAATTATAATCTCAACTTCACTCAAGGATTAAGATTTGTTTGGGGTGAAGAAACTAAAATTACTCGTCAAATAACCTATCAAATTGCTGGATATAGCTACCAAGCTACTCCTACAATTAAATTATTAGTTGTCGAAGCATTAGAATCCATTGGTCATATTTTTTTTAATATGTCAACACAAGTTGCTTCTGAACTACAAGTAATTTCTCAAACAGATTATTTCTATTTTGGTGATGCACATTTACGAGTAGAAACTGGACATGCAATGCGTACACCAGAAGCAGAAAGTTTTGTAGCAAAAATAAAACTTACAGATTCACAACGTCAACAAGCTTTCGATATAGTCGAGAAAATATTTCAAATTTTTACGGAATGGACACACGAACTTTTAGTTTACGCACAAAAGTATGGTGTAGAATCTGCTAAGAAAAATGAGGTTGAAACAAATTTAATGCTTTGCGTGTAACTATTTAATCGTCTGAAATTACAATCAAAATAAAAAGACGTTGCATTGCAACGTCTCGACATTAATCTATTTCACAAAATTTTAAGCAGCACTTTTCAAACCATTATGCTTGAGTAAAGGTTCGGTACTCGGTTCTCTACCCCGGAAAGATTGAAATACTTCCATCGGATGCTTGCTACCACCGAGAGCAAGTATGGTATCGCGGTACCTTTCTCCAGTAGCTTTTATTGCTTGCTCATTCTCTAATCCGGCTTCTTCAAATGCAGCAAAAACATCTGCACTCAGGACTTCAGCCCACTTATAACTGTAGTAACCTGCGGCATATCCCCCGGCGAATATGTGTCCAAAAGCACAAAGAAAGTTGTCTTCCGGTAATGGTGGTAATACAGTGGTATTCTTGGCGATACGGCTGCGGACATCATCGGGTGTTTCGTCACCGCCCGGACGATAACGGTAATGTAATTCGATATCGAGCAAGCTAAAGTGTAACTGACGCAACATTCCACTACCGCTCATATAGTTACGTGCTGCTACAAGTTTCTGATAATAATGTTCCGGTAGCGGTTCATCTGTTTCGTAATGTTTCGCCATTCCCATTAAAGTTGGGCGTTCGTAACACCAGTTTTCCATAAATTGACTGGGTAATTCTACTGCATCCCATTCTATATTATTAATACCAGCCGCACTGAGATAATCAATTTTTGTCAGCATATGCTGCAAACCGTGACCGAATTCATGGAAAAGGGTTTCTACTTCGGTAAAGGTCATTAAACTAGGCTTACCATCCACCGGGGGAGTTTGATTGCATATCAAATATGCGACTGGTAGCTGAGTCTCTGTTTTACCATTTTGCTTGATTTTACGGCGATTCAAACAAGTATCCATCCAAGCACCACCACGTTTTGACCCAGGACGACTGTAGGGGTCTAAATAAAAGTAAGCTATAGGAGTACCTGTTTCATCGGCTATTTGAAAATAACGGACATCTTCATGCCATACGGTTGCTTGTCCATCAGCGGGACTAACGCTAATATTAAACAAGCGTTTTACTAATCCGAATAAACCATCGAGAACTTGGGGAAGCGGAAAATAAGGACGCAATTCTTCTTGAGTAAAAGAAAACTTTTCTTCTCGTTGACGTTCTGACCAAAAGCTGATATCCCAATGTTTCAAATCGTCGGCTTCTGGGGCATTTTTAGCAGCTGCAAATTCTTTGAGTTCTTCTAATTCTTTTTGTGCTGCATCATAACTAGTACGACGCAACTCTTCTAAAAGTTTATCAACCGCTTCGACGTTAGGAGCCATTTTACTCGCTAAGCTGACGGACGCATAATTTTGATATCCAAGTAACTCAGCTAACTCCTGTCTTAACTCCAAAATACGTTTAATTATTGGTCTATTATCTAAGTCACCCGAAGATGCACGAGAGATAAAAGCTTTATATAATGTTTCCCGTAAATCTCGCCGCTTGCTATGCTGCATGAAAGGATAATAACTGGGAAAATCCAAAGTGACGCACCAAGGACCATTTTCAGGAGTTGCTTTTTCTTCACCTGCATCCCGTGCTGTTTGTGCTGCTAAACTCAGCCAACTCGGAGGTAAACCTTCTACTTCTTCTGGTGTTATTAAAGTCAAACTAAAAGCTTTGGTCGCATCTAAAACATTATTAGAAAACTTCGTCGAAATTTCTGCCATTGACGTTTGAATTACGTTAAAGCGTGCTTGTGCTTCACCTTCTAAACCGATACCAGCAAGTTCCGCATCACGAATAGCGGATTCAACTATCCGTTGTTGTGCTGAATCCAAAGTATTCCAAGTATCTCCTTCTCCTAGCGCTTTGAAAGCGTTGTAAATGGGTTTACTTTGGCTGAGTCGGTTAGAGAATTGTACTATTTCCGGCTGTGAAGTTTCGTAAGCTTGACGTAATTCTGGGCTATTTTTTACACCCATCAAATGACTAACTATTCCCCAACTCCAAGTTAAACGTTCGGTTATCTGTTCTAAAGGTTCTACCAAATCGCTCCAAGTCGGTTTTACATTAGCTTCTAATTGAGTAACTTCTTCATTTAATTCGGAAAGTAATTGATTTAAAGCTGGTTCTACGTGTTCCGGTTTAATTTCTCTAAAAGGAGGTAAACCCGAACATTTGAGCAAGGGATTATCTGAAATAGTCACTTTTGCGGTCATAGTATATATATCTAAGGAGACAAAGATTTTATTATATCTATTTCCAATGTAGTCAATATTTGTCAATTGGGTGTTTGTGGAATCCCGTACCAGATACTCATAATGCTTGACAATGATATAGCTTATAACTGTATTCCCCAATTCGCGATCGATATTTTTGGTCAGCAAAACATGATTTTAATTCGATGTCAATCGAAGATGGAAGATTGATCAACCAAAGGTCAAAAGGATACAATGTTTTATCAATAGTTTCTTGTAATATTCCCCATGCATTGGTGTAATTTTCATTTTTCCTATTTCGTTCAGCAAGAAAAAACTGCCAATCGCTCTGGGAATTATTCGCATATAAATGTTTAAATTCCCATGCTAAACCCATCATTCTTCCAGTTTGACCGTGATGTTTATAAGTTGTGACAATTAATACAGGAACTTGAGATGTTTGATTAATTAAAGAAGCAAGCAAATCAGGACGCTGATTTTGTAAATAACCCAGATTGAATACTGCTGTTACTCCACCAGTCAGTGCTACGAGCAAAATCATAGTGACTGCAAATTTACCATTTTTGGGGAAGTTATTTAATCTTTGCCAACAGACTGTTAATAAAGCCGATATTAGCAAAATTATCCCTGGAGCAAATACAAAGATAAAACGTGGAGCCAAAGTTAAATCTATCTTTAGTATGTAGGTACAAAATAAAAATATTGCGATGATTACTAGTGTATATCTTGTTAAAACATCAATTGATAAACTATCATTTGAGCGAGCAAAATTTTTAAATCCGTAAATTAAATAAGGTACTATCCAAAATAAAAACAGCAGGGTTGCCACACCAGAAATAACTATCACCCAAATTGGTATAATCGACGGTGCTGAAGGTAATAAAGAAAATATGCTCATCACCCATAATAGTAAGCGTCCTAATGGTGCTAATATATTTTCGCCGCTGTTACCTATTGCCCATTCAGTCGGTTCGCTTCCGTAAGCTTTTTGTACCATTGGCAACCAAACTAAACACCCTGTAGCGCTGGCGATCGCCACAATCAAAATCCGCCATAAGGCTATGTGTATATGCTTTATTGTATTTTGTTTAGCTTTACGTATGTAGTGCCATATATATGGAAATAATACTAACCCTTGAGCGAGTAAAGTCAGAGCAAAAAAATAATGAGTTGCAACACCGAGAATATTTGTAATTGACCAAAGCAAAACCAACGATAATGGTAAAGGTTGTTGACGATGTATAATTTCAATCGCTTTGATAAAGCAAGATAAAGAGGCAATTACCAGTAAAACAACTAAAGTATAATGACGTGCTTCCCTAGCAAGAAAAATCATTAAAGGTGAAACAGCAATCATTGCCGCAGCAATTTGAGCTACCAATTTAGAACGAAAAGCGATGCAGCCAAAACCAAACATCGCGACAATCGATGCTACCCCAAAAAACCCACTCAGCGATCGCGCTACCCAAATTAATGTTATTTCCCCAGAATTGACAAAAAACTTGATCCATAGATGGCTCAAGATAAAGTAAAAAGGTGGATGAGTACTTTCATCAAATAGGTGAACGAGAACATGACTAATTCCGGTTTCCGTTGATGCTAGCAATGGCTGCAATAATATATCCGGAGTAATTACTTGATTTAAAGGAACTTCCAGAAAACTCTTACCGAAACTAAAAACGATTGTGGCAAATTCATCAGTCCAAGGAGGCAAAGAAGCTAAACGCACAAATCGCAAACTACAACCAATAATTAACCATATCAGCAGTAGCAGTATGTGAATACGGTTGTTCATTCGATTATTTTTCCTATCTTTGATTTTGATAAGGATAATAATACTGCGGATAAGTTGTCGTGGGTATTGTGTGATTTACACCACTGGGAACGGGATTCATTTGTGGGGGCTGATAAGGAATTGTGCTGTTGATTGGATTGTTTAAATAAGGTGAATTACTCGTTGGAGGTAGAATATTAGTTCCAGGATTTCCGGTGATGGTAGGGGGTTGGTTAAAGTGTTGGTAGGCTAAACGAGATACCGAAGTAATTAAAGTATCAGCACGAGGGTCATTTCTAGGACGCTTTACCATGACTGCTGCAATATAGCGCTTTCCTGTGGGTAAATTAATTAAACCTACATCTCCTAACATTTCCCCAATATAACCAGTTTTATTGCCAATTTCTGCTCCTGCACCCAAACCTGTGGGTAATAGGTGCCGTCTTTGATTTTGACGCATGATATCAAGTATACGGTCGCGGGATGCCGTAGTTGGAACTAAATTCCCTTTGCTCACCATTGCAAGTACCTGTCCTAATTCTTTGGGGCTGGTGGTGTTAGTTCCTTCGATATCGGGTAGTTGATTGCGGAGTACTGTAGCTGTTAATCCCCAACTGCGAAATCTTTGATTTAAAGCTTCTATTCCGCCCATGCGGTCGATTAAGATATTTGTAGCGGTGTTATCGCTAATTACCATCATTTTGGTTGCGACTTCTAATGCGGTGAATTTGCTTCCTACTGGCTGACTTTGCATATCACCGGAACCTCCAGCAACCATTCGTTGCTCCATAACCAACATTTCGTTCAGCTGGATTTTCCCTGCATCTACATCTTGGAAAAAGGCAACAAGTATGGGTAATTTAATTGTACTAGCGGCTGCAAATGCGCTATTGGCGTTTAAATCTACATAATTGCCATTATCTAAATCTGCGATAAAAATTCCAGGTGTCAAATCTGGATTACTACCTGCAAGAATTTGAATAGAGCTTTTGAGAGGAATTATTTCTTGGGTTAAATAGAAACCTTGATTATTATTCGCTACTTGGGGTTGATTTTGTTCTACATTCGATAACTTGGCTGGAGTAACTTGAGTCGCTGGGTCTAATACTGATAATAATGTACCAACAATTGCGCCAATACCGACTCCTACAATTAATAAGCGCAATATATAAAGCATCGTTCTCGCCATTGGTTTGAGGCGAGTTTTGTGGGATAATTTAACTTTCTTCGTCACCCGCGTTTTAAATTTCAAGGGTGGAATCTTGCCATTTGCAGCAGCTGATTTCATCCCACTCGATGCAGCTTGAGATGCATTTCTTTTTCTCAACCAGGTTTCTGCTGGTGCTTCGATTCTTTCTCGCTTGCGGGGTGTTTTCGCGGTGTTTGAGGAAGAATTAATTACTGTACGAGAAACTGTCTCACCTTGATAAGGCGATAGCTGCGCTCGCCCAAGGGATTGCGATGTTCCAGTTGCTTTTACTTTAGCATTTGCTGGCTTTTGAACTTTACGTACTTTTTGACGACGCTTTGTAGGTTGTCGTCTTCCAGAAGCTGTAATTTTATAACTTGACTCTGACACCGCTACTCCTTCTAACCCATTTATTCTGTAAACACGCTACTAACTCCCAAACCTGTTTTCAAATCACTCTTTATAGAATTTTTGTGTATAGTTTAAGCTATTATTCTGACTTTTGGAGAGTAATAGCGCACATAATTAACATTGATTCAGCAGTTTTTACGACTTTCCGGGTTGTGTAAGTGCCCACTGCATTTGTCGTAAAATACCTCTGAGCATGGCGACTTCCTGCGTTTGTAGTTGAGCGCGGTTGTACAGTTGCCGAAATTTTTCCATGCGACTGCTGGTGGTATGGGGATAAAGATACTCAATAGACAGCAATAGTGATTCTAACTGTTTATAGTATGCTTCGACAACCTCTAATGATGCGAGTTCGTTATCATCCGTATTAGTTTCAAGGCTATGGTTTTTTGAAAATTGCGCTAGTTCGTAACAGCTAATTGCCACAGCAGAAGCTAAGTTCAAGGATGCATATCCGGCATCAGTAGGAATACGCATGAATTTTTGAGCATAGTTTAGTTCTTCGTTACTTAATCCTCGGTCTTCTCTACCGAAAATTAATGCTGCTGGTTGTCCTTGTGTTTCTAATAACCAAGGTAATACTTCACGGGGACTTTGTAAGGGACTATTCAAATCGCGGGTTCTTGCTGTGGTGGCGATCGCTCTTTTGCATCCCTGTAGTGCTTGGGGTAATGTAGCGACAGATACTGCTGATTCTAAAATATCTTTGGCATGAACTGCCATTCTTGTTGCTTCTTCCCCTAAATAATCGCATTGGGGATTAACTAAAACCAGTTGATGGAGTGCAAAATTTTTCATTACCCGCGCAATTGAACCGACATTTAATGGTCCGCCTGGTTCTACTAAGATGATTTTTATTCCTGATATACTCATGATATTAATTATTTTATTCTTATTTCTTTGTACCATTGACTTGATTTTGATTGCACAATCCCTCCGCCGGTACTGAGACTAATACTTAATATTTGATATGGCGTACAATAACTTCACTTTAAGTAAAGCTAAGAAAGACTTCGATCTAGTCACAATCGAGTCAGAGAACTTGTTTAAAGATGTCAGCAGTATAGAACCTTCTGCTTTATTAGTCGAATTGCTAGAAGAATACTTACCACTAGCGAGAGCAATAAGTACAGAAAAAGCCAAATCTGAATTATTAGTAATTCCAATATTGGTAGAAATTAGAAAAATTCTTTCAAGAAAAATCAGTTTATTTTCTGGAAGCCTTTTTAATGTTGATATTTCTTTAGGCTTAACTGGTTATGTTGATTTTTTGATTACGTTGAGTACGGAGATGTACGCAATAAGTTCTCCTGTTATTACATTAGTTGAAGCTAAAAACGATTTAATTATTAATGGAATCGGGCAGTGCGTAGCTTCCATGGTAGCAGCACAAATTTTTAACAAAAAGCAAGATAATGATGTGTCAACGATTTATGGAGTAGTTACAACTGGAACTTCCTGGTTGTTTCTAAAGTTAGAAGAAAAAACCGTTTATATTGACAATCAAGAGTATTATATTGATAACTTGGGCAAAATAATGGGTATCTTGGTGAATTGCTTGGAGAAGAGTAAACCAGATTCTTCACTTAACCGTGCAAGTTGATTCCTTGTCCTGGATTTGCCGATCAATTCAAATTAATCGATTTAAAAAACCTTATTAGACGCAGAAAGCGCAAAGGAAAGAAATAAATAGGGAATGGGTAATAGGGAATAGGTAATAGGTAATTCAATCTGTGAAATCAGTGAAATCCTTTTCAATCCGTGGTCAGTAATTGAGAATATAAAAAAACCGGATATTTAAAACCCGGTTGATATTCTGAGAATTGTCAATCGAAATTCCAAAATTCTTAGACCATCTGTGATGCTTCCACTGTAGGTTGTGGTTGTGGTTGGAACATAAATAACGAGTAAACTACATCACGACGGATATTTGTCATCATATCCAGGAATAGTTCGTAACCTTCACTCTTATACTCAATTAACGGGTCTTTTTGACCGTAACCACGCAATCCTACGGACTCTCTTAAGGCTTCCATTTGTTGTAAATGCTCGCGCCATAAAGTATCAATCCGCTGTAGAATAAAGAATCGCTCTGCTTGACGCATCAATCCTGGTTGAATTTGGTCAACTTCGGCTTCTTTCATGTCGTAAGCGATGCGGACTTGCTCGTGTAAAAAGGCTTTGATTTCGTTCATGGACATATCTTCTAAATGGGAAGGTTGTACGTCCGATAGTAAATAAACGAATTCTTTAACCTTTTCAACTAATTTTCCTAATTCCCATTCTTCCGATGGTAAATCTGGGTTGATGTAATAATCAACGATGTCATCCATGGTTTTCTCAGCATATTTAATCACCTGTTCTTTGAGGTCTTGTCCTTCTAAGACTCGACGACGTTCGGCGTAAATTGCTCGACGTTGATTATTCATGACTTCATCATACTCGAATACCTGCTTACGAATATCGTAATAATAGGTTTCGACCTTTTTTTGCGCTCCTTCCAAACTGCGAGTTAGCATACCCGATTCTATCGGCATATCTTCCTCTACACGGAACATATTCATTAAACCAGCAACGCGATCGCCACCGAATATCCGCATTAAGTTGTCTTCTAAACTGAGGAAAAATCTCGTGGAACCGGGGTCTCCTTGTCTTCCTGCACGTCCTCGTAATTGGTTGTCAATCCGTCGTGATTCGTGACGTTCGGTACCAATTACGTGTAATCCACCTAAAGAGATAATTTTCTCATGTTCAAGGTCTGTAAATGCTTCGTATTCTTCTTTAACGCGGTTGTATGCTTGCCGGATTTTCTGAATTACGGGGTTGTCAGTTGGTGCTTTTTCGGCTGCTACTGCGATTTTATCTTCGGCTTCAAGTTCGGTTAAACTACGTTCTCCATATTCTTTAACAGCAACTTCCACCGCTTGTTTAAGAATATTTTCGGCTTCTTGACTTATAGTAGTGGGAAATACTTTCGGGGAAGCTTTCCAGGTTTTGACTTTTTTACCGGGAACAAAACCTTGTCCACCACCACTTGAGTTTGGGAATGTTGCTCTATGAGGAGAAAATACATCCTCGTCTTCTGGCTTGACAATTCGAGGCATTAAGTATTCCCGAACTTTCAAACGCGCCATATATTCGGCATTTCCACCCAAAATAATATCAGTACCCCTACCAGCCATGTTAGTAGCAATAGTTACCATTGCCCCACGTCCGGCTTGAGCGACAATTTCGGCTTCTCGCTCAACGTTTTCGGGTCTTGCGTTGAGCAATTCATGGGGAATACCAATCTCTTTCAACAATTTGCTGAGATATTCTGATTTTTCTACACTTGTGGTTCCCACTAAAACAGGTCTGCCGGTTTCGTGCATTTCAGCACATTCTTTAGAAATTGCTTTCCATTTACCGACTTCTGTTTTAAACACCATATCAGCTAAATCTTGACGCTGCCTGATGCGGTTGGTAGGAATTACAGCTACTTCTAGCTTGTAAATTTTTTCAAATTCTACTTCTTCGGTTTTTGCAGTTCCCGTCATTCCTCCCAACTTCGGGTACAGCAAAAACAAGTTTTGATAAGTAATCGAAGCGAGGGTTTGGGTTTCGGGTTGAATTTCTACACCTTCTTTGGCTTCAATTGCTTGGTGTAATCCATCACTCCAACGTCTTCCTGGTAATACCCTACCTGTAGATTCATCAACAATTACCACTTCCCCATTACGAAGGATGTAGTTTACATCTCGCAAAAACAGTTCCTTGGTTTTAATTGCGTTAAAGATAAAATGAGCCCAAGGGTCATCGGGGTCGAATAAGTCGTTTACTTCTAAAAGCTGTTCTGCATAGGCAAAACCTTCGTCGGTCAAAAGGACGTTACGAGCTTTTTCATCGACTTCGTAATGTTCTTCTTTGTTCAAAGCTAAAGCAATTTGGGAAGCTTTGACATATTTTTCGGTAGGTCTTTCTACTTGCCCCGAAATAATCAAGGGAGTTCTGGCTTCGTCAATTAAAATCGAATCTACTTCGTCAATTACACAATAATTGAAAGGACGCTGTACAACATCCGCCATTGATGTTGCCATATTATCCCGCAGGTAGTCAAAACCTACTTCGCTGTTGGTAACATAAGTAATATCGCATTCGTAATTCTTTTTCCGTTCTATGGGAGTCATACTGGACTGAATTAGTCCTACAGTTAATCCCAAAAATCGATGTACTTGTCCCATCCACTCAGCATCACGACGGGCTAAATAATCGTTAACGGTAATTACGTGTACACCTTTTCCGGTTAAAGCATTTAAATAACTAGGTAATGTAGCAACCAGGGTTTTACCTTCCCCGGTTTTCATTTCGGCAATTTGTCCCTTGTGCAGAATCATCCCACCTAATAGCTGCACATCAAAGTGACGCATTCCTAAAACTCGTCTTGCAGCTTCCCTTGTTACCGCAAAAGCTTCGGGTAGAATATCGTCAAGTGTTTCGCCTTTCTTCAGACGCTGTTTGAATTCTAGTGTTTTACCTTTGAGTTCCTCATCAGAAAGAACTTTAATTTCTTCCTCTAAAAGATTAACTTCAGTAATAGATGGCTGGTATTTTTTTAGTTTACGAGCGTTGGGGTCGCCCAATAAGGTTTTTAGCATGGCTTCTTTAGTTTAACGGTTCGTAAGGAAGAAAGATTTTATTGATGATGGCAATGATTATAAGTACCGTTAGCTTTGATAACCCCAAAAAAGGCTGGGCAAAGATGCATTCGAGCGAGAATTAACTCAAAAATAGTACCAATACCAGCCAACGAGGTTACTAAATAGTTGGTTTTAGCAAAGAACTTATATTTATCTAAAATAATAGTATCATTTTGTCCTCAATGCCGCGTCCTAAACGCCGACCGGGTGAGGGTTGGTTTTCCGTATTTTACATTTCGGGTGGAGAGGTGGGGAGAAATTTCAATTATTAACAGTTCAGTGGAGGTTGGTTGCTAGAGCTAGGAGCCAACCCATAGCTAAACTCCAAATTACAATTACTAATAATATCCCGACGGGGTTTTTGTTCAGCTTCGGACGATGACGGTGCTTTAGATAATTTGGCATTCTCAATTTTGAAACAGGAACTACCTTGAAGTATCATAATCTCTCGGCAATTTTCAAGTCCTAATAGTTCCTATAATATTTATTAAATTATTTCGGAAATTTTTTATATATTTAATATATTTTTTATATTATTTTATGGTTCGGTTCTTCTGTCTCAATAGAGAAAATTATTGCACCCTGAAAGTAGTTGGTTGAGAAAAATAAAAAAAAGATGTCCCCAATGACCTGATAAATTCCAAAACTGTGCAGAGCAACTCTTACAGATGCTACTTAGTTTAGCTAGCGAGTTTGAATCAAACCACAGCAATTTCCACTAGGTAATGCTACTCTCTACATCTATACCTACGTGTATCTACCAGACACTAAGCAATTAATAAATAACAAATACTAAAAAAATGTCTCACTATCAAAAATTACTGCGAGTTTCTACAATCGGTAAATCCTTGTACAACATTACTCCTAAGATTGAAGCAATAGTTGCCGAATCTGGCGTTGAAACTGGGCTTTGTACTTTATTTTTGCGTCATACTTCGGCTAGTTTAATAATTCAAGAAAATGCCGACCCTAATGTATTATTAGATTTAGCTAATTTTATGGCTAAACTAGTACCTGAATCGGCAAAATACATACATGATGATGAAGGTGCTGATGATATGCCTGCCCATATTCGTACTGTAATTACTCATACTTCCGAGCATATTCCGATTAATCGGGGACATTTGGTATTAGGAACTTGGCAAGCAATTTATATTTGGGAACATCGTCAACGCAATCACAATAGAGAGTTAGTTGTTCATATTTCTGGATGATTTGAAAAAGAGGGAGTAAGTAAATGGATAAACAGGAGAAGGTACATTTGCCACCCTTATCTAAGTAATAAGTAATAAGTAATAAGTAAGAAGTTTTAATTCATTACTTATTACTGCCTAAATAAAATGTTAAATTAATTCTGTCTAGGTGCTTAGGAAGTAGGGGTAGGGAATTAAAACATTGAAAATTGCCTTTTTCCTAATTAAGATTAGGCGTAAATTATTAAAAATGAAGTAAATGAAAATTATTGATTTAATTACCTGGTTTGAAGAATGGGCAAATCCTGCATGGCAAGAAAAATGGGATAATTGCGGATGGCAGGTAGAACCGGGAGTGTTAAATGAAGATGCAGGGGTGTTGGTATGTCTAACTCCGACTTTGGCTGTAATGCATGAAGCTATTAACCTGAAAAATGCGGGTAATCCGGTTAATCTAATTTTTGCTCATCATCCTTTGATTTTTACTCCTGCGAAATCGTTGTGTATTGGGGATGCAATTGGGGAAATAGTACGTTTAGCGTTTATTCATAATATTGGTATTTACAGCGCTCATACTAATTTTGACCAGGTAAATGATGGTACTGCGGATGTTTTGGCGCAACTTTTAAATCTGAAGGAAGTATCTCCGATTGTAAATACACAAGCGGGTTTGGGATATGGACGTGTGGGTTTGCTTGCTCCTAGTTTAACTTTACAGGAACTGCTTAGAGAAATTCAAACTTTACTCAATCCGCCGAATTTGATTTTTTCTCCAAATGTGGATTTAGAAATGTTTGTGGAAAAAGTGGCGGTTTTGGGAGGCTCTGGGGCTAGTTTTATTCAGTCGGTAAGTAAAACTGGTGCAAAGGTATATTTAACTTCCGACTGTAAGTTTCATCAGTTCCAAGAAAGTCGTGATGCTGGGATTATTTTAGTTGATGCTGGACATTACGCTACTGAACGTCCTGCTTGTGAAGCTTTAACCCGTAAGTTCGCTGTTTTTAATTTGACTTTTCTACAGTTAAGTAATGAAGATGAGGATTTTCGCCAATTTTTCTTGTAATTTATTCTACGTGTATTATTTCCCCAGAGGGCAAAAAAATATACTTCATCGCTTTCAATTAGATATGTAATATAAATGACCGTCATTCTAAGTATTTGCTTGACAAAATATAAATTGCTCTCGTCAGATTTACATTGATGATATAGATAGAGTTAAGAGTTTTATTCCAAAAAATGGTTGCTTGGGGACTGTGACTTTAATCACAAAGATAAGTGAAGGTAATCACTTAATAATGTTTGTAGCTGCGTCAAAATAATAGATGATGAAATGCTAACCTAACTTAACTTTAACTAACAATGATTCGCGCACTTGTTGAATCTGCTTTTCAAACTGGATATTTAAGCGTTGAGTCCGAGGGGTTGCTGCATCAAATGCTAGCTACCAGAATATATCAAGCGGAAGATGTTGCTGCATTAACCCGACTGTGTGATGCTGTTCGTGCAGGTCAGGTTAAGCGGGAAGCATCTTCAAGTATTTCTACGGGATTTCTGGCGCAAAAATGATCATAATCGTGTCCGAAGCAAGATATGATTTGCTCTAAAATATTATTTGATAAATAAAAGTTAATATTATTGTTCGATAAGCGGGTGAAGCTCGGCGGATATTGAGTTAAGATATATAACATAGAGGTGGATTAATCGCAGTCCGCACCACCTACTCCCAGCAATGGCAATGATTATAAGTAGGCAAATTAGACAACCGCAATATTCACTTGCTTTGGAGTATCATTTAATTCATAATGATAGAAATGATTTATCAGAGATATTTTGTTTGGTCGGCGAGAATTCCAAGTTATTTCATTTCTATGAAGCAAATATTCCTTGAATAACTAATTCGGAGTTTAATTTTGATAGTGCGGCGAGCAAAATCATTTTGTTAAACCTAAAATTTACCTAAAACTGGCTAAACATCAGTTAATTGTACCGATTTGGGTTATGACACCGCACTGTGTGATTTTGGTTATGTATTGGGTTAATCCCAAATTTTGACAGATTTATTACGTTGAGAAAAAGGTAGAAGCGCACTAATGCTACACCGCAAGATTTATCAACTATGCTGTGATGCGCGGGAGATATGTATTTTCTTGCGGGACCAGCAACGCTGGATTGAAAAAGCCCGCATTATAGATATCGAGGGAGATTTAGTCACCCTGCGCTATGAAACTGATGAAGATGATGAAGTTTGTTCTTGGGAAGAGATGGTTCGTCTTGAAAGTATTGGTGCTGTAACTCAAAAGCTTGCTTCGGTTCCACGAGGTAATGTTGAGCCTCTACTAACTGAGGATTGTCCGGAAGCTGAACGCATTCGCAATCCGTCTACTGATTCTAATCCTGAGTAGGCTATTTTAGTTACTTATTCTTCGCTTTCAAAGGCAGGACAGTAACCTTCCAATGTTACTTTAAAGTTATACAAAGGGGACGCGGGATTCCAACACCGTTGTCCCCTTTGATGTTTACAGGTTCCGCAGCAATCTATGTCCATACGGCTGCCGCGATCGCCATTTTGGTTGAGCAGTTCTCTTTGAGATAATCCGCGCAATACAAGTTCTTCTCCTTGCCAGCGTACCTCAATTAAGCCGGTGTCGGCGAATTGTTGCCAACGGGGGTCATTTGCAATTCTATTGGTAAGTGTAATCAGAATTGCGTTTTCTAGTTGGGTAAGTTCTCCTGGATAATTAGTATCTTGGGAGAAAGGTTGTAAGAATATATCTCCGATAGGAAGCTGAACTAGGGTTTGAATTTGGGGAGAATGGACGTGATAGCGATTTTGCAGTTCTTCTAAACCTGTCAAATCTGCTAAATAACTCGGTGAACCGTGGACAAAAACAACGTGTTGTGGTCGCAAATTATGAATTAATTGGGTAGTTCCTGGACCATCGCTATGCTGTGCTAACAGGTAGCTTTCCACTGTTCCCAATTCGGAATAATGTTCTGCTTCAACGTCAGTTTTTTCTGGTTGTAAAATCAACCAAGAACGGGACAGCGATCGACAATATTTATTTAAATCAGTTGTGGAATCGGTAAGAATAATACAGGGAGAATTGCTAAGGTTGCTTAGTATTGAATCTTCTAAGCGACGAACGCGGGGACGTACTCGCTCATCCCAAAATAACGGTTGATGACGGGCAAAGTTCTGAACTGATGCGGGAAGATGGGGTAGTAGCTCTAAATAAGCATCGCATCCCGCAGCAATATTTCCATCAACCCAAATATCTATATCTCTGCCAGTAAAGTGATGATGACTACGGAGAAGCATGAGTAATTCTTGACCTAATCCTAGAAGTGGCGTAGGCATTAACACTGAATTACCTTCAGCAATGGCACGATTAATTCTTTCTGCTAGTTGATTTTCTTGATTGCGACGATGGGGGTGACGAGCAGTACCGTAACTACCTTCTACAATTAACACATCTAATTCTATTCCCCGCAGTTCTTCTAAGCGAAAACCTTCTACCAATCGCGAGTTGGATAAGAAAAAGTCTCCCGTATACAACAATTTATAAGAGCGTTGGGAAGTTGTATAGGTAAGTAAAATTGCTACTGCACCCGGTAAATGTCCGCAGGGAAAAAATTCTACTGTGAGATTTTCTTTAAGTTCTATGACTGTACGTAGTTCTAATGCTTGGAAAAATGATCTGATTTCTTCAGATTTTTGATCTAACCAATTTAACGGTAGTAACTTACAGGTGACAACGCTAGCGTAAATTGGGATGAGGGGAAATGCTTTGTGTAGCGCTAACAATCCTCTGGCATGGTCTGGATGAGCGTGAGTTACTAGTACAATGTCGGCTGGTAAGATAGTATTATTGGAACGTGCGGACTTTTTCAACTCTTTTGTTAACGGTGAAATATCTGCCAAACCACAGTCGAGCATGATGCGATGGGGTCCCATTCGCACCAATAGACACATACCTTCGCTATCTTGATGGACACCATAAGTAAAGCATTCTAATTCGCTTTGGGTTCCCCCTTCATCAAGAGAGGCTATTGAATAGCCTTCGCTCATATATTCCCCCCGCAGATCAAAGAATTATTCAAGTTTTAATTATTTTTGCAGAAAGAGGAGAGGAGGTAATATCAAATTCCTCTCCATTTACTACTTAAAGAAACATCACGTTTTTAATGTGCTGAACCATTACCGTGATAGTTGTCTGAATCATAAAAACCATTCTTGGTACCAAAAATCAAGCATGACAATGTAAACACGACTGTCAGCACTACTAGAATTAGCTTTACATCCATATTCTTTACCTTTTACTTTTATATGTTCCTATCTTTATAGGATACTGCTGCTATCAACTAGATGACAGAGAAAATTTACATAGCATACAATTGCTTATTGCGCAATGAGTAAACTTACTGCAATTAGTCAGATTGTAGTTCATGTTCGATTGTGTGTCTATCTCACGTTGCTACATTTTCGGCTTTTATTCTCATTCTTTTTTCTGCTTTACCCTTTATTTCAGTATCCGGCGTTAACTTTTTAGAGGTATTTTTCTTTCAATTTATTTCGTGCATTAATATTTAAAGTAATAATTTAAAGTTTACTGTTATTTAATAATTGTTTGTTTAATACATTAAATGTTAATTTATCTAACATTTGAATTTTCAGGCATCTAAACATTTAATAGATTTTTAAATGTTTAGATGTTGAGACATGAAAATATATGGTGTAAAATTTGACGATATAACTTTTTATGGGGAAGCAAATGATTATTAGTGTCGCAGCTTTTAAAGGGGGTGTAGGTAAGTCTATAACAGCATTACACCTTGCGACATACCTACAAACGAAGGCTGATACTTTATTAGTAGACGGAGACCTTAACCGTAGTGTATTAAACTGGTCTAATCGGGGTAGTTTACCGTTTAAAGTTGCTAATGAGGATGATGGGGTAGCTTTGGCTGCTTTGTACGAACATATAGTAATTGATACTCCTACAAAACCTAGTTTTGAGGAGTTAAAAAGCATTGCTTGCGGATGCGATTTAGTTGTGGTACCTACAACTCCAGATGCTATTGCTTTAGCTGCTACTATGCAGATGGTCGAATTACTTAATAAATTAAAGGCTAATTATCGAATTTTGTTAACTATTATTCCTCCCAATCCAAATAAGTCGGGAAAAGAGGTTAAATTGGCGTTAAAAAATGCTAAACTACCTATTTTTAAAACAGGAATTAAGCGACTTGCGGTGTTTCAAAGAGCAGCTTTAGAAGGAGTACCAGTTAATGCTGTAAATGACCCTTACGCGCAAGTCGCATGGAAATGTTATTGTGAAGTTGGCAAGGAGATTTTGTCTTGAATAAGAAGAAAGCTAGCCGTTTTGATGAATTAATTGATGCTGCTCGTTCTCGTCAAAAAAGAGATAATCCACAGGAATTGTATGAGGAAAAGGTTAATTTTAAAAGTAAAAGTACTGACCCAGATTATGTTCGTACTACTGTTTATTTACCGAAAAAATTGCATCGCAAATTGAAGTTAGCTGCTGCTGCTGATGAACGTCAAATGAGCGATATTATGTCTGAATTAGTAGAAAAATGGCTTTCTGAGAAAAGTTAACATTTAATAGTTATAAATTACCTTTACCCTATTTATGCTGTATTTTCAAGGTTGTGAATTTTGAATTAAAGGTACAGGATGACTAGAAATTTTTGGCTAATTTTTAAATGTTTATTTGAAGCTAAACAGAGTTTTCAATTTTTGAAAATATGTATGAATAAAAATAAAAAAACCCGATTTTGAGAATAAATCGGGTTTTTTTATTATGCTTTAATTAATAAGTTATAAGATAATTTCTTCACCAGCTTCTGTAAAACGAACGTCTTTGATGTTCCATTTGGGGTTGCTAGTTAAAGTTTTCTTTAGACTTCCAAATAAAGCAAATTGTTCACAGCTTGAAAGGGATGTGAATTGTCGTGGGGAGTTGGGAGATAGACGTAAATCTACTGTGGCAATTCCATTATTAACGTTAACTCGATAGTTGGAGATGTTGAAGTCTCCACTATCTTTTTCGGCAATAATTCTACCTACTGCATCTTTTACTGGTTCGTCTACTGATACAGATACTGTTTTTGGTACTAGCTCTTGACATTGTAAATCGCTTGTGTATACGGTAATATCTACATTTTTGGAGCTTGCAGTTTTGTTTTGATTGGGGGTTTCTGATGATGGGGGTGTTTGCGTCCCAAATGGTACTGTTGTAGGGGTGGGGGATGGAGTTGTGGTAATGTCGATTTTAGGGGCTTGGATTTCGCTGGTAGGGGTGGGTAATGGACTGCTAGCGACGGGGGATTCTATATTTTCTGGGTTGTCTGCGCTTTGATCGGAACCACAACTGCTTATGGCGATCGCGATTGCTGATAACATCAAGCAGAAGATATATTTTTTGTTGTAACGGATAACTTTGTTCATAATTTTATAGCCCTAGGTGTTTTAGTATTAGTTTTATCTATAACCTATTAAGTTATAGCTGATATTGTGATATTTTTTAAGTTAATTAGTGGCATTCTTACGAAGTTTTACTTACTTATGCTCATAAATAATTTATAAGTTAGAACAATTCGCTAGATTTGTATAGCGAAGTGCAATTAAATCAGATATGAATTTATCCTATATCTACTGTTGTAAAAATCATATTTTTGGACATTTTTTGTTAATTTAAGCTTAATGTTCTTTGCAAGAGATTAGGGATGTTGGGGTTTTCGTTTTTAATTAATAAAATACCACTCTAATTTTGAGGGTATAAATTAAACCTTTTGTGAAAGATAGTACTAATAACTTATGTCTAATAAGCAATCTAGTAGTTACAATCTGCGTCAAGCTGAATGGGAAGGTAAATTAATTGATGAATGGGAACCTAGTTTATGGAAGCAGTGGAAGGCTAAACAGTCTGAGAAAAATGATTTTATCAAGTTAGAGCGTGAGTATCTACGGATAAAATATAGCGTGAGCCAAGCTAATTTGGCTTTAAGTTTAGATACTGTCAAAGTTAAGTTGAAATTAACTAATGGCAAAACTATTGCTTTACAAGGTACTTTCCCCTGTAAACCGGGAGATATTGGTAAAAATAACAGTTCTAATAAACAGTATACCATTTCCTTAGGTTTTCCGGCTAATGATGCGGGTTTAAAAACTGCGATTGCGAAAGCTCGGGAGTTGGATTTGTTGTTGATGACGAAGCAGTTTCAATGGACTCCAGAGTTATTAGGTAAACAAGCACAAAAGTTAAGTCCTATATCTGTTGAAAAGCCGTTACAAACTATTGCGAAATTAATCGAAGATTATCATCAAGAATTTTGGAAGACTCATGAAAAAAATAGACAAGGTATCAAAACTTGGGAAAGTCATTATTTACGACATTTAAAGAAGTTACCTCAAGATGAATGTTTAACTGAAGCTGCTTTAGAATCTGCTTTGAATTCAACTAAACCTAATACTAATTCTAGATTTTACCTGGCTTGGCAGTTGAAGAAGTTTTGTAAGTTTTGTGATTTTGATGGTATTAAAATTATTGATTCTTATGCAACTAGGTTACCACAACCGACTTTACGTCAAATTCCTACTGATGAGGAGATTGTTAATGGTTTTTCTACTATTGGAAAACCGTTATCAAGTCATGCTAGTAAGGATGTAACTCTACCGGAACAGTGGCAATGGTTGTATGGTATGTTAGCGACTTATGGGTTAAGACCTCATGAATTGTTTGCAGTAGATTTACAAGCTTTTACTAATCCTAATAATCAGTTTCATTTGGTCTATTTAAACCCTAGTTTGACTGGAGGTACAAAGACGGGTGAAAGAAGTTGCGGTATTCCTCCAATTTATCCTCATTGGATAGATTTGTTTGATTTAAAAAATATTCGATTTCCCCAAAGTGGTGGTACTCTGAGTAATAAAACGGCTTTAATTCATATTAAATTCAGAACTATTGGTATCGGTTTCAAGCCTTACGATTTACGTCATGCTTTTGCGATTCGGGGACATCGTTTACGTATACCAATTAAGACTATGGCTGATTATATGGGACATACGGTACAGGAACATACGAAAACTTATCAGCGATGGATGGACGAGGATACTAATTTACAAATTTATCAGGAGGTGGTTATTCACCGTTCGGGAACTAGTAAGGAGGCTTTAAAAGAAAGGATTAAGGAGCTAGAAGCTGAAAATACGGCTTTAAAAGCTGAAAATGAGTCCTTAAAAGGTATTTTGATTCAGCATCGACTGGGGGAATTAATCTCAAGTAGTGAAATAATTAAAAACAGTAGAGAGGTTGAGTAAATCGGCGTAATAACTCAAAGCAGGTAACTATAACTATATAAAAGTCTTATTTTCTCCAAAATTACGCTTAATTTCACTAAAACAAAATTTGCGCATTTTTGCAATTGAGTTATTATGCAATTATGCAATCAAAAATTGTAATTGAAGCGCTTTTAGCTTTGGCGCAGGAGACACGGCTTGCAGTGTATCGACTGTTGGTGCAGACAGGACCTAGGGGTTTACCGGCTGGGGAAATTGCATCTGCTTTAAATGTTAATCCTTCTACGATGTCCCGTCACTTGGCTCAACTTGAGCGTGCAAATCTAGTACATTCTTGGAGGGTACAACGACAAGTTTTCTACGCAATTGATTGGAAAGGGACTGGACAACTTTTAGCATTCTTGACAGAGGATTGTTGCCAAGCAGACCCAACAGTTTGGGAGAATAAAAAATCAGAAGATTGTAGTGAGTCCGATTGACTGCAAAACTATTCATAAAAAAGATGGATACTCTTATGTATTTTGACATTTACTCAAGGCGAATAAATTCGCCGTCCGTGTTCCTCCCTGACCTAAAGGTACAGGATTTCCAACGAGAGGAGTTTTAGATGAAAGATTCTCCTTATCGCGTTCAGCCGCACGGCTGCGCCGATCGCGTTATTGATGTGATGGAAGAGATGTATAAATTTACCTTGTTACTGCGTGAGCAAATTGACTATTTAACAGACCGTTACAGTGAACGTAAACAATCAAATAATCAACAAGTTATTGAAATTGTTGATTATTTGATTGGTAATGTATCCAACACGGATGGATGAGTTTCAGATGTCTCAAAAAGTATCCAAATCTGTTTCAGAGGAAAGTCAAAATTCAATAAGAAAACAGTGGTTAACGGTAATTGCTGGGGCTATTTTGATGCTTAGTTTCGGTGGACTGTATGCTTGGAGTGTACTTGTTCCATCCCTGCAACAATTTACTGGAGCTTCATTGACTAGTTTGAGCGCAGTTTTTTCTGTTGCAGTGATTAGTTTTACGATAGCGATGGTAGTGGGACCAAGTTTTTATTATCGCTTTGATGCGTCAACTACAACCATCGGTATTTATATTATCGCAGCAGTAGGATTTATGATTGTAGCTGTGGGAAAATCTGTGTGGTGGCTTGGTGCTGGATACGGTATTTTATTCGGTACAGCTAGTGGAATCGGCTATTCGATGGCATTGCAATCGGTGAGTAGTACTGTAATTACTCGTCGTGGACTTGCTATCGGCTTTGTTGTTGCTTGTTATGCATTCGGAACAGTATTGTGGGTTCCGATTTTTAGTTATACTATTGAAATTTTAGATGTCAGTGGTGCTTTAATTGCGGTAGCGGTTATATTTCTACTTATTGCACTTGTTGTATCAAAACTGTTGTCTGTTGCCAAAGTTGACTTACCAAGAGTTAATTCTCGACTTGATCATTCTACATTTTACGTATTGCGACAACGTTGCTTCTGGTTATTGTGGGGTGAATTTTTTTGTATTGCTGTAGTTGGTTTAGGAATGATTGGTCATGCTGCTGGATTAGTTGCAGCAACGGGTGGTCGAATTGAACAAACAACGATTGGCGCAAGTTTGATTGCACTAACTAATGGATTAGGTCGTTTATCAACGGGTTGGTTTTGCGACCGCTTAAGCATAAAACTTGTTCTGATAATTATACCTCTATTGGGAACAGTTGGGTTAGTTCTCCTGATTTTTTGGACATCTCCTCATGCTACATTATTGGCTCTTGGACTTGTTGGTTACACTTATGGCTGTATTGCCAGCGCTATTCCGATGGGGATTGTACATTACTATGGAGTAAATGCAACTAGCTATGTTTTTGGTCGTATTATCACAGCTTGGGGTGCTGCTAGTTTAGTTGGTCCTCTGTTGACAGGATGGTTATTTGATATTACAGGGGAATATAGAGTGACCTTAATAGGTAGTCTGGTTATTTCTATTATTGGTAGCTTAATCGGTACAATGTTACCTCATAGAAGCGCGATCGCAATTTCAAAATAAACGATGCGGCAAGGTCGATTGCATAGAACAAAGTTAATCTCAAGGTGTCAAGAAGTACAAGTTAGGACTTAAGTAGGTTGGCTAAAATAAACCTAACTATATAACGAAATGTAAAAACATCGAAACCCTTGCGATTGCTTCATTTCGCTTCGCTCCATTCGCAATGACATAGTTATAAATTTTCTCCCCCACCTA
>JAYKJL010000252.1:0-26833 GCA_035285725.1 Nostocales cyanobacterium 94392 | reverse complement strand
AGGACTTACGCAATTGTCACAAAACCCTGGTTGGTGCGTGACACTACAACCTCATTATTGCGTTAATAATCAAGCGAAGTGTCACAGCACCCTACAAGAAAAATGTGCCGGTTGCGTAAGTCCTAATTCTTAAACTGTTGCTGGTTGATTCAACATAGAATCAAGTTGAGCTTGAGTATCTAATTGATACAAATCATCACAACCGCCAACGTGTTGATTATTAATGAAAATCTGCGGTACTGTACGTTGTCCATTAGCCCGTTCAGCCATTGCAGTTCTGGCTGTTGTGTCTCCATCAATTTTATATTCGGTAAATTTTACCCCTTTCCACCATAAAAGCATTTTCGCACGAATGCAGTAAGGGCAAGTCTGCCAAGTATAAATTTCTACATTTGCTTTGATTTGTTCGGGATGGCGACCTAAAAGAGAGTTAAGAAAGTCAAACATAATCTTAATTTAAGGCTATTTAACGGTTAATAACTTAAATTCTAAATATAAAACTCATCGGTATATATATGTTGCTAAAAACAAAAATTTTGTCTATGAATCGAGTTTATACAACGTAAGTTGTAAAGAAATTTTAGATAAAATACTGATTCAATATAGTCAGCACAGCAAATATTTGTACTACCCGAAAAAGCTGCTTAGCAGCAAAACTTAACAAAAACCCAAGTCAAGACGGATTTCCACTGGTATACGCCCTTTGGTAGACTTAGTAACTGATATCGCAATTCGCATTCTACCGCGAATGGCCAAGCAATTGAGAGGGCAGACTTCGTGGAAAATACTCTTGGGTTAGAAATTATTGAAGTCGTAGAGCAAGCGGCGATCGCTAGTTCTCGGTGGATGGGTAAAGGAGAGAAGAATACCGCAGATCAAGTGGCTGTAGAAGCTATGCGGGAGAGAATGAACAAAATCTATATGCGCGGACGCATTGTGATTGGAGAAGGGGAACGGGATGAAGCTCCCATGCTTTACATTGGTGAAGAAGTGGGTATTTGTACTCGTGAAGATGCCAAAAATTACTGTAACCCCGATGAATTAGTTGAGATTGATATTGCTGTTGACCCTTGTGAAGGTACTAACCTAGTAGCATACGGTCAAAATGGCTCTATGGCTGTATTGGCAATTTCGGAAAAAGGCGGGTTATTTGCTGCACCCGACTTTTATATGAAAAAGCTAGCAGCACCAGCACAAGCACGGGGTAAAGTAGATATCAATAAATCTGCCACCGAAAACCTGCAAATTCTATCGGAATGCTTAAATCGTTCCGTTGAGGAATTAGTAGTAGTAGTAATGGATCGTCCCCGTCACACAGAATTAATTGCGGAAATTCGCCAAGCTGGCGCTAGAGTACGCTTAATTAGCGACGGTGACGTTTCAGCAGCTATTTCTTGTGGTTTCTCCGGTACCAACATTCATGCACTAATGGGTATTGGTGCAGCACCCGAAGGTGTAATTTCTGCTGCTGCAATGCGTTGCTTGGGCGGTCACTTTCAAGGACAATTGATCTACGATCCAGAAGTCGTGCAAACAGGTTTAATTGGGGAAAGCAGAGAAGGTAATCTTGCCAGACTCAAAGAAATGGGTATTAATGACCCAGATAAATGTTACAACGCTGAAGAACTCGCTTGCGGTCAAAATGTACTTTTTGCAGCTTGCGGTATTACTCCCGGAACTTTAATGGAAGGTGTCCGTTTCTTCCACGGAGGTGCTAGAACTCAAAGCTTAGTAATTTCCAGCCAATCCAAAACAGCCCGGTTTGTTGATACCATTCATATGTTCGATAGTCCACAAACCCTTAATCTTAAGTAAAAAGTTAAGAGTTTTTTGTACAGACGTAGCAATACGCCCCTGTACGAAAGTTAGGAGTTAGGAGTTAAGAGTTAAGAGTTAGGAGTTAGTTGTTGGTTGCTAAGAGTTATTACACTTTTGATCTGAAATTAAGATTGTAGTTATTCTTCTGAACTTAGGTGCTAATCAGATTATGATTCATAACTCCGGTAGTCCTACCTCCTACCTCATAACTCCTAATTCTTACTTCATAACTTTTTTCAATTTCTTTTATCAATTATCAATAAATAATTAGTAATTAATTACCATTTAAAGTAATGCATATAGCAGTTGTAGGGTTAAGCCACAAAACAGCCCCAGTCGAAATTCGAGAAAAACTTAGCATTCCCGAACCACAAACTGAAGGGGCAATCGCTCATCTGTTAAGCTATCCGAGTATTGAAGAAGTTACAGTTCTGAGCACTTGTAATCGCTTGGAAATTTATATCGTTACTCAAGAAAGCGAACAAGGTATCCGAGAAGTAACTCAGTTTCTCTCGGAACATAGCAAGTTACCTGTAATCTCTTTGAGACCCCACTTGTTTATTTTGTTACATGAAGATGCGGTCATGCATTTAATGCGAGTCTCAGCTGGTTTAGATAGCTTAGTACTCGGAGAAGGGCAAATAATGGCTCAAGTGAAAACAACTCATAAAATTGGTCAGCAATACAAAGGGATTAAAACAGTTCTCAATAAATTATTTAAACAAGCCATAACTGCTGGTAAGCGAGTACGTAGCGAAACTAGTATTGGAACTGGTGCGGTTTCCATCAGTTCCGCAGCCGTGGAACTAGCTCAGATGAAGGTACCAAATTTAGCAGCAGTTCGAGTCGCGATCGTCGGTGCAGGCAAAATGTCGCGTTTACTAGTACAACATTTGGTTTCAAAAGGTGCGGGAGAAATTTGTATTCTCAATCGTTCTATAGCAAGAGCAGAGGAATTAGCAAAGCAATTTAGTGCTTATAGTATCCAGATTCAACCTCTGGACAAAATGATGTCAGTAATTAATGAAAGCGATTTAATATTCACAAGTACTTCGGCAACAGAACCAATACTTGACCGTAGTAAATTAGAATTAGTTTTAGAACCGACTCGTCCTTTAATGTTATTTGACATTTCTGTACCGCGCAACGTTCACGCAGATGTTAACCAACTGGACAATGTACAAGCATTTAATGTAGACGACTTGAAAGCGGTAGTCGCACAAAATCAAGAAAGCCGTCGTCAAATGGCACTGGAAGCTGTATCTATTTTAGAACAAGAAGTAGAAGCATTTGATATCTGGTGGCGCAGTCTAGAAACAGTTTCCACAATTAGTTCTTTACGAAATAAAATTGAAACCATCCGCGAACAAGAATTAGAGAAAGCTTTATCAAGATTAGGTTCAGAATTCGGCGAAAAACATCAAGAAGTCATCGAAGCTTTAACGCGAGGAATTGTGAATAAAATATTACATGACCCAATGGTACAGTTGAGAGCGCAGCAAGATGTAGAAGCGAGACGACACTGTATGCAAACTCTGCAAAAATTATTTAATTTAGATGCAGAAGAACAGTATAGTTAAAGGTTAAAGGTTAAAGGTTAAAGGTTAAAGGTTAAAGGTTAAAGGTTAAAGGTTAAAGGTTAAAGGTTAAAGGTTAAAGGTTAAAGGTTAAAGGTTAAAGGTCAACTAACCACTAACCACCAACCACTAACCACTAGCTACCAACCACTATCAACCAACCACTAACAACTAACTATGAAAATTTGGGCAAGATAGAACGGGTTTGTAACCTTTATCTTGCCCATCAATTAATCTACTCAAAAAGTAGTGTCATCTTATTCTCAGCTACCTGTACCACCTTAAGGGGTTGGAGTAGCATCAGGTGTAGCTTCTGGAGTAGTTTGTTCAGCTCCGGGAGTAGCATCAGGTGTAGCTTCTGGAGTAGTTTGTTCAGTTCCGGGGGTAGCATCAGGTGTAGCTTCTGGAGTAGTTTGTTCAACTCCGGGGGTAGCTTCAGTACCTTCTCCACCTTCAGGGGCTTCATTTCCACCACAAGCGGTGACGCTAGCAGCCATGCCTAATGCAAGACATAAAGCAATTACTTTTGAACGCATTTCCACACTCCTCACTTTCATTAATTTGTTAACTAGTTTGTTGATCCACAGCACCTAAAAATCTCGATACTTATTAATAAGTCGAGAAGTAAAGCTTCTTCGATTAGAAGCTAATTGCAGGTAATTCTAGCTTGTATTTGTAATTATCAGCAAGAAGTTTAGACTACAACATTGGTTATAAAACAAGTTATCTGTCATATGATTATCGATAATTAAGTAAAATATATACTTAGGATGAACAATACTTATTAATTTTTATATACTTGATTTTCCAGTGATTAATAAAAAGTCAAAATAGAAATAATCCCAGGAATTTAAAAAAACTGGGGTATTATACACCTGAGTCCCCTTGTTCAGATATTATAAATATAATAATCAAAATCAAAATCAAAATCATATTTAATTTCAATTACATCGGTGGAAATATAGTTTACTCGTGATGCAAATAGCTAGTCTTGCCTCTAAAAAAATTTATCGAGTAATTTTGGTATTGTTAGGTTTTTGGCTAATGTTTGATTTAGTCTCCCGCCTACTAGCAGAATTGATTTGGTTCGATAAACTTGAGTATTTATCAGAGTATATATTACGCTTAATAACGCAGTTGGGATTGTGGGCGATCGCCTTTTTAACTTCAGTGTGTTTTTTGCTGGGTAATTTGACTATAGCAAGGAAGTTTCAGCATCCTCAGGAAGGATACAGAAATCAAGAAATAATTACAAAAGAAAAAGGAATTTTTTTCAATTCCCCTACTTTTAGAAAAAGCCCTAATTCTTCCGTATACCCTTACGGATTGAAGTTACGTTGGCTTTTACCGACGATTTTCGCATTAACTGTGTTAGTAGGAATAATAGTAGTTTTTTACAGTCAACAAGTTTTAAATGTTTGGTATCCTCAACTGGAATTACCTTCGGATCTGCTGCAAATTCCATCTTGGTTACAGTCAATTTTAAATATATTCGGGTTACGGCAACTTGTAATCTCGATTTTGCAATTAACGGTAGTACTGGTTTTGACTGCTGCGATTTTTATTAGTTATCAATTTTGGATCAAAGCGCTTTCGGTATTTGTAAGCTTACTTTTAGGTTTCTTAATATCGGCACGATGGATAAATGTTTTAGAATACTTTTACGCCAATAGCTTTAATGTTAGCGAACCTTTATTCAATCGCGATATTAGCTTTTATATTTTTTCCTTACCAATTTGGGAACTTCTAGAATTTTGGTTATTGGGACTATTTTTATTCGGTATAGCTGCGGTAGCGTTGATTTATTTACGTTCTGCAAACAGTTTAAGTGAAGGTAAGTTTCCCGGTTTTACCGTACAGCAACGACTTCATCTCAACGGTTTGGGTTGCTTGGTAATCTTAGCTGTAGCTTTACGGTATTGGTTATTACGGTATCAACTTTTGTATTCCAAATTAGGAGTAAACTACGGTGCTAGTTATACAGATGTGAACGTATTGTTACCTATTTATACCAGCTTAAGTATCTTAGCTATCGGTATTGCGGCTTACCTGGGACTGCGAACTTTAACTTTATCTAGAACAAGAAAATATAGTTTAAAACATACCCCTTACCCGCGTCAATTGGTTTACATATCGGGATTGTTTCTTTTAATCGCGACTGTTGCTGTCAGCTTATTACCTACAGTAGTACAAAAATTAGTCGTACAGCCAAACGAAATTATCCGCGAAAAGCCTTACATAGAACGTACAATCAACCTTACTCAAAAAGCATTTAATTTAGTTAGTATCGATGCGACTACTTTTAAACCTCAAAATAATCTGACAGCATCTGACTTGGAAGAAAATGATTTAACGATTGGCAATATTCGGTTGTGGGATACACATCCACTTTTACAAAGCAATCGTCAATTACAACAAATTCGACCTTATTACAAGTTTCCAGATGCAGATATTGATCGTTACACTCTCAAACCCAGTCTCAATTCCCAAGCTTCTTTTAAACAACAAACTATCATTGCAGCTAGAGAACTGGATTACAACGACGTTCCCAATGCTGCGAAAACTTGGGTAAATAAGCATTTAGTTTATACTCATGGTTACGGGTTTACTCTGAGTCCGGTAAACCAAGTCGCTGCTGGTGGATTACCTTACTATTACGTTAAAGATATTGGTGTTGAAGATTCGGGGAATCAAGGTTCTTTATCCATATCAAATGCAGAAATTCGTGCCAGTATTCCGATTGGGAATCCGCGAATTTATTATGGAGAACTCACCGATACCTATGTAATGACGGGTACAAAAACTCAAGAATTTGATTATCCCAGTGGAAATGCCAACGAATTTAATGTTTATGACGGAAGCGGTGGAATTTCTATTGGCTCACCTTTAAAACGCTTGCTGTTTGCACAGTATCTTAAAGATTGGCAGATGTTGCTAACCCGCAATTTCAAGCCAGAGACTAAGGTGCTTTTTCGCCGTAATATTAGAGAAAGAATACGCACAATAGCTCCTTTTTTACGTTTTGATGGCGATCCTTATTTAGTAGCAGCAGATGGTAAAGGAACAACTATCGACGGTGAACCAACATATCTTTATTGGATAATTGATGCTTACACTACTAGTAACCACTATCCTTATTCAGACCCTGGGAAAAATCAATTTAATTATATTCGCAACTCGGTGAAAATTGTTGTTGATGCCTACAACGGTGATGTGAATTTTTACATTGCCGATCCTACAGATCCGATTATTAATACATTACAGGCTATCTTTCCATCGATGTTCAAATCTCTATCGGAAATGCCTGCAACTCTTCGTAGTCATATTCGCTACCCATTAGATTACTTTAGCATTCAGTCGGAACGCTTGCTGGCGTATCATATGACTAACCCACAGGTATTTTACAACCGAGAAGATTTGTGGCAAATTCCTACAGAAATTTACGGTACAGAACAGCAGCAGGTACAGCCTTATTATTTAATCACAAAACTGCCTACTGCTGAAAATGAAGAATTCATTTTACTACGTCCTTTTACTCCCACCCAACGACGAAACTTAATTGCTTGGTTAGCAGCGCGTTCTGATGGTAATCAATATGGTAAATTATTACTTTACGAATTCCCCAAACAAGAATTAATTTACGGACCGCAGCAAATAGAAGCTTTAATTAACCAGAATCCAGAAATCTCACAACAAATTACCTTATGGAATCGTGAAGGTTCGCGGGTAATTCAAGGTAATTTATTAGTCATACCCATCGAACAATCGCTGCTTTACGTTGAGCCAGTGTATCTGGAAGCCGAGGAAAATAGTTTACCAACTTTAGTTCGGGTAATTGTTGCTTACGATAACCAAATTGTCATGGAAGAAACTTTAGAAGCCGGTTTAGGACGTATTTTCAATGTAAGTAAAATTAAAACCCCGAATTTTACCCCTCAAGCACCACAACAACAACCCGTACCGGAGTAAAGTATAAATAGTATGTCAATATCCATCTAAAGAGATAGATATAATTTCTTAAATACCCTCCTAGAAGAATATCCGAAATGAGAGTAAAAATGCCACAATTGCTAATAATGTGACGTTAATTCGACCAATAGCCTCATAAGTAGGGTTTTGATGATGATTGTCTGTTATCACCCAGATTTATTCTAAAAACCTAACTTATAACCCCAGGAAGAATCGAGGTTTTACAGTATCATCATCATTTAAACCGAATCGAAGCAATCAACATTCAACTCACGTTAATGTAATTAAGACTTACGTAAAACCGAGCAAGAGTAGGGGTAATTCATGAATTAACCCTACGCAAAAATAACTGTTTGAGCTTGCTTTACATTTGTGTGGATTAACGTTTATTTTCAGATTTTTTTTAATTTTTTAGTTTTTTAATTTTTTATTCTATCTTTTTTATGTATGGATTTTAAATTACTTATATTTGGGATATTTATCTGGTTTTTTGATTCATATTCATAAATAATTTACTAATTAAGTAATTAGCTTTAATTTTTCCCCAAGTATTTTCAATCAGGAGGTTAAGCTGTAATTCTCATAATTTATCATCATTATTATGCAGCCGATACTCTTAAAAAAGTAAATCTAGTTTTTGGGAGAGCTAAATACTCAGCTTGACTATAATCAGCATTCTATTAATAATTACTCATGCAGTGCTTTTTATCGTCAAATCCAGTCAATTGTAAAAAATAAATTGTTTTTTTACAAAAGCATCTCAAAATTAATGAGTATTAAAAGCAAGTTAAAATTCTTGTTTTTACTGCATTCAAAATTGAGAATGTAATTTTATTTAGGTTGAGTTAGATAGATATCGAAGGTAATTACAGCTGAAAATGAAAAATGATCATTTGCAAAAACTGTTGCGTTTTTTTAAAGCGTTAGCAGACGAAAGTAGACTGAAAATAATTGGTATATTGGCAAATCAGGAATGCAGTGTAGAAGAATTAGCAGTGTTACTAGAATTAAAAGAACCGACAATTTCCCATCATTTAACTAAACTCAAGCAGCTGGAATTAGTAAGAATGCGTCCTGAAGGTAATACTCATTTTTATCAACTAGATAGAAATGTTTTGCAAACTATAACGGAGGAAGTATTTAGACCTGAAAAAATGGCTTCTTTTGCTGAGGATGTGAATTTTAAAACCTGGGAAAATAAAGTATTGAATACTTATGTAGAAGGGATTTTTCAAAATTCTGCTTCAGAACAATATCTAAAAGAAATTCCTAGTAGCAGTAAGAAGCGTTTGACAGTTCTTAAATGGGTAATCGATAAATTTGAAATGGGAGTAGAATATCCTCTTGATACTGTGAATGAAATTCTCAACCGTTACTATCCAGACTCCGAAAGTTTACGCAAGGAATTAATCGGCAGTCGGTTGATGAGGGAAGAAAATGGGATGTATTTGAGATGCTGAATCTTCGCAAATTTTGAAGTTGAAAAATATTCAATAATTGATAATTACCTCTTCATTAATCAAGAGGATTGTCAAACCAGAAAATATCAAATATTTTTTCTTTCAAAGTAAAGCTGCTGTCATTAATAAATTAATAATTATCAATTATGCATTGCTAAAAAGACAACGGATAAAGTACATAGACTACTGACTTCCGTTCTCTCCAATTTGACAGTTAACAGTTATTTAAGTAAGTCGGCAGAAAAAAACAGAACTATATAAAGGTTAGGTAAACTACCCTTAAACCCTTATTCTCACTGCCGACTGCCTTGCCCTAATTACAATTTTCAACGCCAACCTACTTACTACCAATCTACAATTTGACATTTAAGCTTTAACCTGGGAATCAAAATATTAAGTAACCGTGAAGCTTGAGTATTTCTACGGTTAAGGAAAGATAATTTCATAAAAGCAATAAAAAATTAAGTAAAGAATTTATCAAAATTACACAAAATTATATTCATTAAATTATTAAGTTGTTATTAATAGGCTTCTTTGATTATCAGCAATGAAGAATATCAAAATACTTCTTTTGTGAAATTTAGGATATACAAAGGTAAAAATAATGTTAAAAAAGATGGTGCTACCAACCATTGCAATTTCAAGTATGATTTTTGCAATTTTTTTGATTATTTTGGCTGAATACGGTTCCCAACGAATAGAAATTAAAGTTGACAATCAAGACTTTGTTTCCGGTGAAGTGAGAGATTTAATGACTCCGAGAATAGGAGCAGCATTAAGTCTAACATTCGGTTTAGCAAGCATTGTCGCCATTGGATATAGAAAATCTCTCGCTAAACAAAAGAACTTAGAAAAAAAGTTATTGTCGGTTAAAAAAGCGATATCGGATAGAGATGCTCAGATTCAGGAATTACGAAAAAATGAAATTAGGAGTAACGTGAGATTTATTGATTTTAGGATGCGTTAGCAGTAATTAAGTAGGTTGGCGTTGAAAATTGTAATTAGGGCATAAAGTCGGCAGTCGGCAGTGGGAATAAGGGTTTAAGGGTAGTTTACCTAACCATTATATAGTTATATTTTTTTCTGCCGAATTACTTAACTAAAGAGACGTAGCAATACGCTGCGTCTCTCATAGGTATTTTACAACTTTGCTCGTTTAAGATACCTTTCGTAATCGCTTAAATCTTCTACCACTTTATTGGTGAGGAAGTACATTCCAAATAGATTAAACAAAGCCATTGCAAAAAAAGTAGCATCACCAAAATCAAGTACCGATTGAGGCTTTGCGATCGCACCGATGAATGTAGCAGCGACAAATAATATTCTGTATACAATCAAACTACGTTCACTGAAGAGATATTCCCAAGCTTTCTCTGCGTAGTAGCTCCAGGAAATCATCGTCGAAAAAGCAAATAAAAATACGGAAATCGCAAGTAATATGGGAAACCAAGATATCACCGTACCAAAAGCTACAGAAGTCAGAGCTGCACCTTCACCAGCTTTTCTGATTGCTTCATACTCAGGATTATTATAAACGCCGGTAATTACAATTACTAAAGCAGTCATATTACAGATAACTACGGTATCGATAAATGGCTCCAAAAGTGCCACTAAACCTTCTTTAATTGGTCGATCAGTTCTCGCTGCTGAGTGAGCGATCGCAGCTGAACCAACTCCCGCTTCATTAGAAAAAGTGGAACGTCTAAAACCCTGAACAATTACACCGATAACTCCTCCTTCCACTGCTTGAGGAGCGAAAGCTTGTTGAAATATACTCGCCATAGCATTGGGAATTTGAGTAAAGTTAACTAATAGAATCCACAACGCAGCAACTACATAAAGTACACACATCACTGGAACTAAAGTTTCTGCAACTCTACCAATGCGTGTGATACCACCAATCATCACCAAACCAACTAATATAGCCAAAACCAAACCATAAACCCAAGGATATATCGGAAAAACTGCCTTAACTGCACCGTATGACTGGTTGACTTGAATCATATTTGCAGCACCAAAAGCAGCGAAAATGCAACAAATAGAAAATAGAATTGCTAAAACATTTCCCAATGGTTTTAAACCGATTTCTGCGAATCCTCTAGAAAGATAATACATCGGTCCGCCAGCAACGCTACCATTTGGCTTGATAATGCGATATTTCTGACCCAGAGTACATTCAACCATCTTACTAGACATACCCAGCAAACCACCCAGAGTCATCCACAAAGTGGCACCGGGACCACCTACACTAATCGCGATCGCAACCCCAGCGATGTTACCAAGTCCCACGGTTGCCGATAAAGCAGTAGCTAAAGCTTGGAAATGAGAAACTTCCCCCGGAGCGTTGGGATCATCGTGTTTTCCCCTCACAATATCAATTGCGTGTCCGAACAACCGGAAATTGACAAACTTCAAGCGGATGGTAAAAAAAACCGCTCCAAAAATCAGCCATAACACGATAAGAGGAAAACCACCGATGCTGAAAAATAAAACATCAAATATTCCCTTGACAAATTGACCAAAAGCAGCGTCAAGGGAATTGAGCAAAGGTTCTCCAGCAGCTTCATCAACAGCAAAAGCTGCCGTCGGAATCAAACATAATATTAAAGTTAATAACCAACGATGCTTTAAAAATGGCTTCCGCATTTAATTAAATTCTCCATTTATGTTTTTTGATTACAGTAATTGATTATTCTGGGATAGTACCTTAAGGCAGATGTTTTCTACAAGTTATGTTACATCGAGTCCGAAATCCCCCAGTTGTAAAGAAAAATTACAGCAAATCAGTCGTTGCAACTAATTTCCAGATAAAATCCTTGTAGAAGCAAATATTGCAGTCAAGAAATTCCTCAACATATTACCCCTATCTATGTAATAGAGCGGTATAACTGTTAACTATTGTCGGGGAAGGCAAGAAAACTTCTTCCTAGTTCCAAGCTGTGCCTGGGAAGCAGAATGAATAGGGAATTTTAATTTTTAGGATTTAATATTTAATATTTATTAACAATTCCTTGTGTTAAGAAAAATCACGAAAAATTGTGAAAAAAAATCAACAATTAATTGAGCAATTGAATCAAAATGAACTAGAAAAAAGTTGGCAGACAGTATACACTTTACCGAAAACGCGCTGCTTCGCCCCGGTTTTATACTGGGAAATTATTTAGTTAGGATTGAGTTAAAGGCTTCCTCCTGTGAACATTTTGCGACTCATCCCTATGCTAGATGTTTAAGGAGAGCAGTTGTGTAAACACTTAAAACTGTATAAGTTGACAAGGGATTATTGGAACCTTAGCTTAAACTTGTTTGTGACAATAACGTGACTTGAGATTTTCTTTATGGATGCTACGGCACTTTGGCAACGATACCAGAAATGGCTATATTTCCATGAAGGACTAGGTTTTTACCTAGACGTTAGCCGGATGGGCTTCGATGATGACTTTTTCGAGAAGTTGCAGCCTTCATTTGATAAAGCTTTCGCGGATATGGCAGAGTTGGAAAAAGGGGCGATCGCAAATCCCGATGAAAACCGGATGGTTGGACATTACTGGTTGCGAAATCCCGACTTGGCACCAACGCCGGAACTAACGCAAGAGATTGTGAGTAATATTGAGAAAATAGAAGTATTTGCCGAGAAAATCCACACGGGTGCGATTCATCCTCCCAAAGCTCCTCGCTTCACCGATATAATCTCAATTGGGATTGGTGGTTCTGCACTCGGTCCTCAATTTGTAGCTCAAGCTTTAGCTACAGATTATCCACCTCTAGCAATTCATTTTATTGATAACAGCGACCCTGCAGGAATCGATCGTGTCTTAACTCACCTGCGAAACCGGCTTTCGAGTACGTTGGTATTGGTAATTTCCAAATCTGGAGGAACACCCGAACCGCGTAACGCAATGTTGGAAGTCAAGAAAGCCTATTCCGGGCAAAATCTGGACTTTGCCCAATATGCGATCGCGATTACCATGCCAGGTAGTAAACTGAGTCAAATTGGTGAATCGGAAGGCTGGCTGGCACATTTCCCCATGTACGATTGGGTGGGGGGTCGGACTTCAGAAATGTCAGCGGTAGGATTGGTACCAGCAGCATTACAAGGAATTGACATTGGTCAAATGCTCGACGGAGCTAAAGAGATGGATGACGCAACTCGCGTCCCAGATGTCAAAAACAACCCAGCTGCATTATTAGCTTTAGCTTGGTACTATGCCGGAAACGGACGCGGTGAAAAAGATATGGTTGTTCTTCCTTATAAAGACAGCCTACTTTTATTCAGCCGCTATCTGCAACAGTTGGTAATGGAATCTTTAGGTAAAGAAAAAGACTTAGATGGTAACATCGTCCATCAAGGTATTGCAGTTTACGGTAATAAAGGTTCAACCGACCAACACGCATACGTCCAGCAATTACGCGATGGGGTTGCAAACTTCTTCCTGACCTTTATTGAAGTTTTAGAGGATAGAAAAGGCTCCTCTTTAGAAATTGAACCCGGAACTACATCGGGTGATTATCTTTCCGGTTTCCTCCAAGGTACCAGAAAAGCGCTGTACGATAACCAACGGGATTCAATTACAGTTACAATTCCCCAAGTTAATCCTCGAACTGTAGGGGCATTAATTGCTCTATACGAACGCGCTGTGGGATTCTACGCGAGCTTAGTGAATGTTAACGCATATCACCAACCGGGTGTAGAAGCAGGTAAAAAAGCAGCAGCAGCAATTTTAGAATTGCAAAAACAAGCAATATCCGTTCTACAAGCAGAAGAAAATCCGGTTTCTTTAGAAGAAATTGCCAGTAAAGCAGGTGCCTCTGACGACATCGAATCGATTTACATCATATTGCGACATCTTCACGCCAACGGACGCGGTGTAGTAATAGAAGGTAATTTTGCACAACCGAGTAGTTTAAAATTCTCTATCGGCTGATAAATTACATTTATATACCATATTTTGGTAACTTTTGTTGCATTCGCAACATTTTTTTATTGCTGAGCATCTTAGATTGAACTAACTATTCAATTTTTAGGATGCTTTTTTAGCAATATTTTTATTATGAGTAAAATTAGAGGAATTCAAATCCACTATTTGGAATCAATCAAAGGGGGGATGGCTCAATTTTTCACCCCTCAAGCCAGTAACGAAACCATGTTGGTACAGATTCCAGCCAACACAGTAGATGATTTATTCGTACATAAATCACAAACCGATCAATTATTAGTAGTCAAAGGTCGATTTGTACTAGTTACTTTAATTAACAAGCAATATCAGTACATTCCATTAAGTGAAAAATACCCAGCAGTAGTGACAATTCCACCGGGAGTTCTCCATGGAGCAATTAACACTACTCCAGAACCCTGTGTGATAGTAAACGCTGTATTACGTCATCGAGAACCGCAAAAACTCGATTACGTTACCCGTGGAAGACCATTTCCCTATGATTTAGAAGCAGCAGAAGCCGCAGGTCACAATTTAGAATTAATAAAGCAAGGCAACAGGGAACAGGGAATAGGGAATAGGGTTTGAAGGTATTCTGGGGTAAGAAGTCGGGTTTCTTTGAGAAACCCGACTTCTATTTCATCAGGGTTTTTATGTTCCCTACTCCCTACTCCCTGTTCCCTATTTATTCATATTGCAGATAATCATCCAAATCATCAATTTTTGGGTCATCTAATTCTTGCAAAACTCGCCAGACAATCGTATAACTACCATCAGTACGACGACTAACAGGTCTAAAAGCAACAATTACATCACTAGTTTTCATTGCTAATAATTGGTCTAGATAACGCCGTTGTTTTCTTGTCAACGGTTGATTGTTTGCGATAATTTCTGGTAACTGAAACTGTAAACTCCGCACTAAATAAGTACGATTTAACTTTGCCTCCACAGTATTTAAAATTGGTTGATTAGCAATTGTTAAAACTTGATGTTTTCCATTAATAATTTGTCGTCTTTCTACTTGCAAAGCATTTAATTTCGTAGGAGGCTGATAATTAATAAAAATATTTCGTTTTTCCGGAGCAACAGCTTGTAAACTTGCATCCAACTGATCTAAAGGTATATCGCCAATCTCAGCCATAAAACCATAATCTACTCCTTGGGGCAATAGTTGAAACTTCCCTTTTACTATCTGAAGTGGTAAATTAGGCATAAAGTCACCCTTGGGTTCAACTAAAACCGGGAAAGGATAGCGACCAAGAACGTTTTTTTGTAAGCGATTCTCCACAGTATTCAAGGGACGAAGATAAGCTTGATATGATAATACGCGGAAAATACCCGTATTAGGCATTGATAGCAATTTCTGATAAAGTTGCTTTTCTGGGAGGTAAATATCGTAGGTCAAACGGTCTAATTCCGCAGCAGTTTTTTTGGGATTGTGAAAATTATTCGCATCGGGAAACTCAGCTATTGCTGTAGCTAGAAACTTTTCGGCATTTTTCAAAGTCCTTAGCGCTGTGGATGGTGGTTTAATCGCTGGTTGTACAGGTGGAACGTAATTAGCGATCGCCTTCTTTTTATTTTGACCAATAAATAATGAAGCAGTCCTGTCCACATCAGGCTCTAAAATAGCGTAAGGAGTTGCCCGTTTATGAAGATTGGGACGGCTGAGAGGAGACATAGGAAGCACTAAATCGGATTGTTTTTCTCCGCTGACCAAAGGTAGTTCTCGCGTACTGTTTAATTCACCGCGTCGAGATAAAAGTGCATCTAACAATGGAGTCAGTTTTGACAATTCCCGGCTCGAATTATACAAAGAACAATAAATCTTTAAATTCGATCCACTCAAAGGAGGTATAGAATCAACAAGAACACTTGAATTTTGATTTTTGTTGCACAAAGCTTGGGGATAAGCATATTGACTTTTGAGGAAACTTTCTACAGCTACCGTCTGAGTAACTAGTTGTCCTCCCACGGCTCGCATTTGATTAGAATCAGGGTTTTGTAAAGCTTGTTCAATGCGAAAAATCAAATTTACCTGCCCAGTCACCAACCTTCTTGAAACCACATCAAAGCTTTCGACTTGAGTCGATTTTTTCGGGATGACACGATTTGGAGGAAATTGCAAATCAGGTTTACCAGCAAAAGCGCTCTCAATGTTAGCTAACAAGCAAAAAGGAAGCAAAAAACCCACAAAAATGTATCTCATGTCAAAAATCTCATAAATATAGTGTGAAAAGCCTAAAATAGAATTAAAACAACTATTTTACCGGCATCCGTCAGTCCATTGTACTTTCACCGAAAGCGATAACGGTTTGTTACCAGTGTTGAGACAAGATTTGATGCAAGCTTCTCAGAAACAGCTAATTAATTCAGAAGCCCCTTTACAACTGTTACTATTTGTGGATGAACGTCCCAAATCCCGATTACAAGTACAGCAGATTCGCTCCTATCTCAAACAATTGCAGCTTGAATATGATTTATCTCTTCAAGTGATTGATGTTGGAGCGCAACCCCATTTAGCAGAACATTTCAAGCTGGTAGCAACACCAGCATTGGTCAAAATTCATCCAGAACCTAGACAAGTGTTAGCCGGTAGTAATATAGTTTCTCAACTAAAAACTTGGTGGTCGCGCTGGCAAAATAGTATAGAATCTTACCTACAATTACAGCACGAATTACAAAAAGTTCCAGAAAATGATTTTAGTGATGGGTATATTAATAAATCTCACATACCCACCAACTCCCTAGCGATTTCCGAAGAAATCATTCAGCTTACTGATGAAGTGTTTCGTTTAAAGCAAGAAAAACAGCAGCTTCAAGAACAATTGCTTTTTAAAGAACGTGTCATATCAATGTTGGCGCATGACCTCCGCAACCCCCTCACCGCAGCAATCATCGCCATAGATACATTACAAACTAATTTCAATTGTGAAACTGGTGAATTTGAACGATTAAAACCAACATTAACCGCTCATATACTCAATCACGCTCGCACTCAAACCAAGGTAATTGAGAAAATGATTACCGATCTTTTGCAAGTCGGACGCGGTAAAGATACAAAAATTCCCATATCTCCGACTAAAATTGCATTAGGTAATCTTTGTCTGGAAATACTTGAAGAATTAAGCGAATCCTGTAAAGCCAAATCCCTCACAATCAAAAAAGACATTCCCCAAGACCTACCATGCGTTTATGCCGACGCTGAACGGATACGTCAAGTACTGATAAATCTTCTAGACAACGCGATTAAATATACACCCCCAAAAGGGACGCTGATTATTGCCGGTTTGCATCGTACCAGTCAAAAAGTACAATTTAGCATCGGTGATAGCGGCCCGGGTATTCCCCAAGAAAATCGCGATCGCATTTTTGAAAACCACTTTCGTTTAGAACGAGATCAAGCTAAAGATGGTTACGGTATTGGCTTAAATTTGTGTCAAAAAATTATCCTGGCACACTACGGTCAAATCTGGGTAGATACCGCACCTACTGGCGGAGCCTGGTTTCACTTTATACTGCCAGTTTATCCGAGTTGAGTGGGGAAGAGGGAACACGGATTAAACGGATGACGCTGATGATACTGATTACTAATTCCGAACTACTTTTTCCTGTAAAGCTTTGATGATTTGAGCATTTGCAGCCGGGAAATTAAATTCTTCCAATTGTTCTAAATTTACCCAGCGAATTTCATCGCATTCTAATGGTTGGGGAATACCTTTAATGTGGTGACATTCGTGTACGGTGAGAGTAACTCGTAAATCGATATAAGTATGATCGATAGTAATTAGATGTTCTCCGACTTTAATTTCTATTGCCAATTCTTCAGCAATTTCTCGTTTAATACATTCTTCGATAGTTTCACCTGGTTCTAATTTACCACCGGGAAACTCCCATAAACCCCCCATCGTTCCTTGTTGACGACGGCGATCGATTAAAATTTGTTGTTTATCGTTCCAAATTACAGCGACACCGATAATTTTATGAGGTAGAGAAGAAATATTTGGATTCATAGTTATATGGATTTTATATATTTTACCTGGCGGTTGAAACCGCTGCTACACAAACAAAACCCGCAGTAAGGCGGGTTTAAAATTAATAGAGTCCACAGTGGACTTTGCCTGTGTAGACGCGGTAACAAAGCGACGGGTATATTTGACTTAACTAAAACCTTGACATAAACTTTCTAAGATTTCAAATCTAATAAACCTTCTTCCTTCAACTTGGGATTAAACCTCACCTGCATTTGTAAACCCCGTGCTTCTAACTGTTTTAAAATATCCGCTTCAACTCGTCGTGCGACATTTTTGATAATTTTAATTTTTGTCATTTCATCATTGACGGGATTATCATAATTAGCTTGTTCTTCGGCAGTAATTAAAGCTTTTGCATCAATAGGAGAAATCCATTTTTCTTTATTTTCTCCATTTCCCATAGGTACACTGCCATTTTCCGCAATCCAGGCTTGCTCAATTTGTTCTAAAATTGTACGGCTAGGACGTTGAATAGTTTCTACTTTTACCCAATAACAATAGTGTGATTGTCGGACTAAATGTTGTCTAAGACTGAGAAAAACATCGCGAGAATAACCGATAAATTGCAGCGTTTTATCTTGATCAAATATTGCGTAAACACCAATTCTCCCTTGATATTGTTCGGGTAAATCGCCATTTTCATCAATATAAGGAATAAATTCTAAACTATTTAAAGAAGGAATATTTATTTCTGTAGTCATTACCAATTACCAATTACCAATTATCAATTATCAATTTTTTTATAAATTGCACATAGCCGACTTGGTTTAAAAATCTTGGCTTTAAACATAAAATTCGGAGGTACATTTAAAATTATGTACTCTTCAGATTCGTGATATTTCTCAAATTCCGCTGGCATTCCTTTAGGTGTAGCGCTACTATAAGGAACCGGCTGAAATAGTAATTCTGTAAATTGTACTTGTTCACATTTTGACTGTTGACAAACCTGTTTTAAAAAGCTTTCATTTGTTAACAGTTCAAATAAAGTTGCTTTAGCTTGTGGTTCTAAAGTGAAATTACTGTCAAAACTTTGAATAATTTTTAAAGCCATTTTTCCGATAATCTGATGTCTATAGAATTTTAGAACGGCTAAATACATTAAATAAAGTATTTGGAACAAAAAATAATAAAGCTTAACAAGATATCGCCGAATTATTCTCAGCGTACCTTTGCGTGTACCTTTGCGTACCTTTGCGTTAAAAAAATATCATTCCAAAATAAAAAACCCCCAACTTGGGGGTTTAAAAATCAATTAATTGAACTACAAAAAACACTTAAAGAATATACAAAATCCCAAAAAGCACAATCCAAATTACATCAACAAAATGCCAATATAATTCGGCTGCTTCAATACCAAAGTGATGTTTTTCGCTGTAATGATTGGGTTTACGAGAACGCCACAATACAGCTAATATCGCTAAAACACCCACAGTAACGTGCAAACCGTGGAAACCTGTCAACACATAAAATGCACTAGCGAATAAATTGGTTGTTAAACCGAATTCCAGATGTTTGTATTCGTAAATTTGACCACACAAAAAGATAATTCCCATTACAGCGGTAATCGCAAACCACATTTGCATTCCCCGCACATTGTTCTTTTTGATAGCAGTATCGGCATTGTGGATTACAAAACTGCTGGAAATTAGAATTATCGTGTTGATACCAGGAAGTAACAATTCTAACTCTGGAGTACCTGCGGGGGGCCATTCAGTTAAAGTAGAACGGAAAGCAAAGTATGCACCGAACATACCCAAGAAAATCATGCCTTCAGCGATTAGGAATACAACTAATCCGAAAAGACGATGGTCTGGATGTGCTGCGTGTTGTGCTTCTACAGTCGCTGCGTGATGGTGATTTTGTTCTGTTTTTGCTGGGTCGATTGCTTGACTTTGCATGAATCTTAAATGAAAAATAAAGGATTTACACTAATTCAGTTATCAGTTATCAGTTGGCAGTTAACAGTAAAATCCTTGGGTAAGAGTCCTACATCATACGCATTGTTAACTGTTCACTGATTTAACTTTATCCTGCGGCTTCAGCTGTAATCGCCGGATATGATTCGTTGTCATCCCTAGTTTCTGGGGCTCCAGATGTAGCATTACCAAAGGGGTCATCGGTATGGGACAGAGCTACAACTTCTTTCGCTCTTTTGGTTCCGTATTCGTAAGGACCGATAAGTAAAAATGGGTGTGACTCGAAGTTCTCGATTGCTGGTGGTGAACTGGTCATCCACTCCAACGTTAGGGAATCCCAAGGATTGTTACTAGCTTTTTTCCCAGCCTTCCAACTCCAAATGACGTTGATGATGAAAGGTATTGTAGACACCGCCAAAATGTAGGAACCGTAGGTACAAATTTCATTGATAGCGGCAAATTTGGGGTCGTATTGAGCAATACGACGATTCATTCCCATCAAACCCAACTTGTGCATCGGTAAGAAGGTCATGTTCATCCCGACGATTGTTAAAGCAAAATGAATCCGGCCCAAAGTTTCATTAACCATGCGTCCGGTAATTTTAGGGAACCAGTGGTAGTAACCGGCAAAAATTCCCAAAACTGAACCACCGAATAACACGTAATGTAAATGGGCAACTACAAAATAAGTATCATGGACGTGGATATCAAAAGGTACAGCTGCCAACATTACGCCACTGATACCGCCAATTACGAAAATACCCAAAAATCCCATTGCAAAAAGCATCGCGCTATTTAAACGGATTTTTCCACCCCACATTGTCGCCAACCAACTAAATATTTTGATACCAGTAGGTACGGCGATAATCATGGTAGTAATCATGAAAAACATCCGCAACCAACCGGGAATACCGCTGGTAAACATATGGTGCGCCCAAACAATCAAACCCAAAAAGCTAATTGCTAAAGAAGAATAGGCGATCGCCGTATAACCAAAAATCGGTTTACGGGAGTGAGTAGGAATTACCTCAGAAATTACCCCGAAGAAAGGCAAAATCATGATATAAACCGCAGGGTGCGAGTAAAACCAGAACATATGCTGGTATACCACCGGATCACCACCACCAGAAGGGTTAAAAAATGCGGTTCCGGCAATTAAGTCAAAAGAAAGTAAAATTAGTGCGCCTGCTAACACTGGAGTTGAAATCAAAACCAGCGCTGAGGTAGCCAACATTGCCCAACAAAACAGCGGTAATTGATAAAAACCGATGCCTGGAGCGCGCATTTTTAACAACGTGACCAAAAAATTGATGGCACCCAAAATAGACGAAGTACCCAGGAGCAGGATACTAATAATCCAAATTGCTTCACCAACTTGTCCAGTAACTAAACTCAACGGAGGATAAGAAGTCCAACCCGCATCCGGTGCATCACCAACAATCAAGCTGCTGATTAATAACACCCCAGAAGGAGGAACCATCCAAAAAGCCAGAGCATTTAGTTTGGGAAAAGCCATATCTTCAGCCCCAATCATCAAGGGAATTAGATAATTAGCAAAACCCGCACCCGCTGGCACAATCCACAGAAAAATCATGATTGTAGCGTGCAGCGTAAACAAACCATTGTAAAGTTCTGGACTTACAAAGTCTGAAGCAGGAGTTCGCAATTCCGTGCGAACCAAATCAGCCATTACACCACCGATACAGTAAAAAATGAATGTAGTAACTAAGTACTGAATTCCAATTACCTTATGGTCGGTATTAAAAGTAAAATACTCCCACCATTTCCTTTGACGATGTGAAGTATCAGCCCTATGGCTGGTTTGTTCCAACTGTGTTTGTGTCATAAAAATTCTTTATTGATTGATAGTTGTTGGTTGATAGTTGTTGATTGATAGTTGTTGGTTGATAGTTGTTGGTTGATAGTTGTTGGTTGATAGTTGTTGGTTGATAGTTGTTGGTTGATAGTTGTTGATTGATAGTTGTTGGTTGATAGTTGTTGATTGATAGTTGTTGATTGATAGTTGTTGGTTGATAGTTGTTGATTGATAGTTGTTGATTGATAGTTGTTGGTTGATAGTTGTTGGTTGATAGTTGTTGGTTGATAGTTGTTGATTGATAGTTGTTGGTTGATAGTTGTTGGTTGATAGTTTCTATTAACCACCATCCACTAACCACTAACCACTAACCACTAACCACCATCCACTAACCACCATCCACTAACCACCATCCACTAACCACTAACCACTAACCACTAACCACTAACCACTAACCACTAACCACTAACCACCATCCACTACTTGTGAATTTGATGCAACATTTCTGATGAAATTCCCATTTCACTGGTGTAGGGAGCAAGAAATTCATCAGCTGTTGATTTTTCTTGTGGGTTAATTGCAACTGCTTGATTGAATATTTCTTTGCTAGCGACTTGCTGTTCTTTAATCCAATTATCAAATTCTTGTGGTGTTTGAACAACAACTGTGGTATTCATAGCACCGTGATAGGGACCACAAAGTTCGGCGCAAATTAGTTTGTAATCACCTTGTTTTCGCGGTGTAAAACGAAGTTGTGTTTGTCTACCGGGAATTATATCTTGCTTAAGACGAAATTCTGGCACCCAGAAAGCGTGAATTACATCATTTGCAGCCATATCAAGCAAAACTTCTTGACCGATGGGAAGGTGCAATTCACCAGAAAAAACGCCACTCTCAGGATAGTTAAAAAGGAAAGCATATTGCAAACCAGTAACTTTTACCACCAAATCTGGCTCTGTGCCTTCATTTTCAGGAGTAGCACCCAAACTAGGAGCAACTATACCCATTTCGGGAGCATTTTCTTTTTGAGGCAATTGGTCGATATTTCTAATCTCTGAGGTATCGTCCAAAGTTGCTGCAATCGCTGCCCCAGGCATTGATGTGGCTTGTGGTGTGATGGGAGATTCGTGAACGGCATGGGGGTTAAACCCGCCCATTTCGTTGTATATATCAAAGCTGTACACAGAAATACCGAAAACAATGATAGCTGGTATTGCCGTCCAGAGAATTTCTAACGGTACATTCCCATGAATCGGTTCACCATCAGTATCATCACCTTTGCGACGACGATATCTAAAGGCACTAAAAATCAAAACTCCTTCAACGATGAGAAATATACCAACAGAAACAGTCATCATCGTATTGAACAAGCCATCGACTAAAAAGGCTTCATCTGATGCTGCCGTAGGTAGTAGACCATGATTTTGACCGAACCAAAGACTCGTTAGTGTCAGCAAAACACCAATTAATAACGTCCAGATTGTACTTGGAATATTCACGGTTGATAATAGTTAGCGGCTTTACTAGATTATTTAGAACTACTCACATACTAAGTTAGTTCACGCTACTCGCATTGGGTGTAACAACTAAAAATCTTTATTATTTTTTATGGTAGTGGTTAGTGGTTAGTGGATGGTGGTTAGTTGTTAGTGGATGGTGGATAGTGGTTAGTTGTCCACTGTCCACTGCTCACAACCTAAAAAATCTCTAAAGCTTTCGTCTAAATTGGTGATTTGCGATCAAGAGTATAAGTGTAAAAGACTTCTGTTCAAATTTGGGGTTTGCGCTACTGTGGAGATGAATTGCTATTGATTCAGTGATGAAAACTTCATAGCTCAGGTTTTCGGGTATAAGAAAAGGTAAAATTGATGAGCCAATTTGTTTTAGAATCACAAAACCAAGTTGCAACGACGCAGCAACAATTACCAAAAGATCGAATTCGTAAGCTTGTATGGAAAATGGCGATCGCGACTTTGATTTTGATGGCGATCGGTAGTGCTACCCGTGTGATGAATGCTGGACTAGCTTGTCCAGATTGGCCACTTTGTTACGGGGAACTTGTACCCACCAAACAAATGAATTTTCAAGTTTTCCTAGAATGGTTTCATCGATTAGATGCCTCTTTGATCGGTGTGAGCGCAATAGTTCTAGTGGCAATGTCTTGGTGGAATCGTCAATGTTTACCTAAATGGCTACCTTGGGCTTGTACCTTTGCCCTATTTTTAATCCTCTTCCAGGGCATTTTGGGAGGACTCACCGTTACCCAGCTTTTGCGGTTTGATATCGTTACCGCTCATTTAGGAACGGCATTGTTCTTCTTTACAACTTTACTGGTTATCGGTACGGCACTTACACCTTACAAAGCCACAGGAACAGTTGGTAAACTACCAGTAATATCTCTGCTTGCTAGCATTTTGGTTTATTTTCAAAGTTTATTAGGTGCTTTAGTCGGTTCCCGCTGGGCATTACATCAATGCTTTACAGGGTACCAACTTTGTAGTGTAATGTACACCCACATCTTTGGCTTGATACCGCCAACTGTGGCAACATTATCCTTGGTATTGATATCGCGGCGCACACCAGCACTACATCCAGCTTTACGAAAACTGGCAAACTATGCAGGTGGGTTATTAATTTTACAAATTATCTTAGGATTCGCAACCTATCGCTTACACCTACAAGTAGAACTTCTAACCGTTGCTCATCAGTTGATTGGAGCTTCTTTACTAGGTACCTTAGTTGCTTTTACAGTTCTTTCAGTACGCGATTGGATGGATACTCGTAGTATTTCAGGCTACAAACAAGAGTTGAATTCATCTGTTACAAGTGAACAAACAATAGTAGTAGAGACGTAGCAGTGCTACGTCTGTACGGGAGTTAGTGGATAGTGGTTGGTGGTTAGTGGTTAGTTGCTAGTTGTTAATGGTTAACTGATAACTGTCAACTGTCAACTGTCAACTGTCAACTGATTTGTTCGATGCTAACAGCTTGCAAAGGCAAGAACAGCATATAAATTGTTAAAAAATAAGGAACCATTACCAAAATGATTGAGACAAATGTCTCTCGTCACCACTCTACATTTTTACAGGTTATTCAAAGTTACTACCAGTTAACGAAACCTCGGATTATCCCTTTGCTGCTAATTACCACTGCTGGGAGTATGTGGATAGCTGCTTCTGGAGAAGTAGATCCCATACTCTTATTAGTCACTCTTATTGGTGGGACTTTAGCCGCTGCTAGCGCCCAGACAATCAACTGTATTTACGACCGGGATATTGATTATGATATGGAACGTACCCGTCATCGTCCTATACCTTCTGGTCGAGTACAACCCCGCGATGCTTTGATTTTTGCCGTTGTCTTAGGTGTAATTTCTTTTGCACTACTAAGTATTTTTGCTAATTTGCTCTCAGCTTTCTTAGCCATGTCTGGGATTGTTTTTTACCTGTTAATCTACACCCATTGGCTGAAGCGTAACAGTACTCAAAATATCGTCATTGGGGGAGCAGCAGGAGCAATTCCGGCATTAGTTGGCTGGGCTGCGGTAACAGGTACTTTAAGTCCAACTGCATGGTTAATATTTGGTATTGTCTTTGTTTGGACTCCACCACACTTTTGGTCTCTAGCTTTAATGATTAGGGATGATTACGCAAAAGTAGGAGTGCCAATGCTACCAGTAGTTGCCGGTGAAGAAGCGACGGTTTGGCAAATTTGGTTGTACACCCTTGTCACAGTAGCAGCAACGTTTGTACTAGTTTATCCCTTGCATTCAGCAGGAATTATTTACACTATTATTGCCTTGTGTTTGGGAGCAGTATTTATTAGTAAAGCGTGGCAATTATTACAAAATCCTCAAGACCGTAGTTTAGCTAAAGGAATGTTTCTCTATTCCATTTCTTACATGATGTTGTTGTGTTTGGGTATGGTAATTGATAGTCTGCCCATCAGTCATCGTGTTGTAAGTTTTTTTGGTGATAAGTTACATTTATTGATTGGTTGAGAGTCGCTTGGATTTGGATTATAAAAACCGGGTTTGCAAACAAACCCGGTTTTTTTGCATGGAAAAATTTTCGATTGTTGAAATCAACTTAAGCGGTTTAAGCGGTGAGCAACGTTACATATTGGTCTAAATGATGGGATAATCATTGTTTAACCATCATAAAATTTTAGACTATACGCATCATGGCAACAATACAGTTTTCAAGAGGTGTCAACGAAGAAGTAATTCCAGAAGTGCGTTTAACACGTTCGCGTAGCGGAGATAGCGGAACTGCAACGTTTATTTTTACAAATCCGAAAGTTTTAGATGAAGGAAGCACGGATGAAATTACTGGAATGTACATGGTTGATGAAGAAGGAGAAATTGTTACCCGTGAAGTTAAAGGTAAGTTTATTAACGGTAAAGCAGAAGCTTTAGAAGCAATTTACTTAATGAAATCTGCTGAGGAATGGGAGCGTTTTATGCGGTTTATGGAACGCTATGCTCAAAAAAATGACCTGGGATTAGAAAAATCGTAAGATGGAGTCCTACCCACAATCATCAGAAGTCGGATTTTTAAGATAAATCTCTGTAACATAACAGAAGTTTTATAAAAACCCGACTTCTCACCTCACCCAATCATTAGAAGTCGGGTTTTTAAGATAAAGCTCTGTAATATATGTCACATTCACCTCACCCAGACTCAACTCATAATCATCAAACTGTTATTTGTGCAGTTGTTACCGTCAGCGATACCCGCACTACCGAAACCGATAAAAGCGGTGCAATAATTCAGCAATTACTCAAAGATGCTAATCACAAAGTAATCCTATACAAAATTATTAAAGACGAACCAACACAGATTCAAGAAGATTTAGAATTATTAAGTGAAAATAAACAATTAAATGCTGTAATTCTTAATGGTGGTACTGGTATTGCACCGAGAGACACCACCTACGATGCAATCGAAAAGTTACTTGACAAAACTTTACCTGGTTTTGGTGAGATATTTCGCTATTTGAGCTATCAAGAAATAGGTTCTAGAGCAATAGCTTCTCGTGCTGTTGCTGGTGTTTATCAACAAAAATTAATATTTTCTCTTCCCGGTTCTAGCAATGCTGTGGAATTAGCAATGAAAAAGCTGATAATACCAGAATTAATTCATTTGGTTGGGCTGATTAAAAGTTAGGAGTTAGGAGTTAGGAGTTAGAGCGTGTTTATAAATAAAATTTTGTCCCAAGCTGAGGAACGTACCTTTCTGTTGCCGAAGGCTAGAATCCAGGTTTTGCGGCATAGTCGAAAGATGCTTCATTACGCTATCGCTTCATTCAGC
>JAYKJL010000251.1:0-5372 GCA_035285725.1 Nostocales cyanobacterium 94392 | reverse complement strand
AGGACTTACGCAATTGTCACAATACACGGCTGATGCGTGACACCACAAACTTGATTGTTTCGTTCAAAATCACTCGAAGTGTCACACACCCGTTGCAAAAAAAATGTGCCAGTTACGTAAGTCCTATATAAATATAAAGTTGCCTGATTTTCATCGTTCTATAGTCTCACTCATACTCTATTAAAAGATAAATCTTGCATCCACCTTAAGACTGATATCTTGAGTTTTCGTATTTTAATTTAAATATTGTTACACTATTTTACATTTCGTCATACTAAACTAAGCAATTGCTCTAAATAGATCAGATTATCTAAGAGCGTGTTTATAAATAAATCAAAAATACAATTCTTGTAGGGTGTTTAGATGCACGACTATGTTTTGCTAAAATATATAACTTTAATATCATCTAACGCACCAAAAGTTGTTGGTACGTTACGGCAAATTTAGACCTACTCTTTTTGCTATCGAATCCCAGAAAGCCGTAACACACCCGACTCTTTAAGGACATGATATGATTCGGGAAAATTCAAACTACCAAATCTTAATCAAATTCAACTCAAACCCCGGTAAAACATCTTCACCAGAGACAGTTAGGGGTGAATTCAATATTTCTACTTCTTTCCCTTGTCGATAAATTTCTACTATCTTATTTTTCGGGTCAATTAACCAACCCAAGCGAACTCCATTATCAATATATTCTGCCATTTTATTTTGCAGCTTTTTGAGCGAGTCACTACTCGAACGTAACTCTACAACAAAATCCGGTGCAAGTGGTGAAAACTCTTCTTCTCGTTGCTGTTGTGTTAATCCATCCCATTTTTGATTACTTACCCAAGAAGCATCGGGAGAATACACAGCACCATTAGGTAAGGTAAAACCAGTAGAAGAATCAAAACTAATTCCTAAGTTATTATTATCATTCCATAACCAAAGTAAAGCGGTGATACTAGAATTTTTCTTTCCCGTCCAAGGATAAGTCGGTGACATTATAATAACTTCTCCAGTAGATGCACGTTCAAGCTGCAAATCTTCATTTGCTGAACATAGTTCTTTAAACCCTTCAGTATCTAATTTAGGAATATTTAACGCGATTGAATTCATAATTCACTCCTAGCTTGAAAATAGGGAATTGGGAATTGGTAATTGGTAATTGGGAATTGGTAAGAGGTATTTTCATGATTGGCTATTTTCATAACTCCTCACTCCTAATTCCTAACTCATAACTCATAACTCCGGTGGTACTAACTTAATCATCTTCCCACCAACTTATCTCTTAACTGCTTGATTCTATCTCTAAATTTTGCCGCTTCTTCAAATTGGAGATTTTTCGCAGCTTCCTTCATCTGGGTTTCTAGTTTGTTAATAAATTGCGGAATATCTTCTAAAGGTATTTCATTAACGTGTTCGTCTACCACTTGCAAATCTTGTGCATTCAACCGTCGTGACACTTCTAAAAAAGATAAAATCGCATTACTCGATTTCTTCTTAACAATTGACTGTGGAGTAATATTATGCATCTTATTATGTGCCATTTGAATACCCCGACGACGTTCGGTTTCATCAATCGCTTTAATCATACTATCAGTCATTTTATCGCCGTATAAAATCGCTTGTCCTTTAACATGACGTGCAGCTCTACCAATGGTTTGAATTAAAGAGCGCTCAGCACGCAAAAATCCTTCTTTATCAGCATCTAAAATCGCGACTAAGGAAACTTCGGGTAAATCCAAACCTTCTCTTAACAAATTAACCCCAACTAATACATCAAACACACCATCGCGTAAATCTTGGATAATTTCAATTCTTTGAATCGAATTAATTTCGGAATGCAGATATCGGACGCGAATACCATTATCTTCTAAATACTCCGTTAAATCCTCAGCCATCCGCTTGGTTAAAGTAGTAATTAATACTCTTTGATTCAGGTCTACTCGGTCTTTAATTTCGCCTAATAAATCATCAATTTGACCTTCGGTAGGACGTACAATCACTTCCGGGTCAATTACTCCAGTTGGTCTAATAATTTGCTCGGCAATATTATCTTCAGAAATTTCTAATTCCCAATTACCAGGAGTTGCGGAAACAAATATACATTGATTAACTTTCTCCCAAAATTCTTCTGCTTTTAAAGGACGATTATCAGCAGCACTAGGAAGCCGAAAACCATGTTCGATTAAAACCTTTTTTCGTGCTTGGTCTCCATTGTACATCCCGCGAATTTGGGGAATGGTAACGTGAGATTCATCGATGACTAACATCCAATCTTTGGGAAAATAATCAATCAAACATTCTGGTGGTTCCCCTGGCTTCCTCCCTGCTAAATGGCGCGAATAGTTTTCTACACCGTTACAATAACCGACTTCGCGCAGCATTTCCAAATCGTAGCGACAGCGTTGGTCTATACGTTGGGCTTCTAATAACTTACCAGCCGCTTCTAATTCGGCTTTACGAGCTTTTAATTCTGCTTCAATATCCGCACAAGCTACTTCTAATCTATCTTGTGGTGTGACAAAGTGACGCGCCGGATAAAGGTTCACAGTTGTCAAACTTTGCAGGATTTCACCTGTAACCGGGTCAATATAACGAATAGCGTCTATTTCATCACCGAAAAACTCAATGCGAATAATTCTATCTTCGTATGCAGGACCAATTTCCAAGACATCACCGCGAACCCGAAACCGTCCCCGACCCATTTCTATATCGTTACGACTGTATTGAATTGACACTAAGCCTCTAAGTATTTCCCGTTGGTCAACTGACCTACCCACTTGAAATGGAATAGCAGCATTTAAATATTCCGAAGGCATTCCCAAACCGTAAATGCAGCTAATCGAAGCAACAACTATTACATCTTTACGTTCAAATAAAGACCTGGTTGCGGAATGTCGCAACATATCAATTTCATCGTTAATTTGAGCCGTTTTTTCTATATAAGTATCGGTAACGGGAATATAAGCTTCTGGTTGATAATAATCGTAGTAACTGATAAAATATTCAACCGCATTTTCGGGGAAAAACTCCCGCAGCTCATTACAAAGCTGTGCCGCAAGGGTTTTATTATGCGCCAAAACAAGAGTTGGTCTACCTATTTTCTCAATCACTCTGGCGATAGTGTGAGTTTTTCCCGTACCAGTTGCACCCAAAAGGGTTTGGTAACGGTTTCCTGTTTCAATGGTTTCCACAAGCTGTTTAATAGCTTTAGGCTGGTCACCTGTGGGTTCAAAAGGAGCTTTTACCAGAAAATTTTTCATACAGCTTGCAAAAACTTTAACCTATTTAATGGTAACGAATAGTGCTAGTTCGCGAACTTAAAATCGAAATCTCAAAAACAGAATTTATATACATTAATCTTTACAATTCTTAAGACTTAAGTTTGACTTATGTGTCAGTTTTAAAGATACTTATATTTGTACAAGGTTTTTTAAAGTTACACTTAATAAATAAAAGTAAATTTTTAATTTACCGTCATCATAGTCAAATTTATTTATTAGAGGCATAAAATTATGACCGTCAGCAGTAATGGTAGACAAGCCAGTACTAAACAAAGACGAACCAAAACTGGAGTGGAAACCAGTACAAAATTAGAGAATATAAAAGGTGAAAACATGAGTACAGATAATCAAAACAACAATACTGATAAGGTTCTAAAAGCAGACGCTGCAAAAGAAGAAGTAACCGGAACCCTTGCGATTTCTGGGAATCGTCCTATTAGCACCAGCGACTTAAATATTGCAGGTACAATCATGGTTTCCGGGGAACGTCCCATTAGCAACAGCGATTTGCAAATTGTTGATACCGTAAATATTATGGGAATTCGTCCTATTGGTGCTAACAAGATACAATTTAGCGAGACGATGAATTTATCTGGAATTCGTCCGATTGCTAAGAGCGATTTGGTGGTTTCACAAACTTATTCTGTGATGGGTAATCGTCCGGTTGCATCCAACGAAGTTGATGATAGTTACTCTTTGATGGGCTTTCTAGACTAGATTTGTAACTAGCAGACAATAATTAGAAGTCGGGTTTTTACTAGCGTACTGTACACCAGACAACAGTTATTTAGGACTTACGCAACTGGCATATTCTGCTCGTAGGGTGCTGTGACACTATGCTTGATTTTTAACGCAATGCCGGAGGTTGGCGTGTCACGCACCAACCGGAGTTTTGTGACAATTGCGTAAGTCCTGTGATTAAAAAACCCGACTTATCGAAACTCACCAGACAATGATTAGAAGTCGGGTTTTTACTAGCGTACTGTACGCCAGACAACAGTTATAAAAAAACCCGACTTCTCAAAACTCATCGTGTAATAAAAAAAATTCCCTCCGCTAAGTTAAAGGAAGGGGTTTCAGGTGATGGGAATATTAATTAACTTATGTTAAGAAGCTTTGGGTAAATCTTGTGCAGGACGTTGGCTGTTGCGGATACCCTCGATGGCTTCTTTATAGCTTTTAGCTTTAAAAACGGCGGAACCTGCAACAATTGCATTTGCACCAGCTTCCAAAACTTGCCAGGTATTATTTACCTTAAGTCCACCATCAACTTCAATCCACGGATCAAGTCCGCGTTCGTCACACATTTGACGCAGCTTGCGGATTTTGGGTACAACTCCAGGAATGAAGCTTTGACCACCGAAACCGGGGTTAACGCTCATAATCAGCACTAAATCGCACAAGTCTAGACAGTAATCAATCATATCCAAGGAAGTACCGGGGTTTAATACAACTCCAGCCTTTTTACCAAACTCCTTGATTTGTCCTAAAGTACGATGTAAATGAGGAGAAGCATTATGTTCGCAATGAACGTAAATGTGGTCTGCTCCAGCTTTCGCAAAATCCTCTACATACTTTTCAGGTTCCACAATCATCAAGTGGACATCCAGAGGCTTTTGAGTTACCGGACGAAGTGCCTCCACTACCAGAGGACCTATCGTTATATTAGGTACAAAACGACCATCCATTACGTCAACGTGAATCCAATCGGCTCCAGCTTCGTCTACAGCACGAACTTCGTCACCAAGACGACTAAAATCTGCTGATAGGATGGATGGAGCGATCACAACGGGTTTTTTAGATTGTTTATTGGTCATGGCTAGTGGGTCTTTAAGCGTCCTCTTCTGTAATCATTGTAACAAAATATTGAGATTTTTTTCATGAAAAATTTGAAATTAGACAATGGTAATTGGTAATTGGTAATTGGTAATTGGTAACTCCTAACAACTAACAACTAACAACTAACAACTAACCAGGACTTACGATATTGTCACAATACCCCGTTGGTGCGTGACGCTACAAGTCTTATTACTCCGTTCAAATTTAACCATAGCGTCACACACCCTACAATAAAATTGTGCCAGTTGCGTAAGTCCTACT
>JAYKJL010000250.1:0-3239 GCA_035285725.1 Nostocales cyanobacterium 94392 | reverse complement strand
GGACTTACGCAACTGGCATATTTCTCTGTTCGTAGTAAGCGATTTATCGCTTATTTTTGGCACTAAAGTGCCTACTACAGACTTAAATTTAGACTTTCCTTGTGACACTTGCGTAAGTCCTGTTATTATAATTTATTATAATTTATTATAATTTACTATAATTTACTATAATTTACTATAATTTACTAATTAACTATCTTTGAGCAAATCTAGAAAATTGAGCATAAAAATTTATCTATCTAGGGATGGAATAAAAAATCTATAATTATATATAACATATATAACTTACAGTAGAAGCAGACATAATTAACAGATATTTGTGGTGTTTATTTCTGTTTTAATCACAACATTTAAAGGGTTTATAATAGCAATGGCTAAAACAAAGAGGGCAACCACAGGGGGTTTGCCCCTACATCTGACTTCTGACTCCTGCTATATATCCAGTTTTTCTATCCAGAGTTAATAATGTAATCGTTCAAAAGAAAGATGGAAAATATCTAGTGATTATGCGAACCTGGGATTGGTAATAAATACGATTACTTGCGATTACTTTAGCTAGGAGAACTCAACATGGTAGCCACTTTAGATGATACCAAACGAAATGCGCTTGCAGTAAAATTGGCAGATATGAAATTACTGCAACAGTTAATTATTGATAATGAAGAAAGATTTTTAAGAGAATGTAGTGATGGTGAAATTGCTAATAATCTCCGCAAAATGCTAGATGATGACCGCAAAAATCAAGGTATTCTTGATACTGTAGTAGTTCAATATGGCATTCAAAAAAATGCAGAATCTACAGTACAAGAAATGGTGGCAAAAGTTCGCAAATTAATGCAAGGTAATGAATTAAGTTTCTTTGAAAAAGTATTTCAACATGAGTTATTGAAGCATCAACAAGTAATGAATGGTTTGACAATTCATAAAGCTGCCCAGAAAGTTGGTGCTGATGTGATGGCAGCAATTGGACCTTTAAATACTATCAATTTTGAAAACCGCGCACATCAAGAACAACTGAAAGGAAGTTTAGAAATTTTAGGAGTGCGGGAACTAACAGGACAAGATGCAGATCAAGGAATTTGGGCAAGAGTTCAAGATGCGATCGCCGCTATTAGTGGTGCTGTGGGTAGTGCTGTCACCCAAACTTCTGACAAGCAAGATATGAATATCCAAGATGTTCTGCGTATGGATCACAATAAGGTAAATATCTTGTTTACAGAATTAATGCAAAGCAATGATCCACAAAAAATTCAAGAATATTTTGGACAAATTTATAAAGATTTGAGCGCCCATGCAGGTGCGGAAGAAGAAGTAGTTTATCCGCGAGTTCGTCCTTTTTATGGTGAAGCTAACACCCAAGAATTATATGATGAACAAGCTCGCTGGGGTCCTTGGTTTGAAGAATTAAGAGGTATTAGCCCTGCTACACCACAATTTAAAGACAGACTCAGACAAATTTGGGATCACATTGGCGATCATATTCGTCAAGAAGAAAGCACAATGTTTGCCGCTATTCGTAATAACATGAGTAGCAGAGAAAGTGAAGATTTAGCTAGACAATTCAAAGCTGCTAAAACTAGAATTCAAGAAAGAATGGGTAGAGAAACTAGAACAGAAGCCGCTGTCTAGAGTTGCTTACTGCTTCATATTGTAAGGGTTTAGCAATGCTAAACCCCTACTCCTCAATTCTGTACTAATTCATCTCATTCCTAACATTCGATTCACTTGTGCAGATTGTAAAGGTTTGCGTTCTATATTGTGGAAAAACTCAACTTCCTTTAAAAAAGAATAGGCTGTTTTAAAATTACTTAAATTCAGTAAAACAATATCTTCATATACTGTATCTTCGGGAACTTTTATATCTACAAATAATTCTTGTAGGTTATTTTGCGCTATTGCCAGATTCAAAAATTTTAAAAATGATTGCCGTTTTTTAGAACGCACATTCAACAAGTACCAGTTATTACTAATAGGTTGAGACGATGAAGATTCTAAAGATTCTATTGGTGGCATAGTGATGAAGTTGATGTGAAAATTGAAAGCTCTGAGCTATCTTAGAACTTGAGTTAATGAATAGTAGCCAAAACCAGATTTTTTAACTTACTACTACTCCCTTCTTGCTAAAATCTCTAACAGATTACTCCTTTTCTTCCTTTGTGTACTTTGCGTACTTTGCGGTTAATTCATCAAAAAATTTGCGAACTACACCGGAACAAGAGTAATCAAAATAGTATAGCAGGAATTTTCTCTAACTTCACCTGTAGCAATAGATTTATTCATGAGATTTATTCATGAGATTTATTCATGACAAATATTCATAAACAACTACTCCCCAGATGGGGAGATATGCAGTAAATTAACATCTAAAAAATAATCGCTATCGCTGTAATTTATTTAGACTTCCAATATTTATAAGCTGCATAAGCTAATGTCACCACTCCAGTAATAATTGCAGATTCATCAACTTCAAATTGAGGATGATGTAAAGGATGATTGATGATTCTATCTTTATAGCCTACACCTAAACGAAACATCGAACCAGGGGCGTGTTCTAAATAAACAGAAAAATCTTCTGCACCCAGGGAAGGTTCGGGTAAAACCTGCACGCGATCGCTACTCCAAGCTTCTTCTGCTGATGACTGCAATAATTGTGTCAAAGTATAATCATTTTGTACACTGGGTACACCTTGACGATAATTAACTTGATATTTTGCATCATAGGAATTACAAACATTAGCAACTATATTTTCGATCCAATTTGGTAACTGAGCGCGAGTTTCAGGATGGAGCGATCGCACCGTACCCAATAACTGTACTTTATCCGCAATCACATTCGCCGCTCTACCGCCATTAATCTTACCAATACTCAACACCACAGGACGCAAAGGATTTTGAGTACGGCTAATAGCTTGTTGCAATGCGGTAATTACTTGTGAAGCAATCCAAATCGCATCCACCGCTTCATGAGGACGCGCCCCATGTCCAGATTCACCCAAAATTATAATTTCTAAATCGTCTGCTGCTGCTGTTAATGCCCCATAACGAATACCCACAGAACCAGCAGGAATAGAAGGAAAAACATGAACACCGAAAATAGCAGCAACATTATTCATTACTCCATCTTCTACCATCCAATTTGCACCTTGGGCAATTTCTTCCGCTGGTTGAAATAAAAACCTGATTTTACCACCCAACTCATCAGCTATTTGGGACATTACCATTGCTGTACCTAAACCTAC
>JAYKJL010000249.1:0-4156 GCA_035285725.1 Nostocales cyanobacterium 94392 | reverse complement strand
AATACTTGATTTAATTGACCGGGGAAACATTCAACCTGGGGTAAATTTCCGTATTCTGTAACTATTTCAATAGCTGGACGTTGGTCGTTGGCTTTAAGGCGATGTTTAAGGATTAAAATTGTACTATTGATGCCTTCATGGAGATTAAATGGTACTTTGTAGTCTCGATCGGCACGGGAAAAAGTTCTTAAGCTAGTACTAATATTCTTTAACCTTTCACAAGCCATTACCATTGCATCAAGCATTTTTGGGAAATCTTCTAGGCTATATTCTAAATCAATTTCTTCGGCATGATTGAGAATTTCTGCGCCGGGATTGGCAAAATGTTCTTGGTAAAGTTTGAGATGTTCGCTAATATCAGCAACGGTGGGTTTAGCTTGTTTAAGAGTTGCGGAAATAAATCCTAAAGGATTATTCATTTCATGAGCGACTCCAGCAACTAAATTACCTAATGCTGACATTTTTTCGCTTTGAACAATTTGTAATTGAGCTTGTTGTAAGTTTTCTAATGCTTGTTGTGCTTGCTGGTAAAGTCTGGCATTTTCTAAAGAGATTGCAGCTTGGGAAGATAGTAAGTTAATTACTTGTAATCTTTCTTGAGTAAATACTCCACTGGTAAGTTGATTTTCTAGATACAAAATCCCGACTAAATGCCCTTGATTAATAATTGGGGTGCATAATACACTCTTAGGCTGATGAATGAGCATATATTCACTAATTATTCCAGGTATATCGGTTTGGCAATGATTTACGATAATTGTTTGTTGAGTATTTTTGACGTAGTTAATAATTTTTGTGGGGATATCTTGACAGGTTTCTAATAATTGTGAGTCCAGAATGGTTTCTATTTGGGCTTGATGATTAATAAAAGTAATTGCTCGTACTTCCCAGATATTTTGCTGGGGAAGAATTAATATAGATTTTTTGGCACCAGAATTTTCTAAGATAATTTTGGTGAGACTGGTAAGAAGTGGTTCTAATTCGATGCTGCTAGAAATTGCTTGGGCAGCTTTGAGGAGTGAAGACAAATCGAGCAATTCCGAAATATTGGTGCTGCTAGCGGTGGAAGTATGAGTAGATAAAGATGTGCGAGGAAAGCCAATATTACCAATTGTTTCCCAGGGATTGAGGGGAATTTGCCGTTGTTGGAGGATGGGTTTGAGTAGTTGGGGATAGTGTTTTTCTAAGTCGTCAGTTTTGGCTTTTGCTCCCCATTTGGCATAGCAGTAGTATGCTTCTTGCATATAGCCAGCAGCGACTTTTTCTTTACCCCAATTAAGGTAGAATTTTGCTGCTAGTTCATTAGCTAGGGCTTCTTCTTGGGTATAATCGTTTTCTTTTGCTCCAGCAATAGCGCGGTCATATAAATCGCCTGCTGCGTAATTTTTTCCTAGGATTCGATGTTGTTCTGCTGCTACTAAGTCAACTTTATGTTGATGATTCATTGGTGCATTATTTGCCCAACGCTGTAATTTAATTTGGTTATTTTCTATTCTTTGCCATTTTTCTGTCGATTCAGTAATTATTCTTGATTGGGTTGCAATTATTACCAAAGAATCGTAGAAATAAAATACTGGCTCCATAATTGTCCCAGCGAAAGCTACTAGCTTCTGTTGTGCTTGTTCTGCATCTTTTTCGGATTTATCTATCTCTCCGAAAAGGAAATTCAAGATAAATCTGTGTAGATAAAAAGCTCCTAAACGAAAGATATCATGGGAGGCTTCTACTTGGGTAATTAGTTCTTTCTCATATTGATCTGTAAGCAAAGAGAACTCATTCTCTTGTCCCATCAAGATTAAAGCTGTTTCCCAGTAAATTAAATAGTGTTTACCTGCGGTTACTTGATTAAGTTTTTGCAAATGCTTGTGATAGGAATTAATTTGAGATTCTATTTCAGGTAATGGCAATCCAGACCACAAAATATTCAACCCAAACACTTGAACAATGTACATCACAACCTCTAAATTACCCGTTTCCAATCCTGCTTGATAACCTTCGGGAAAAATTGGTAATGTTTCCCGCAGATGGTCTGTGCAATGACGAATGTATCCACCAATTAAAACAAATGTTCCGACTCGTGCATTTTTAGCTTCTGGTTCTAAAGCTAGGTGATAGGCTAATTGACCAAATTGCTGTACCTGGTCAATTTGTTCCCATAAATTCTTGACTACACTAGCGTAGTTAGCATAGGAAAAAGGAGAAGTGGGATTGTTACCGTACTGGATCGAAAGTTTAACTTGTAGAGCAACAACCAAGGGATAAAGAGGTGATCTTGTTATGTAACAAGCAGGAATAATGCTAGAACCAATTTGGGCGATCGCTAACTTGTGAGGATCTGTCATTTTCGGTAGGTACAGCAAATCTTCGATGGAGCGATCGCAAATTGCCGCATTAATTTCTTGTCTCACTTGCTCAACATCTTCCTGGGTTGGACTATCGGGAAAGGTTACTTCTAATAACGTAAGAATCGACCGAGCAGTGGCGATCGCTTCGACAAATTGACCGCGAGAATTCAAGGATTTAATAGTTATTTGGTAAAATTCGATACAATCCATTGGTGTTTTGACAGAGGCGATCGCAATCTCAACCCAGTGGTTCATTTCTTCAAACTCACCCAGCAAGGAGGCTGTTTCTGCAATCAATTGATGTAAGCTGAGAGTGGTTTGATATTGCCGTTGCCAAGCATTTTCTCCCAGTAAATCTAAGCCAATTTTGGCATAATCGTATCCAGCTTTATAAGCGGTTGCAGTTTTTGCTCTGCGACCAGCAATCAAGTTTAATTGGGCTAAATCATCCCTTTCCTGTTGGTCAATAATCAATTTAATCCCATAATTTAACTGATTAACCAACTCAAAAATACGTTCTTCTGCGACCTCTGGAGAAAATTGTTTTAACAATAATCGACCAATTTGATAATGAATATTCTCCTTCTCAACCTTGGGAATCAAAGCATAAGCTGCTTGTTGAATACGGTCATGCAAAAATTTATAAGTGATCGCTTCGGGATTTTCCTTGTCTACTCGATTTTCTTCACCAACAAAAAACTTATAGACTTCACTTTGTGGTAAAACTAAACCTTCCTGCAAAGCATTCCATAGATTAGCAGCCGTTTCCACCTGACATTGTTCACAAACAATCGCCAATGTTTTTAAATCAAATTCATTTCCAATACAAGCTGCTAACTTTAGTATATATTGGGTTGATTCTGATAATCTCCGTAATTGAAATACCATAAATTCAACCACATCGGAAGTGAGTGACTTTTGATTGATTTGGCTAATATCGCACTGCCAACACAGCTCCGTAAAGTTAAATTTAATTAAATTATCTTGATGTAAATATTTAATGAATTGAGTAGCAAAAAAGGGATTTCCTTCCGTTTTACGATAAACTAGTTGAGAAAGAGAAAATCCGGCATCTTCTGAACATTTTAAGGTATCAACAACTAATTGATTGACTTTAACTTGGCTCAGAGGCTTGAGGATAATTTTATGTACAGCTTTCCCAGCTTTGTTAATTTCATCCAAAGTTACTATCAATGGATGGGTGGGGAATACCTCATTATCTCGATATGCACCTATTAATAATAAATGTCCCTGATTTCCCTCATTCATTAATAACTTGATTAATTTCAAAGAAGCAGAATCAGCCCACTGCAAATCATCTAAAAATATTACGAAAGGATGTTCTTTTGTGGTAAAAAGTTGCAGGAAACTCTTAAATAATAAATTAAATCTATTCTCACTAGCACTACCAGATAATTCTGGGACTGGTGGTTGTTGACCAATAATTATTTCTAATTCCGGAATTACATCAATAATGACTTGAGCATTATTTCCTAATGCTGTGATGATTTTATTTCGCCATGACTGAATTTTTCTATCACTTTCGGTTAACAATTGTCCCATTAAGTTCCGCAAGGCGTGGACAAATGCCGAAAAGGGAATGTTACGATTAAATTGGTCAAATTTGCCTTTAATAAAATAACCCCGTTTTTTGACGATGGGTTTTTGAACTTCGTTAATCACCGCAGTTTTACCAATACCGGAAACACCTGCTACTAACATCAGTTGACAGCTTCCTTGGGAAACACGCTCAAATGCTGCGAGTAAAGCTTCTACTTCCTGTTCTCTACCATATAATTTTTCAGGAATAA
>JAYKJL010000248.1:0-5991 GCA_035285725.1 Nostocales cyanobacterium 94392 | reverse complement strand
CACTAATTGTAATCCGCCAAACTTCGTTGTGGCGGGGGTCTTAAACCCTTGCTTCCTACGGTCGCGAGAAGTACGAGACAGATTCCATAAAAGCCCTCTGCCTCCGTACTTCTGCCTTCTTATAAATAATCAATTATCCACAATTAATCTAATTTTAGATATATGTACTTTGCAGTAAATATGTATTTACTTCATGATTCCCTATGTGTTCTTTAAGCGTCTCCCAATAGTGAATCAAGCAAACTTACAGCTATTAGCTTGATTTTTGATTCATAATTATTAATTTATAATGCCGTTATTTAACCATGAAGTCTGAGTGATTTGATATACACAAGTTTTGACGAAAATATTGTAAATTGATGATGCAAACAATAATTACGATGAACTAAGATTTCCTATCAGCTAGGTGCAGCATTAAAGTATTTTTTTTACGAAATAAAAAATGCAAATTATTTGCAAATAAACTGACTTAAAAATATAAATATAATTTTTTTTACTTTTGTTTGAAAATAGCTTACTAAATCTGATAAATAAGCTTTATATTTAATAATTCTAATCAATAAAATCACCAGATAGTTTCCGATATTTACCTGACAAAATCCTTAGCGAAACCAATGAATTATACTTCTAAACTATCGCCAGAAACTGTTTCTGTTAAAACAACTTTATCCAAGAAGCAAAATACTTGGCTAAAAAAGTTTTATAATCTACCAATTAGCCGTAAACAACTTATTGCCTTAATTTTCTGCCAATTGGTATCTATCTTCGGTATAGGTATCGGAGGTACCTTGATTATTACCAGAGGTTTACGAAATCAGTTGCTCGAACAAGCCAAGTCAGAAGTTACAGTATCAGATATCAATTACAATATCAAAATCGACCAAATGGGTTTTGGTTTTCGGGGACAATCAGATAACGAGGCAATTATTACAGCAGCTAAATTGAATGCTACTAATGGTTTTTTAAATAGCACTTTAATAGCTTCTGTTGAACGAATTTTGCAAAACGAAATCAAAGCCAGAAACATTGAATATGCAACGTTGGTAGGTACAGATTTAAATATAATTGCTAGTGCTAATAATAACCGTGTGGGTGAGACTTTTAACCCTAATAATTTAGTCAGTCAGGTTTTACAAAACCCTCAACAAATTAAAGCGAGTGCAATTGTTACTGCTTCAGAATTGAGTAAAGAATTACCATCTTTACCCGAAAATCTGAAAAATAAAGATGCTTTAATTCGCTATACTGTCACACCTGTAAGAAATCCTCAAACCCAAGAAGTTATTGGTATTTTGGTATCTGGGGATATTGTCAACGGCAAAGATGTCATTGTGAAGAAAACTTTACAAGCTTTTGATGGTGGTTACAGTGGGATTTATTTAAACAAACCCACAGGAGAATTTGAGCTAGCAACATCTCTTCAAATTAGTACCGAAGCAAATAGAGCTACAGCGAATGTACCTTTACCTGCGGAAAGTAAATCTTTATTAGAAGCAGCAGCACAAGCTAAAGGTAAGGTTGTTACCGGACGCATAAACGTAGAAGGTATAAATTATACAGTAGCACTCAAGGCTGTTCCCAACCAAATTATTCAAGCACCAGACAATCAACAAGTCATTTATTCAGATAAATCTCCTGCTGTTTTGGTACGAGGAACTCCCGAAACTGCCCTTAATAGTATGTTAACCCGAAGTTTGCGAGACCAAGCTATAACTATCTTAATAGCTTTGCTTGTAGTTGGTTTTTGGGCGATAATTTTACGTAGAGCGATGATTCTTCCCATCGAAAACCTGCAAGAAACTGCAAAGAAATTTGCATCTGGCGATCGCACTTCTCGTGCAGAGGTTTTCGCTACTGACGAAATTGGGGATTTAGCAGTTAATTTCAATACGATGGCAGACAGTATTATTGCACAAGTCCGCCGTCAAGAATTAGAAGCCAAAATTGCACTGCAATTAAACCAAATTACCAGCCGGATTCGAGAAACTCTCAACACCGAAACAATTCTCAAAACAGTTGTCACAAGTACACAAGAAACCTTACAAGTAAATCGAGTCGTTTTCTATAGATTAGAAGAATCGATTGGTGAAATAATTGCCGAATCGGTTGATTATAGTTTAAATGCTGTTTTAGGGATAAAAGTAGAAGACCCTTATCAAGTAAACGAGTATCCAGATGAGTATGAATTTGGCAGCATTAAAGTAGTTGAAAATATTCAGGATTTACGTTTAAACCAATCTTACCTCGAACAGCTTAAAGAGTTGGATGTTAAAGCGTTTTTACTAGCACCAGTTTTTGTCAGCAACAAATTACACGGTTTATTTGTTGCTCATGATTGTGCGGGTATGCGTTCTTGGGAAGAAATAGAAGTAAACTTGTTTAGACAAGTAGCAATTCAAATTGGCTACGCTTTAGAGCAAGCAGAACTATTAGAACAGATACAGCAAAGAAGAAACACAGCCGAAACCACTTCCCAGATTGAACGAAAGCAAAAAGAAAAATTGCAAATGCAACTTCTAGGACTGCTTAATAATATAGAAGGTGCAGCAATGGGAGATTTAACGGTACGTGCTGATGTCATTGAAGGGGAAATTGGTACCGTTGCTGACTTTTTCAACTCAATCGTCGAAAGTTTGCGAGAAATTGTCACCGAAGTTAAAACATCAGCTTCTCAGGTGAATGACTCTTTAGGTTCCAACTCCAGCGCGATCGCCAAATTATCAACCGAAGCTAAAACCCAAGCAGCGGAAATCAACCGGACTTTAAATGCAGTTGATAACATGACAGATTCGATGAAAGCGGTGGCAAAAAATGCTCATCAAGCTGCTGTAGTTGCCAACTCCGCTGCGAATGCTGCGACACAAAGCGGTGCAGCAATGGATTTAACAGTACAGAATATTTTTAATTTACGAGAAACCGTTGGTGAAACTGCGAAAAAGGTCAAACGCTTAGGTGAATCTACTCAAGAAATTAGTAGAGTTGTAGCATTAATTCACCAAATTTCCATGCAAACCAACCTATTAGCAATCAACGCTGGAATTGAAGCAGCACGTGCTGGAGAGGAAGCACAAGGTTTTGCGGTAATCGCTGAAGAAGTTGGTGAACTTGCAGCGAAAAGTGCGTCTGCAACCAAAGAAATCGAGCAAGTAGTAGAAAACATCCAGCGAGAAACCAGCGAGTTAGTAGAGTCGATTGAATTTGGAGTAAAGAGCGTAGTTGAAGGAACCCGCATTGTTGAAGATGCTAAATATTCCTTGAATGAGATTTTACAGGTTTCTCGTCAAATTGACTCCTTAGTAAATTCTATTTCCGAGGCTACTGCATCTCAAGTGCAAACATCTCAAGCAGTTAGTGACTTGATGAAAGATATTGCTGACATCTCCCAAAGGACTACAAATTATTCCGAGCAAGCATCTGTGTCACTACAGCAAACGGTGGAAATTTCCCAGCGTCTGCAACAGAGTGTGGGTACTTTTAAGGTGAGTTAGGAAAATATTTTTGAGTGATTCGTAATCTGAGTTGTAACAAGCTTAGATGAAGATACCATCATTTAAAATTCCATCATCGTTCCAATCATTATCAAAAATATCCATTGAGTTATCTAATTGAGCATTTAAAACTTCTGCGGGTGTAGCTACATTGCTTCCACGTACAAAATTTTCATGAGGATCTTCTAGAAAGATATTACTGATATTGATATCATCAATTAAATTTGGATACTCACTTTGAGGATAAATGTGAGAAATATGCTGCCGACCTTCAGTTCCTTGTGTATTGGTGCCAACTTCCGGACATTCGGCAATATACATATTCTCTCCTTTATACAGAATCACCGTAAAACTACGACTTTTCATCAGGACTCCCCACTCAACTGTTGACGCAAATCCCGTATTGCTACTCCCGTTCCTTGCTCGGAGGCAACTTTTAAAACGCGGCTAATAATTTCAGATAAATCAACATCTGGAAAATACTTACTAAAAGATTGCTCTTGATAACTATTCCCCGATAAACTATGGATACTTAAACCGCTTTTTTTAAATAACCAAACTTCTGGAACTTTGTAAGGAAGAAAATCTTCGGCAGCAGTATAGGAAGTAACATCAATTTCAATTACCAAATCCGGTGGTGGGTCAATTTGCCAATTAATCCGGTCTTTACCTACGGCAGCTTTCCAGTTATCTATATAAAAACAGTAGTCTGGCTCAATCCCACCTTCTTCGGGAATATCCATTGTAATTGGGGTAAAAGCTTCGTAATTGCGGTTTTCGCTATCGAGCAGTACTTTAAGAATATCCGCCAGAATATTAGCTTCACGTCCATGTCGGGGTAGGGGACTCATAAGTAAAATTTCGCCATTGCGATACTTTATCCTGGGAATAGAACCATCACCTCGGCTATCCCGCAGCATACAATAATCTTGCCAGGTTCCGGGCATTCTGACTACGGTTCCGGGGGGGAGTTGAATTTTTTGAGGGGAAATTACAGCGTACATGGTTATCTATTGCTTGTAATTTAATAAAGATATCTTTTTTTTGCGATCGCGTAGTGCAAGCTCGTTGCGATCGCGATCGTCTTTATTAAGTTTGGCATACTATATCTATGATGATTCGCCGTGTCCCCTAATTCTTTCTTCCCAGTGTGAGCATCACATTGAGGGCAAACTTGGGAGGTGTAGTCTTTATCTACTTTGGCAAAATACACACCCCGTTTCCAACACACCCATTGCAAGATGGAAACAAACTGCCCAAATCCAGCATCAAGAGTGTGTTTACAAAACATACCCCTAGCCCATACACGGAAATCAATATCCTCAACAAAAATCATTCCTGCATCGTCACAAAGCTTATGAGCTAACTTAAAGTGCCAGTCTTTGCGAGTATCAGAAATGCGTTGGTGTAGTCTTGCAATCTTCCTCCAAAGTTTATATCGGCTTTTCAAAAAATATTAGAGAAAGGAAAAAATCTGTAATAAAAATTATTACCCAACTGCTTACAACAGCTTTAGTTGACGATTCTCCCACTTCCTTTGCACCTCCACAAGTTGCTAAACCATAACTGCAACCAATAAAAGCAACTAAAATCCCAAAAATAAAGCCTTTAAGCAAGATAATAAATAAATCTGATGGTTGTAAAAACTCTCTCACCGATTCTAGAAATATTTCTGGGAGTACCTGATAAAACTGTGCTGCGGCAAAAATACCACCAATAATTCCGATCACCAAAGAAAAAATAGTTAGTATTGGTAATATTAAACAGCAAGCAATAATCCGAGGAAGAACCAAGTAATCAATCGGATTAGTTCTCAACATATAAAGTGCATCAACTTGTTCGGTGACTATCATTGCACCGATTTCCGCAGCAAAAGCCGAACCCACTTGTCCAGCAACTATACTAGCCGTTAAAATTGGAGCCAATTCGCGACAGAAAGCCAAAGCAAAAGCACCACCAACAGCATTCACTGCACCAAATCGTACTAATTCTCTTGCAGTTTGAATTGTAAAAATCATCCCTGCAAAAAAACTTACCAGTAGCACGGGAGAAATCGAACCCGGTCCGACTTTCACCATATGCTCTAAAACATTACGGTGACAGGTTTTCCCTTGCAATAAACGCAACCACACTTGACCTAATAGCAGTAAAACGAAAATAAAACGCACAACATACATTTCCTGCTTGTTTTTGGTTGCAATTTTACAGCTATTAGCAATTAAACTGCCAATAATATTACCAGCAAGAGGGAACAAGGAATAGGAAATAGGTAAATCTAAAGGATTTGTTTATTCGTCCATATCAATTTCAATCAATTTTTGTCGCGAAGTCGCACCAGATTTAATCTGAATATAAGATTTCGGTACGCCAAACTTTTTTGACCGAAAAAATGGGACACAAGCCCCGTCCTTCTAGGACGGCTTTTCTTGATTCTTAATATATTCTCTCAAAATTTCTAGTGGCGCTCCTCCCACAGATATAGCAAAATAACTAGGACTCCACA
>JAYKJL010000247.1:0-4819 GCA_035285725.1 Nostocales cyanobacterium 94392 | reverse complement strand
CAATCATCAATTTAAGGGCAACGAATATCAAGAAGTTTCTGCTCAGCATTATTTCCAAAATAAAATCTTTAAGCCTTTGTCAACCGATTTAGGTAAAGAGTTGGTATTTTATTCTGACCAAAAATTCTCATTAACTTTGACAAGTGGTTCGTCTTCACAAAACTTACAGTCGTCTACCAGCACAGATTACCCCCTATCATTCATTGTGCTACGGGGGCAAGATTGGCTAAATAAATCAATTGTCATCAATAACTTGGTAGACCCTCAAAAAATCAAGATGGCTAAAAGTGCATTTCCGGATTGGATGACAGTTGACAGGATAAAGAAATAACTGAAATCAAATTATTGATGCAAGTAGGACGTTTTTGAAAATGACTAAAAAAATCCACCATCACCTATTTCTATCTACTACTAGTCTAGTGCTACTATCACTTCTCAAAGGTGTGGCGTGGCTCCCCAGTCCTGCTTATGCGCAAGTTGTTTCTCTTGTTAATACAACAGGGGACAACTTGAAGTCAGGCGATCGTTTACGTTTAACTATTATTGGTTTTCCAGATCTCTCTGGTGAACAGTTAATTTTGTCAGATGGTACTTTACAAGTTGGGATGGCAGGGTATATTGACATTGCTGGCTTAACTCCAGCTCAAGCTACCAGTAAAATTACTGATGCTCTCCGACCCTATTTGCGATACCCCCAAGTTGGCTTAACAGTAATCAGCTATCGTCCTCCCCGCATTAGTATCACTGGTGAAGTACGTCGTCCAGGGCCATACCTAATGGTTTCAGCTAGTCCTCAAGAAACGAATCCAAATAATAGTACATCTCTAGAAAATAGTAATGTACAAACTTTAAGTCAGGTATTAATGCTGGCTGGTGGAGTCACTCCAAATGCTGATTTACGTAACATTGTTATTCGTCGAACTCAACCGTCTATTCAGGAGACTACTAATAAATTAGTTAATCCCAAGACTGAAGCTACTAAAACTGATTTACAAGTTAATCTTTGGAATACTATTCAAAGTGGAAATTTGTCAGCCGATGTCAGAGTTTATGATGGTGACGAAATTATTGTTCCAACTGCACAGCTCAGTGGCAGCGATCAACAGCGACTATTAGCATCGACGATCGCCCCTAGTGCAATTACAGTTCAAGTGGCTGGAGAGGTACAACGTCCTGGTTCAGTTCAAGTTTCACCGAAAGTAGGGGTAAGTGGAGCTGTTGCAGCCGCTGGTGGTCTCACAGATAAAGCGCGTCGCAAATCGCTAACCCTTCTACGATTGTCTCCAGAAGGTCGTATTATTCATCAGACTTTTGCTTTTGGAGCAGATTCACCACCCTTAATGGAGGGTGATGTCGTAGTGGTTGAACAATCTTCAGTTCACAAGACACTCGATATTATTGGCAAGATATTTAGTCCCTTATCAAATATTCTCTTCTTACTTAAATAGGGTGAGGATCAATGTCTATACATCAGCGTCAGAAGCGTTTATATCACCTATCTATACTGGGGCTAATTATTAGCATCTTGATTGGGATGATTGGAGGAGTGTTAATTGGCTTGAATCCTTTTATCCCTCTAGGAATTCTCGTATTATTTGGTGTAGTCTATTTTTTTTTCAACAATTTTGAAACGTCTGTTATAGCTATTTTGGTATTACGAAGCTCTTTAGATATTTTCACTTTGTTCCCTAATGGGATTTTGGGGCAAGTTCCAGCCATTTTTACTGCTGGAATAATGGTTTTAACACTACTATATTTTGTTGGTCGCTTATTGCATAGACAACCAATTCATATTGATATATTTGGGATTCTCTTAGGTGGATGGGTATTGTTACAAGGAGTATGGATCCCCCTCATGGCCCTAGGAGGATTAGGATTAAATTCCTCTTTTCTGATGGAGAGTGTCTACGAATGGATTCGTTATCTTTCATGGGTTTTTATTTATTTACTCGTCATGCAATTAAAGGGAAGAGTCTTACCCAAAAGAATTTTATCTACCCTATTTTTATCACTAGTTACACCTATTCTCTTTGCAATATTACAAGTTATAATACCGACAAAATTACCAGAATTTCTAATATATAAGGGGGTTGAACCAGGGGCGGTCGAGGTGGCTTATCGGGTCAATGGTACCTTCGGTCATCCTAATAGTTTTGCGGTTTATCTGATTCTTTTTATTGCTTTAACTTTCTGGAAAATAGAAACTGTTGAAAATCGTTGGCAGTGGTTCATCCTTCTAGGCTTTTTAGTTTTCTTCTTAGTGGATACAAAAACTTTGATTACATTAGTAATGTTGGCAGTGGTTGTAATGACTGTTATTTTATCTAAATTGGATTTACTAAAATTAATATCTGGAACTTCATTTTTTGCAATAGTAGTTTCCATCTTCGCGAGTAGTGACTTTGGGCAGACTCGGCTTGGCTCGATCGCTAACACGCCGTTACTAAATCCTCACATTGACATTTCTAGAGCAATTCTATTGGCAAGATGGGATTATAATAGTTTTAATTGGCGGATTTCCCAATGGAGCTATTTGTTAGGTAAATGTCAGGATTATCCTATCTTTGGCTATGGTCTAGGAGTTAGCTCTTTTGTCAGTACGAACACTTTAATGCCTCACAATGACTATGTCCGATCGCTGGTCGATGGTGGAATTTGTGGATTTATATTGCACCTAGCATTTCTGGGCGGACAAATTATCTATTTAATGTTTTTGCTTCGGAAAAGTTCTTATTGTAAGAGCCAGCATGAGCTTTGTCTGTGTTTGTTAGGAGTTGTACTAGCCACCGTAGTTGGTATGTTGACGGAGAATGTGATGATCTGTACAGCATTTTATATGTATTTTTGGATTGTTCTCGCAGTGGCTGGTTGGGATTGGGAAGATCAACCAGCCATCTCGTTACTTAAAGTCACAAGCTAAGTGACTAAGTATGAACCCCCTCAATTAACTTAGAGCAATTTAATCTGCTTTCTTGGAACTCATTAATACTGCCATGAACCAGAATATACAGTTACATCATCAACGCCCAAAATCATTCACTTCTTTAAGTCGAAGTTTATTAATACTCGGTTGTTTAAGTATTTTTTCTGTCAACCTTATTATGGTATTGTTATCGCTAGCTTTGTCAGGGTTTCACTTGCCAGAGCTAGGAGAAGCATTTAGAAGCACCGTCACACCACATATTATTAAGTTTTTTACTTTCTCACAAACAGGGGATTCTTGGCATCCCATGTTTAAAGCGCTAGATTATTTACAATCTAATCATCAAGAAACAGCTTATTCTAAGCTATTTTTTGGTGATAACATCAAGTTTCAATACCCTTTGACATCGTTATTGCCATTAGTTGTTTTACGAAAACTGGTTCCTGATAATGCACAAGCACTAAGTATTTTAAATATTCTGTCATGGATATCTATTCCAATCACTATATTTTTCACAATTAAGTTATTTAACATTGGCTTACAAAGGCAGAATCACCCTCAAACCCGTTATCTCAATAAAGGTTCTTTATTAACCACCAGCAGCTTAATAGTTGGCTTAAGTCTAAGTTTTTATCCGTTTATCAAAGCTTATGGACTTGGGCAAATTCAAGCAATATTAAATTGTCTTTTCTCAATTTCTATGTGGGCTTGGGCCACCAATAGAACTAGTCTAGCTGGTGTTTTGGTAGGCTCTATGATTTTGATTAAGCCACAATATATTGTGATCGCAATTTGGGGCTGCCTTAGAGGTAAATGGTCATTTGTTAGATCAGCACTTTTGATCTGTACTTTGGGTGTAGTCAGTGCAACATTAATCTTTGGCATTCAGGAACAATTGGATTATTTAAAAGTTTTGTCATTTATCTCTAGACACGGAGAGATATTTTATCCTAACCAATCAATTAATGGATTGCTTAATCGCCTACTATTCAATGGAGACAGTTTACAATTTACAAATTCCTTTCCCCCTTTTCACCCAATTGTTTATATAGGTACCTTAGTTAGCTCAACCCTTCTACTTGCAGCAGCTTTATTTTATTCGCAACGTTCTAAATATCGAAGTAGCATTATTGATTACGCCATTATTGCAATTACTTGCACTGTAGCTTCTCCTGTAGCCTGGGAGCATCATTACGGTATATTATTGCCAATCTACATCTTTTTCTTGGCTTACATAGTAGGTCAAGTCAATTTCAACAAAGGTCGCTTTATTGCCATGAGTGCTGCTTACTTAATCAGTGCCAGTAATATGCGGATTTTCAATATCTTTACTGGCATTCCTTTGCTCAATATCTTGCAATCTTACTTGCTTTTCTCAGTATTTGTTTTGTTAGCATGTTTATATTCCTTGGCCACAGACAAACAGGATGTCTCGGATCTCTGACAACACTCAAAAAGCAATTAGTTGGGGCTTAATCAACCATGATGCGACAGTTAAAATCAAAATAGAAGACTCGGAGCTATATCAATTTGATTAGCTCTAATAGAAATTCTCGAGATTTCAAAAAAAACATCTTGATTCCAGGTGTTTTACTGATAATTTTCTTGGTGACTGTATATCGGAAAATCCAGTTGCAAGTTCCTAGCCTGACTGATTTCTCAGGTGCCTACTATCCAGCAGGGAAACTGGTTACTGAAAACCCAGAACAACTTTACAAGTTGAGTAATATAGACATATTTGGGTTTGTTAATATACCGATCGTAGCTTATTTGTTTGTGCCATTTTCTTGGCTCGATCCCACAACGGCTAAAGTGGCATTTACCTTTTTAGGTATTGTCGCCTTTATCACAGCCTTAGGCGTGATGATTAAACATTTTGAAATTAGAGGTTGGTCT
>JAYKJL010000246.1:0-4877 GCA_035285725.1 Nostocales cyanobacterium 94392 | reverse complement strand
TTATTCCTGAAAAATTATATGGTAGAGAACAGGAAGTAGAAGCTTTACTCGCAGCATTTGAGCGTGTTTCCCAAGGAAGCTGTCAACTGATGTTAGTAGCAGGTGTTTCCGGTATTGGTAAAACTGCTGTGGTAAATGAAGTTCAAAAACCTATTGTCAAAAAACGGGGTTATTTTATTAAAGGCAAATTTGACCAATTTAATCGTAACATTCCCTTTTCGGCATTTGTCCAGGCTTTGCGCGATTTAATTGGACAATTATTAACAGAAAGCGATACTCAATTATCGAATTGGAAAAATAAAATTTTACAAGCTGTAGGGGAAAATGGACAAGTCATCATTGATGTAATTCCGGAAGTAGAACGCATTATTGGCATCCAATCACCAGCAGCAGAACTATCAGGGATTGCATCCCAAAATCGGTTTAATTTAGTATTTCAAAAGTTTATTCAAATTTTTACTCAACCAGAGCATCCTTTGGTGATGTTTTTGGATGATTTACAGTGGGCAGATTTAGCTTCTTTAAATCTTATTCAATTGCTGATAACCGAGAGGCAAGCAGGATATTTACTAATCATTGGTGCTTATAGAGATAATGAAGTTTTTGCCGCTCATCCGTTAATGTTGACTTTAGATGATATCAGCAAAAAGAGAACAACAATCAATACCATTATTCTCAAATCCTTAACCCTAATTAGTCTGAATAATTTGATTGCTGATACCCTTAAATGTACTGTTACTTTAGCAGAGCCTTTAACAGAAATACTTGTACAAAAAACTCATGGTAATCCTTTTTTTTCTACTCAGTTTCTTAAAGCCCTCCATCAAAATCAATTAATTAACTTTGATTATCAAGCTGGATGTTGGCAATGCGATATTGTCCAGATTCAAGAAGCTGCACTCACCGATGATGTCGTAGAATTTATGACGATGCAGTTACAAAAATTGCCATATAAAACACAAGAAATACTCAAATTGGCTGCTTGTATTGGTAATCAATTTGATTTAAATATATTAGAAATTATTGCGGAACAATCTATAATCGAAATAACTACAGCATTATGGTCAGCCCTACAAGAAGGTCTGATTCTAACTCAAAGTCAAATTTACAAGTTTTATATTGGAGAAACAGTAAATAATAACATTCAAAGTAATAGTCCAGTAATTCATTATAAATTTTTGCACGACCGTGTTCAACAAGCAGCTTATTCTCTAATTCCTGAGCATCAAAAAGCAGCAACACACCTGAAAATTGGTCAGTTATTACTTGAACATACTCCTGAACCACAACTACAAGAGAAAATCTTTGATTTGGTTAATCAATTCCAATTAGGTATTGATTTAATTACACAACCCCAAGAGCAAAAAAAATTAGCTGAATTGATTTTAATTGCTGGATGTAAAGCTAAAAATGCCACAGCTTACAATGCAGCTACACAGTATTATCAAACAGCGAGAAAATTACTAAAAAACCATCATTGGCAAGAAGATTATAACTTGCTGCTGGCAATTTACACTTTATCAACTGAAGTTGCCTATCTCAATACTGATTTTGATTTGATGGAACAATTAGCTGAAATTGCTCTACAACAAGCTCAAGATGTACTAGATACCGTACCTATCTATGAAACTAAAATCCAAGCTTGTGTTGCTCAAAATAAATTAGGCTTGGGGATAGATACGGCTTTAACTATTCTCCATCAGTTAGGTATTGATTTACCTACTAACCCCACCCCTGATGATATCGCTCAAGCTCTGGGAGAAACTGACACTATATTAACCGGAAAAACTTCCCTAGAATTAACCAATTTACCTGTGATGACAGATACAGGCGCTCAGGCTGCTATGCGTATTCTCTCTAGTATGTTTGGGGCTGTTTATAATGGTTTCCCCTCGATGTTACCTCTAACAACTTGTCAGCAAGTCAATTTATCTATTCAATATGGTAATACCCCATTATCCGCTTTTGCTTATGCAACTTATGGTTTGATTATCTCTGCCTTTACAGGTGCAACTGTTCGGGGTTATCAATTCGCACAACTGGGTTTAACATTGATGGACAAGTTATCCGCTCCACAACTTGCTGCCAAAATTATCACAATATTTAACGATTGTATCAGGCATTGGCAAGACCCGCTTCAGACAACCCTAAAACCTTTATTACAAGGTTATCAAATGGGATTAGAAACGGGAGACTTAGAATGGTCAGTGTGGTGTATATTTAGCTATAGTTTTCATTCTTACTGTGCTGGTAAAGAACTCACAGAATTAGAACAAGAATTAGCTAACTATAGTATGGCGATCGCCCAATGTAAACAAACTACAGCCCTTAATTATCAAAAAGTCTATCATCAAGCAGTTTTAAATTTACTTGGACGTAATGAGAATCCAGAAATTTTAGTTGGTGATGCCTACAATGAGGATTTAATGTTACCCCAACATCAGGAAGTGAACGATCGCCCTGCTGTGTATCATGTGAAAATTAATAAATTGATGCTTTGCTACTTGTTTGAGAATTACGAACAAGCTATTGCACAAGCCGTTGTTGCAGAAGAATATTTAGATGGTGTTCCTGGTTTATTTGTCAGTGCTTTATTACCTTTCTATGATTGTTTAGCACAATTAGCAATTTCCTCAAAAGAAACTGGGTTTTTTCAGGAAAGTCGAATTCTACAACACAAAGAAAAACTCGATCAATTCGCTACCTTAGCTCCAAGTAATCATTTACACAAATTCAACTTAGTAGAAGCGGAATATTATCGGATATTGGGTGAATATTCTCAAGCAATAGAACTATATGACTGTGCGATTACTGGTGCCAAAGAAAACAATTATCTACAAGAACAAGCCTTAGCAAACGAACTGGCTGCTAAATTTTACCTCAATTGGGGTAAAGAGAAAATTGCCACAAGTTATATGCAAGAAGCTTATTACTGTTATGCTAAATGGGGTGCAAAAGCTAAAATAGCCCACCTCGAAGAAAACTATCCCCAACTACTAGCAGCAATTCTCCAAACTCCTAATGTTGCCATTACTCATCAGGAAACCATGGCTTCAAACCTCATGGGGACTTTAACTGTCACTAATAGCAGTCAAAATTTTTGGTTAGATGTGCCAACATTGATGAAAGCTGCACAAGCAATATCAGGAGAAATTGAATTAGACAAACTCTTAGCAACTTTAATCCAAATTGCGATCGCGAATGCGGGTGCATCCAAAGGTTGTTTAATTTTACACCAAAACTCACAATGGTTAGTAGTAGCTGAAGCAGATTCTCAGCAAACTCAAAGGTTAGATATTCCCCTCGAACAATATCAGAAACTTCCCCACAGTGTGATTTATTCAGTATTGCGATCGCAACAGGCGGCTGTTTTTGATAATTTAAGTAATTCCGCAGAATTTGCAGGTGATAGTTATATTATTAATCACCAGCCTAAATCAGTATTATGTACTCCTATTAGCCATCAAGGAAAACTGATTGGCATTCTGTACTTAGAAAATAATCTCACCACAGAAGCATTTACACGCGATCGTCTGCAAGTGATTCAACTGCTCACCGCTCAAGCAGCTATTTCCTTGGAAAATGCCCAGTTGTACCACCAATTAGAGCAAAAAGTATCAGAACGCACCCAAGAATTAACACAAAAAGCAACTCAATTAGAATCAACCTTAGAAAAACTTTACGCAACTCAAGCCCAATTAATTCAATCCGAAAAAATGTCCAGTTTAGGACAATTAGTTGCTGGTATCGCTCATGAAATTAATAATCCGATTAATTTTATTTATGCTAACCTCATGCCAGCAAGTGAATACGTAACATCTTTAATTGAATTAAATAATTTATATCAGAAAACCTACCCGGAACCAATACCAGAAATTGTCGAGAAAATGGCTGATGTAGAACTAGATTTTGTGGTGAATGATTTACAAAATCTTCTGAAATCGATGGAAGTAGGAGCAGAACGTATTCAAAAAATAGTTCTATCACTGCGTAATTTTTCGCGTTTAGATGAATCTGAAGTCAAATCAGTAGATATTCACGAAGGTATTGATAGCACACTGTTAATCTTACAGCATCGCTTCCAAATTAGTACTAAAAATAAAGAGATTACAATCGTTAAAGAATACAGCAAACTACCTTTAGTTACTTGTTATCCATCAGCTTTGAATCAGGTATTTATGAATATTTTGATTAATGCTATTGATGCTTTCAAGGAATCAGATGCAAATCACCAACCAACTATTACAATTCGTACTCAAACTCGACAACAAAAATATGTTTCGATTCACATTATCGACAACGGAATGGGGATGAATCAAACAGTACAAAATAAAATGTTTGAACCATTTTTTACTACAAAACCCGTAGGTAGTGGCACAGGTTTAGGATTGTCAGTTAGCTATTCCGTTGTGGTAGAACAACATGGAGGCAAATTAAACTGTATTTCAGTTCCAGGTAAAGGGACTGAATTTGTGATTGAGATACCACTGTAAGATTTTTACTTTATTAGTAAGTTTATTTGCATATCTGGGAATAATAAGTGCATTCATCTAAACACAGTAACGAGAAAAATAGCATGGTGACTACAATCATTAATATTCCCGGATATCAATTTAGTGAACAACTTTACAATGGTTGCAAAACCCAGGTTTATCGCGGGTATAGACAAATCGATCAACAACCCGTAGTCATCAAACTGCTAAAAAATCCCTATCCCAGTTTCAACGAACTCGTCCAATTCCGTAACCAGTACACAATTACCAAAAACCTCAATTTTCCCGGAATCATCCAAACCTACAGCCTGGAAACCTATGAAAACGGTTATGCATTGGTAATGGAAGATATGGGGGGAATATCTCTCAAAGATTATTTCACAA
>JAYKJL010000245.1:0-28992 GCA_035285725.1 Nostocales cyanobacterium 94392 | reverse complement strand
GGTAGGCACTAAAAAACCTTCATTATGTAACGAAACGTAAAGTTGCCCAAAAACCTCTTCCCTTCTGCCTCCTGCCCTCTGCCTTCTGCCTTGTCTCAACGATAAATATTTATGCCCACCTACTTATCAACTATCAACTATCAACTATTTACAATCTAAAATTAAATTATGGCATCTAAAACAGAAGTTAAAAAATACCTGGCTTACTGGTTTCAGTTGGGTAAAAAAGTATTTATAAACAATGGTGCGGTAAGCTTGCAACCCCGTATAATTGTTGATGGTGAAAGTTATAGTGAAGATTTTGAGCAATGCTGGGAGAAAGTTCTCTCTTCTAAATCGGGTGAGTGTTACCTCGAAGGTACACAACAAACTATTGCTGAATTACTTTCACCTGAGTGGGATATGGTTGCTTGTTCCCGGTGTAATATGCCGGTACCTTTGAGAAACTTGGGTATGCCACCTTTATTATGTCCTTGTAATGACATCTTAACTTGGCCCAATACTGAACTTCCTGCACCACGAGAACCCGTTCAATCTCAACAGCAGTTAATTCAAATTCGCGATCGCGTTTTGCACAATCAATCATTTCAGACAACAGATTGATCTGAATTAGATTGTATATTATAGACCTCAGAAGTCGGGTTTCTTTCAATAAACCCGACTTCTTACTCAACAAAAAAAAATAATTTTTAATATGTATAGGACTTACGCTATATGTCGCCCAAAAAGTGATTCTTCAATTAGCCATTATTCAATCGGAAAGTCAATTTTTCGGCAATTAAAGTCCTGATTACTTGTTTTGAACAAAGTTGTTAAGTTAAGTAAACGGAGTGGATCGGGGAATGTCATTATATAAATTAAGTTATAAAAAGATTACATAAGGCTGTGCAGATAACATTTTTAGGGACGAGTTCTGGAGTACCTACAAGGTCGCGCAATGTTTCAAGTGTTGCCCTTAGATTACCGCAAAGAGCAGAATTATGGCTATTCGATTGTGGTGAAGGTACTCAACACCAAATATTGCGGAGTGACCTGAAAATGAGCCAACTCTCCCGAATTTTTATTACCCATATGCACGGCGACCATATTTTTGGTTTAATGGGTCTGCTTGCTAGTTGCGGTTTGGCTGGAAATGTCAGTCGTGTTGATATTTACGGACCAGAAGGATTAAACGAATATTTGCAAGCTTGCAGACGTTATTCTCACACTCACTTTTCTTACCCGGTAAAAGTTCACGCTGTTCGTCCGGGAATAGTTTATGAAGATACCGAATTTATAGTCAGTTGTAATATTTTACATCATCGAGTCCCAGCTTATGGTTATCGTGTAGAGGAAAAAAACCGAGCCGGAAAATTTGATGTTGAAAAAGCCAAAGCCTTAGAAATTCCACCCGGTAGAGTTTACGGTCAACTCAAACGTGGTGAAACCGTAACTTTAAAAGATGGAAGAGTTATTAACGGTTCAGACTTGTGCGGACCTACAGAAATTGGACGTAAATTTGTTTATTGTACCGATACAGTTTTCTGTGAAAATGCAGTTGATTTAGCAAAAGATGCCGATGTCTTAGTTCACGAAGCAACTTTTGCTCATCAAGATTCTCAAATGGCTTTTGATCGACTCCATTCTACATCCACAATGGCAGCGCAAACAGCATTAGCAGCAGGCGCACATCATTTAATTATGAGTCATTTTAGCCCTCGTTACGCCCCAGGAAACGCCATTGAACTAAAAGATTTACTCAACGAAGGTCGAGCAATTTTCCCCAACACTCAAATGGCTTACGACTTCATGACCTATGATGTACCGAGAAGAAGGTAAAGGTTAGAGGTTAAAGGTTAGAGGTTAAAGGTTAGAGGTTAAAGGTTAGAGGTTAAAGGTTAAAGGTTAGAGGTTAAAGGTGAAAATTGTCTCCCCATCCCCCCCATCCCCTCATCCCCTCATCTCTTCTGAAAACTTTATACTTGAATAGAACAGTTTTTTTAAAAAGGAGGGTCGAGAAATGACTCCCAATCCCGCCATTATGCAAGCTGTGGAAAAGCTAAACTATAGGGTCACTGTTGGTGATGTGGCTACACAGGCTGGATTAAATATCGAAATGGCAAATCAAGGTTTGTTAGCACTTGCAACTGATGCTGGGGGACATTTGCAAGTGGCGGATACAGGTGATATTGTTTATCTTTTTCCGCGTAATTTCCGCGATGTTTTACGAAATAAATATCTGAGATTACAATTAGAAGAATGGTGGAAAAAAATTTGGAATGTTCTATTCTATCTGATTAGAATTTCCTTTGGAGTTGTCTTAATTCTTTCTATCGTCTTAATTTATATCGCAATTATTTTCATTATTTCTTCTGCTTCTTCTTCTGACCGCGATAATGATAGAGGTGGTAATTTTGGCGGTGGGATCAGATTTTTCTACTTTCCAGATTTATTTTGGTTTTTTAGCCCAAATTATAATACTGGGTATCGCAGCCAGGAAAGACGACAGCGTGAAAGCAGCGAATTAAATTTCTTAGAAGCTATATTTTCGTTTTTATTCGGTGATGGAAATCCTAATTTAAATCTGGAAGAGCGGCGTTATCAAGAGATTGCGACTGTAATTCGTAATAACGGTGGTGCGGTAGTTGCCGAACAAATTACACCTTATTTAGATGATATTGGCGAAACATATCAACAAGAATATGAAGATTATATGCTGCCAGTGTTGACAAAATTTAATGGTAAACCAGCAGTAAGTCCTGATGGTGAAATTGTCTATTCTTTCCCCGAATTACAGATAACTGCTACCCAAAATAATCCCAAATCAATACCAGCTTATCTCAAGGAATTTTCCTGGAATTTTAGTAAAGCAAGTTCCTCACAGATAATGCTCAGCGCTGGATTAGGTGTAGTAAACTTTGTCGGTGCTTTGATATTAGGAGGATTGTTAGTAAATGGTACCGTAGCCAGAGAAATCGGAGGACTAGTTGCTTTCGTCCAAGGAATTTACTGGTTACTGTTAGCTTACGGTGCTGGGTTTCTTGTAATACCTTTAGTACGATATTTTTGGGTAAAATGGCGTAATGATAAAATTAGCGATCGCAATCGTCAGCGTCAAGCAAGAGCAAAGCTGATAGCTGCTGCGGACGAAAAGTTACAGCAAAAAATCAACTACGCTCATCAGTTTGCCACAAATACTGTTATCGACAAAGACAATTTAGCTTACTCTACCGAAACCGATTTAATCGAACAAGAATTAGAACGCTCCGATCAAATTGACGCAGAATGGCGCAAACGGCTTGAGCAAGGTGAGTAAGGGACAAGGGGACAAGGGGGGATGGGGAGATGGGGAGATGGGGAGATGAATTTTTAACTCCTAACTCCTCACCTTTAACCTTTAACCTTTAACCTTTAACCTATTTAACTTCAATCGGTGCTAATGCTACATTTTTGTAATAATGATTCAAAATTTGTAAATGGTTGTAGCCTTGATTGGCTAAATAACTAGCACCGTATTGACTCATCCCTAAACCATGTCCCCAACCAAGTCCATTTAATACAAAAGTACCATCTTGTTGTTTGTTGACGGTGAAGCGGGTACTATTGAGCTTAAGTGTGGTACGAACTTGTTCTCCTTTTAGCTCTTTAATACCTTTTTCACCAATAATCTGCAATTTTTTAACGCTGTTAAAAGGTGATAGTTCTACAGGTTTAATTTCTTGAACCGAGCCGATTTCAGGAAACTTTTGACTAATTTCTGTAGATGAGAAACTTTGTTGCCATTTACATCTATTACTTGTACTAGTTGTATTCAAATCGAAGTCTGGAACTCCACGTAAGTAAGGTAAACTATTATCCCAGACATCTTCGACGTTTTCGGTATGCCCTCCAGAACAAGCATGAAATACTGATTCAATAATTTGATTATTATGAGTTAATACTTGTCCTGCTGTCGCGTCTACTGCGGCGTAGATTTTCGGATCTTCTGCAATTACACCTTTGTAAATTTGCCATTTGTCGGGAGTTCTTCCGACATCAAAAAGAGGATTTGTTTGCTCTCTCTCTCGTCTGTAAAGGGCGTAACTACGAGCGGCTATGGCTTGAGCTTTTAAAGCTTCCGGATGCCATCGAGCATCCATTTCTCCACCTAAGACGCTGTAAAGATATTCTTCTAAATCAACCCAGTTGACTGCGGTTAATCCTTTTTCTGTGGGAATAACCAAAGTTCTACCCCGATACCAGCGATCGCCAATATAAACAAATCCTTTTCCTTCGGGTTCAATCCAAAATAGAGCAGATGTCCATTTGTCTAAAGCGACTCCACCGGGAACTGGTTGAGCGTAGTAAGCTTCTCTTCCTGGTAATTTCCCTAAAGAACGTCCGCTACCATCTTTGACAATTGCAGCGGTGGAACTACCGACTTTCACTTTGTCTACATCACGCTCAATTGCTACACGCATAATTACCGATGCTTGTGCTGGGATAATCAAAATCATCCACAACAGTACTCCGAGCCACCAATGGCGTACTTTCATCTGGGATAATATTGAAGAATAGATCAATCGGAATTTCATGCTATTTCTAATAATTTTCTGAGTTTTCTAGGATTTATATGTGTTTGACGGACATTCAAGCGGTTGTTTCCCCGAAAATTCGGATTCCCATAGCTAGCAATAATTATATAATAGTTGACCTGGGACAGTGGACAGTTGCCTCTTGCCATTGACCTTTAACCTTTAACCTTTAACCTTTGATCTTTAACCTTTGACCTTTAACCTTTAACCTTTAACCTTTGACCTTTAACCTTTGACCTTTTACACATACAATTTTGGGGATTTTGTGGCAACATTAGCGATAATTCCGACTAAATTTAAGTTGTGAAGAATCTGTGTGGCTTGAATTAGTTCACTTTGCTTGATTTTACCCATGCGTGCTACCATGATGATGCCGTTGCATAGGGACGCTAATATCCTTGCATCTACGGTATCTAATATTGAAGAGGCATCTATTAACACTAAATCGTAATTTTGGGTGAATATATCTAAAAGTTCTTTCATCCGCCGAGAACTAAGTAATTTTACTGTATCATCTGGGATTGGTCCAGCGGTTAAAACATCGATTGCAGGATGAATGGGTTGGACGTAATCTGAGATGGGAGTGTTTGTCTCTTCTAATAATAATAAGGAAAGTCCCCAATCGTTGGAAAGTTCCATCATCGTGTGTAGGCTAGGATTTCGCAGGTTGGCATCAATTACTAAAACTCGTTGATGCATTCTTGCAGCACTGACTGCTAATCCCAATGTTGAGATTGATTTGCCTTCACCGCTTTTTGCTGAAGTAATCATTAATGATTGACAGTGGAGCGGATATTTTAATATTTGAATATTTTGGTAAGCCATATCTAAGGTTTCGTGGGAAGGTAAATAGGCTATGGCTTCTGAAAATGAAGGATATAATTTTTGTTTTTGCAGCGAATGTTGCGATCGCAATTTTCCAATTGGTAAACCTAAAAGTTTTTTGGTTTTCTGAGGTGGTAAGAGTTTGGGTATTTTACCAAGTAAACGCAGGTTGGTCAATCTGGTCAATTCTTGAGGACTGTAAATGGTCTCGCTTAATAATTCTAAAATTAAAGCTAGGGCAATGCCTAAAATGGGACCAATTACTGCACCTGTAAATAAAATTAACATTGTGGAACGACCAGTATTAATTCCTAATTCTGGCTGTTCGAGTATTTGCCAATCAAATCCACCTTGAGCAATCCTCAAAGCTAAAGATTGACGTGCGTTCATCAGTTCTTCGAGGGTTTTACGGTTGGTTTCGACTTCGGGTAATAAACGGCTATATTCAGCAATTAAATTGGGATATCTATTTAATTCTAAACGCATCTGACTTTCAGACTGCATCAAACTTTGTTGATTGGCTCGCAAACCTAAAACTTCTGTCTGCAATCTCACCAAATCTTCAACTAACTTTAAATCGACTCCTGCAAGTTGTCCTTTTGTCAATAGTGGTTGGGCTGTATTGTTAGTCAAGTTTGCTTTCTCCCCCAAACTTCTTTGGGTTTCTTGCTGTAACAAAGCCATTTGACTCTGACGCTGTTCTAAAAGTTTTTGTACGGTGGGAGAATTATCGGTAAACCTTTGTCTTTCTTGTGCTAAAGCTAATTCAGTCTTTTGAATCTCATCTAAAAGCGATTGATAACGAGTTGACTGACTCAGACGAGAAGATATTAAAGCATTTTGGGGTGAAGCCGCTACTTTTTGCTCTAAATTACGATAACGAGCTTCTACATCTTGCAATTGGGCTGTGGTACTATCAAGGTCTTTTTTGATTCCAGCCAGAGATTCTAAAAGAATTGTACTTTGTAGTTGCGGGTCTAATATATTGTATTTCTGGCGAAAGTTTTCTAAGTTTGTTTCCGATTCAATAACTTGTTGTTTTATTTTCGGAAGTCTTTCATTGACGAAAGCTAATCCTTTAGATAAACGTTCTTGTTGTTGTTCTCGATTAAAGTCTTGATAAACTATTTGCAATGCTTCGAGTACTTTTTGGGCTTTAACTGGGTTTTTATCTGTAAAAGATACTTCAAATACTTCTGAAGGAACTCTATTAATTCCTGCTCCTGCTTGTATCTGAGTCACTGTTAAAGGTGCTTTTTTCCCTTTTTCACCTTTAATATCTTCTACTGTAATATTTGGATATGTCGGACGCAACAATTTCACCGCTCTTTCAATTAATTTTTTGCTCCGCATTAATTGTAATTGAGCCGTATAATCTACAACTTTAATATTAGAATCAGTAAAATCATTGTTTAAACTACTTTGATTATGGGGATTGTTTACCCCTTGATAAATATTAGAACTAACTAATATTTGCATTGAGCTTTCACGTGTTGGTTTTACTACTACGGATATCAAAGTAGCAACTGACATGACGATACCTGCGACACCTAAAATTAGCCACCGTCGGCGATATAATATGGTAGATAGCTGTCTAATATTAACAGCTTCTTGTGGTCTGTCAATTACCATTTGACCATTGTCCAAACCAGTGTCAACCACCACAATAAACCTCTCAAGTCGGAACATTAATTTATGTTAATTTCTTTTGCCAAAAACTGACTTTTTTCTACAGTCCGATATTTTTTTGAAAATTTGTTAAAAATTTAAAAAGACTCGGGTGGTGCGTGACACAGAAGAAGCTGATGATTACGTTCAAAATTTCTCAAGGTGTCACACACCCGTTGCAAAAAAAATGTGCCTTTTTGCTAAGTCCTATTAACATATGGATATCTTTAAAACTCATACTTACCTCAATAAATCTGAAACTCGGTACTCACAAATAAATATGTAAAATTAATGGAAAATTCAATTCGTGTATTAAATATCTCCTTTTGCTTTTATCTAAATACAATTTAATTAATTTTGTATTACTCAAAAACACTGATAAGTGAAGAACTTTTATCTACTAAATTAACCCAAAGAGGAATTGAATTTTTTTACAAGTTCGTTTAAAAAATTTAAGTGTCCTCGACTTTTTGTTCTTAGTTTATCTATTATAGTAAAATTAAATTTATTTTTCGCTTGGAGAATATTTTGGGGATTAGACAAAAATGCGGCAATTTTAAATCGTTTATCGACGGGAGTCCAAACTGCAAAATCGGCACCAATGCTGTTGAGAAAGGCTTTTGCTTTACCAGAACCACCCAAGCTGTAAAAGGGTGTTCCTAATGCAAGTGCAGTTAATCCTAGATGCAGTTTGTAGGAGATAACTAAATCGAGGGAAGCAAGAAATTCCAGGGTTGATTGGGGGTCTGTATACATATGATATCTGATATTATTCGATTGTTGTTTGGGTAGCAACTCGGTATTGATGGACGATGATGGTAAATAAGTTTTAATAAAATGGAAGATAATATCTCTTCTGATAGATGCGATAATTTTTAGTTGAAAGGTTAACCATTGACACTGTAAAGTTTTAGGAATGTTTATCCCTACATTGATTGGATTACCTGGCTTATTTTGATTGGGAATTTGCCAAAATTCTGATATTAAGAGTAGGACATCAGGATAATAAAAAACCTCTTTACTAAATTTATTAATTAGAGCTTGATCTGATTCTAATCTGACGGTACAGGATTGGTGCATATCTCCTTGAAAAAATTCTCGTCTCCAATATGAAAGTGTTGCATTTGCTCCTAATCCTTCTCCACCGATGGAAATTGGATATACGGGGCAATTTTTCTCGGTGCTGACTTGGTGTAACCGACGAAAATCTGCTTCAAAGGGTGCGGAAAAGTTTTCGACAAGAAATCCTCCTCCACCTATAATGCAAAATTTGGCATCATTAAGAAGTTGCTCTAAACAATCAGTGGTTTGAAGTTGATAGCGTTGTGCTAAATTTTTATCCAACCGATAAATGACAGGTTTAACATTTAAACTTTTGAGATATTTAGCAAATTGAATTGCCATAATATCGTCACCATAATTTCCATAATTGTATGAACCCCAAATTGCGACTTTCATTTTTAATTGGTAATGGGTAATTGGTAATGGGTAATGGGGAATGGGTAATGGGTAATGGGTAATTGGTAACTGTTAACTGTCAACTGTCAACTGATTCTGTGTTTGATGATATTTCCAAAGTTTGCCTTTGAGGTTTAATAATTCTTGATAAGTTCCTTGTTCGACAATGCGTCCGGATTCAAGTACGATAACTTTATCAGCTTTGTAAATAGTGGAAAGTCGATGAGCAATTGCGATCGCAGTTCTTCCTTGAGCTAATTTTTCTAAAGACTGGTGTACTAAACGTTCACTCACTGAGTCGAGAGCGCTAGTTGCTTCATCTAAAATTAAAATCTGTGGATTGCGTAATAATGCTCGTGCGATGGCAATTCTTTGTCTTTGCCCTCCAGATAATCGTAAACCGCGATCGCCAAGTTTTGTATCGAAGCCTTGGGGTAATTCTAAAATAAATTCATAGGCATTGGCACCTTTGGCTGCTTCTATAATGGTTTCGTCGTCAATATTCTCTAAGCCATAAGCGATATTTTCTCGGACTGAGGTATTAAATATAAAAGTATCTTGACTGACTACTGCCATATTACTACGTAGGGAACCGAGACTGTATTCACGTAAGTCAACTCCATCGATTAATATTTTACCGGAGGTGGGGTCGTAAAAACGTACTAATAAATCGGCTAAAGTTGTTTTTCCTGAACCACTAGTACCAACTAAAGCTACCATTTGACCGCGTTCGATGGTTAAATTAATATCATGGAGTACTAATTTTTCATTACTGTAACCAAAATTAAGATTTACTATTTCTATAGCTTGCTTTAAACCGGGAAAATGACGATGACCGTCGATTAAATAAACCTTATTATCAGTTCTTAAAAGCTCTTCAACAGACCTTAAAGCTCCAGAATGCATCGCAATTAAACCCCAAGAACTATTCATATGAGCAATAATTGGTAGCAAACGGAATAAAGCAAACAAAAAAGCCAGCAGAGAGACTACATTAAGACTTCCATTTGATATCAGAGTTGAAACCGCTACCAAAATCATTGTCACCAAAATTGTCGTAGCTAGTGCTTCAATTAACGGTTGTAAAAGCCCACTAATAGTACTAGCCTTTAACCAAGCATTGGCAAAATTTTTCGCTACTCGATCAAAACGTTTACGTTCAAATTCTTGAGTCCAAAATGCTTGTACAGTACGAATACCACTGACAAATTCTGTCGTTTTTGCTGCTAATTCTCCCCCAGCAGATGTCATTGCAAAACTTGCTTGACGCACTCTACGAATCCAATTTGATGCTGCTAGTGCGAGTAAACTAAAAAGAAGTACTGTAACTAAAGTTAATTGCCAAGAAATCACGAACATCACACAAGTGTAAGCGATGATAATGCAGCTTTTGGTGACAAAATTAATCAGTTCGTTAAAAGCAAAACTCAGATGACTAACTTCAGCAGAAAAAGTATTAATTAATTCTCCGGAACGTTTTTGAATATAGTAGGAAAGACTGAAGTTTTCAAACTGCTCAAATATTCGTTTGCGGAGAGTATCTACTAATCCAATTTCACATAATTTAGCGCAATAACGTCCTAAATAACTAAAAACGGCTCTGAACCATACGGTAAATAATATTAAACCAGATATCCGCCAAATGCGTTCTTGAGCAACAGCTTGTGTTCCCAAAATACTAATATCAAACCATTCGATACCAGTTTGCAAGGGAGAGCGTTCAGGATTAGTTAATCCTTGTAATAAAGATGCTATCAAACCAATACCCACTGCTTCTAAAACCGCAGCTACAATTGTAAAACATATGGCTACAATTGCAGTACGATAATATGGCTTAAATGCTTTGAAAATCAAATAGTTTTCTTGCCATAAACTGTTAGTTTTGAGAATTCTTTTAATAAAAAATGGTAGTTTCACGTACATAGATATATTAAATAGGAAGAAGGGAGTAAGGAGTAGGGAGTAGGGGACTTTTAATACTCAACCGTTAAACACTAGAACTGTTCGGCGTAAATAAATATACTATCCTAAATACCTAATCCGCTCTTAGACTATAAGTCCCTGTCTAATAGTGAAAATCCTCTTAAGAGGACTAACATTTACGTTTTCAATGGTATAGATATTTACGTCGTGCTGTACTAGTATGTTAAATGTTCTTTTGCTAAAAAGTTGAAAATCCTGATTAATATTACTTTTGATCACTACTCCCTACTCCCTTTTTTAGACTGTTTATTTTACGGTTGTTGTAATCTTTTGATTCTAGATAAAATCACCAAACGCCAAATATTTTGGATTTTTAAATTAAATTCTAGAATGAAAGCAATCAACTGCCAAGATTTTTGATAACGTCTGTATTTAGCAAAAAATTTCAAAGCAGAAACCATATGTATTAAGGTTAGATAATTAAATTTAGAACGGGTACTAGAACGTTGATATAAATGCAGTGCAGATACAGAAGGTTGAAATAAAACTCTGTAGCCATTTTGCCAAGCATCTACACACAAACTTACATCTTCAAAATACAAGAAAAAGCGTTCATCAAACAACCCATATCGTTCTACATATTTCCCTGATACCATTATGAAAGCCCCAATTGCCCAATTAATTTCGACATTTTTTTTGGGAGGAGGCATACAAGCATAATAATAATCAAAGGGATATAGTAAATTTTGGATTTTTTCGCCTAATAAATATTTCAATAGCAAAAAATTAAATGTGGGAAATCTGCGAATTGAAGGTTGAACCGATTTGTCAAGATAAAGTAACTTAGGACAAACAATTGCAATATCGGGAGCGGAATTTAAAGTTGCTGTTAATTGAGGAATTATTTTGGGTTTGAATGTTACATCAGGATTAACTAAAACGTAAACCTTACTTGGTAAAGCAGCGACAGCTCTATTATTCGCAGCCGCAAAACCTAAGTTTCGCTCTCCTTTTTTTCCTACAAATATTTTTGGATATCGTCGAGTAAAATCATCCAGAATTTGGCGACATTTATCTTTTGAGGCATTATCATACACGATAACTGTACCTGTTTCTGGATAAATTTGCTCGACAGCTTGTATACAAGATTCAATCGCACCTCTTAAAGTATCGGCGGAATTATAAGAAACAATTACAAAAGCTATATCACTTTTTGTTGTCATGGTAAACACACCTGCACCTGCATCAAGACGATGCAGCTAGTTACAACGTATCCAGTAATTTTTACCGAAGCCCTTCGGGTTTAAGTAAGAAGTAAAAAGTCAAAAGTGATAATATATGCCCGTATTTTGGCATGAAGCCTCGTCTTTTAAAGACGAGTAAAAACCGTGCTTGTATCATTATTTGAATCCTCTACCTTTTAGAGAGAGGTACTACTTGTTACTTCTTACTTACTACTTATTACTTGTGAATTTTTTGACTAAATCAATTTCATCACTCCTATGCAAAATTATTTAATCTTAAATTACAGCTTGAGTGAAAATTTTAACCTATTTTGCGTATTTTTGAGCTTTTGTCTTTTCAGGAAGTAAAACAGTTTAGTATTAAATTACAATCCAATTTGTGTATATCTAGCATCCCCCAAAAGTTGTAGATTCTCCAAGCAAGCTGTTCCAATAATTGTGATTCAATGGAAATAACAATATAATCAGCCATGCATTACTCATGTAAACCTTGAGGTTGTGGTAGTTCTGTTTTTTTGTCTACAGATAATATTTGATACATTTAATATATGTAAGATGCTATTGTCAGATATCGCGATAGCAAAGAGCTTACACTACGCGATCGCAATTAGTAGGGTTATTTTTAGATAAATTTTTATTGAATAATCGAAAATTAATGATCAAATCACAAATAATTTAAATTTATACCTTTACTCCTAGTTATTTACTAGCCAACCATTAGTAGAGTAATTTTAAGCTTGAGACTTATCCTACAAAGCTAATCAAGCAGAAGTAGATTTTTTGATTCAACTCAGCAATTTCTCTATATTAATCGCCCACAGAGCCTGTATTTCTTATAGTTACTGGATCAATATCAAAATATATTACTGCAACCATATTTTTTAAAATTGTATTTTATATTACTGGATTTTATAAGTAAAAACTTGCAATTTTAACATTGGGTACAAAAAAAAGATTAAAACTTTTGTAAAGATGACCAAAATTTGGCTGTTCGCGAGTTGACTTAATTAAGTAAATAAACTTATGATTGGTTTAAGTTTTTATGAAGTTAAAATAAATTGAGTAGTCATAAATACTTAAAAGTGTCGAATAACTCCTATAACTGTTGAATGTCGCGACATTGAGTCGTAGGATGAAAAATAATAAGTGTGATCGTGAATCTAAAAGGGATATAAAACTTAAAAAGCAATTTTGGAAATCGGGTTTAAATTTTAAGTGTAGGTCGAAGACCACAGTATATATTAGTTTTTGAAAAATCAGGATGCTCTCAAGGATATTGAGAAAAATATCAAAAAACAATCTGATTTTTACAAAAAACTCAATAGTTTAGCAATAATTTCAACTTTACTTATAAATTATTAACAATGGTTACTGATTCTTAGCTATGATTCAGAAGCAAAGGTCAACATCAGTAAATGTAGTATCATATCCTAATTTAGAAACGTCTGCTAATTTTTGGAATGATAGCGAGACTAATTATTGTAACTATAACTTTGGTTATAAAATCAAGCTGAAAAATGAAAAACTTATAGTTAAACGAACTTGTAAACCTTCACAGATGCATTTGCTTTCTAATAGAAGCGAAACATTTTTAGCAGACTGGTTGCAATTTTCTCCAGCGACAATAGTAGAAATAGATTCGCAGCTTGAATTAGAGCAAATTAAAATGTGGGCTAATCAATGTAGAAAATTTGGGAAAACAGTATTTTTGCGTTTATCTCAGCACGAAAAATTAGATCAAAATTCTCATAAGTTTAATCATTTCAATCAGTTGATCAAGCGATGGGGTGATTTTTTGGGAGCATTGATATTACTAATTATATTTATGCCTATTTTGATGGCGATCGCGATATCAACCCGCGTTTATTTTAAGGAACCGATATTGCAAAAACAGTGGTGTGTGGGTAAACATGGTAAATTATTTTGTATTTATAAGTTCGGTGGAAATCTTAGAGAAATTCCTAGAGATATTTTAAGTAAAATACCGCAGTTATTTAATGTTCTTCAAGGTGATATGAGCCTTATCGGTAGATTTCCTTGGAGTTTAACCGAAGTCACAAAAATCAGTTCATCGCAACAAGATTATCTTAATCTTAATGTTGCTCCGGGTATTATAGGAGCATGGAAATCAGTTAACAGTTAACAGTTAACAGCGATCGAGGTGAATCATGAAATTAAGTAAAGCAGCAGCACTTGCAGTTCAAAACTTAGGATATCATCAACTTGGGAAATGCAATATTTGTGGTAGCTCTACTATTTTTATTTGTATTGATGTTAATACAGTGCGGAATAATATGTACTGTCCTGTTTGTAAAAGTTCATCTCGAAAAAGACACGTTGCTAAATTAATAATTGATAAAGTTAATCCAAAAGTCTCTAGTTTGGCTGAGATATCATCAAATCAGCAGTTAAATAATTTAAGGATTTACAACGCTGATGTGAATGATGCTTTTGATAAAATATTGCATAATTTAAAATCTTATTACTGTTCTAGTTATATACCAGATGTTCAACCAGGAACAGAAATTCAAGAAAAAGTTTTTTGTCAAAATATAGAAAGTTTAACTTTTGCGGATGAAAATTTCGATATAGTCATTACAGAAGATATATTTGAACATATTAGGAATTATCAAAAAGGTTTTCAAGAGGTATATCGTGTTTTAAAAAAAGGTGGATATCATATTTTTACCGTTCCCTGCTTTTTCGATAAACCGACTCTAGTTAGAGTTGACACTTCAGGAAATGAAGATATTCATCTATTACCACCAGAGTATCACGGCGACAAAATTCGCGGTAAAATTTTAGCATACAGAACATTTGGAATTGATATTTTTGAAATGTTAGAAAAAATTGGTTTTCAAACCACAGTGGATTTTTCTAATTATGTAGATAAACGTTATGGAATATTTGACAGTTATGCTTTTTGTTCTAAAAAATTTTAAAAAAGCAGACAACCAAATCGTCATAATTTTCAACTTTTAACTCATAACTCCTAACTCATAATATCAAATCTGTTAGCATCAAAATTATATATTTTTTAACGCAAAGGAATTATTGGTAAGCGCAAAGGGACGCAGAGTTTTTTTTCACTCATCTTTTAAATAATTCCAAAGAAAGCGGAAAAGATATAACTCCTAACTCCTAACTCTTAACTCCTAACTCCTAACTGATAATGAATCCTTTAATTCTGAGTACTTTTGATATTAGTGGTGGAGCAGCTCGTGCAGCATTTCGCTTGCATAATGGATTAAAGGATATAAATGTTAAGTCTCAAATGTTGGTTCAATATAAAACGAGTAGTGACAATACTGTGATTGGATCTGCAAATAAATTAGAAAAGTGGCTTAATCAAATGCGACCCACTTTAGATAATTTACCATTAAAATTTTATCCCAAACACGATTACGGAACTTTTTCGACGCAATGGTTTCCAGATTTCATTGATTCTAAAATTAAACATCTGTCTCCAGACGTAATTAATATCCATTGGACTTGTGGTTATCTTAAAATTGAAAGTATTGCCAAATTTAAACAACCATTAATTTGGACTTTACATGATATGTGGGCATTTACCGGAGGTTGTCAATATAGTTTAGATTGCGATCGTTATACAAAATCTTGTGGTGCTTGTGTTCAACTTTACTCGAATAAAGAACAAGATTTATCTCGTTGGGTGTGGAAACGTAAAGCTGCATCATGGCAACATCTTGATTTAACAATCGTTACTCCTAGTCATTGGTTAGCGAAAGTTGCACGGAGGAGCTATCTATTAAAAAATTATCCGATTAAAGTAATTCCCAACGGTATTGATATCCAAAAATATAAACCGATTGACAAAAATCTTGCAAGAAAATGGTTGAATCTTCCTTTGGATAAACAATTAATTTTATCGGGTGCTGCTACAAATAGTTACAGAAAAGGAATTCATTTACTTGAAAAAGCGTTACAAAATATAAGCTCTTCTGGTAACACAAATGAGGTAGAATTAGTTTTTTTCGGTTCCTTACAACCTGACGAAAAAAAGAACGGCGATTTTAACTGTCATTACATGGGGAATCTTCATGATGATATATCTTTAGCCTTAGTTTATGCCGCAGCAGACGTATTTGTTGCGGCTTCAATTCAAGATAATTTACCTAATACCGTGATGGAAGCCTTAGCTTGCGGTACTCCATGTGTTGCTTTTAATATTGGAGGAATGTCAGATATGATTGAACATCAGGCTAACGGTTATTTAGCTGATGATAAAGATGTTGAGAGTTTAGCTCAAGGTATTGCTTGGATATTAGCAAATAATTCCCCAGAAAAAATTCGCGATCGCGCTCGTGAAAAAGTAGAGCAAGAATTTACAATTGAATTACAAGCACGACGTTACTCTCAGCTTTTTGATGAAGTTGTTCATACTTAAAATAGATTTATTTATTTACTTTTTTGTATCCTAAATTTCTCCCAAAAAAGTTGATACTAAATATCTTAATAAAATTATTTCTTCCCTATTACCTATTACCCATTATCCATTACCCATTCCCTATATATCCGTGAAGATTAAAGCAAATATGCAAAAATCAGGAATCAATTACTTTTTTTATGCGCTGATTTTTTATAATATATTAATTCTATATCTTTTACCTTATAATGTAGAACTTCCTCACGCTAGAATATTTTTGCCTTTACTGGCAATGATTCTAATAGTGCAACTTTTGTATAATAAAACTCAAATACTAATTACAGATATTTTACTTGTATGCTCAATTTTAATTATTACCTTTATTAACTTTTCCACATATCATTTATTTCGATATAGTTTACCAATTTGTTTGATGGTGATTGGTTTTAGTGGTTGTCCCCAAATACGCATCAAAAGAAACTATTTAATTGGATTATGTTGGTTAACAACTGTTGCTCTAATTTACCAAATGATATTTTTTAGAAGAGTAGAGTTTGATGGTAGTTCTAGAATATCATTAAGTAATGGAGACCCGAACGTATCCGGTTTATTTATGCTGTTGTTTTTTTTCATTTGTTGGAAAGCTAAATTTAAACCAGGAATTATTTTATCCTTAGTCTCTACCGTATTGTTTTTGAGCAGAAATTATTTTCTGAGTTTATTCATTTATTTGATAATCATTGTATGGGAAAAAAAATTTATTGCAATAGCTAAAAAAATCAACTTTACTCTATTCTTTATTTGCTCAAATATGGTAGGATATTTAATTGGAGAATACTTTTTAAACTTCGTACAAATAGGGTATACATACGATACAAGTGCAAGCCGTTTATTTTCTTTTAACGATACATCTAATTTAGCCAGATTTGAAGCTAATCGATTTTTAGTAACATCTTATCAGAACGATTTAACTCTCGCTTTAAAAGGTTATGCAGATAGATATAATGAAGCATTTAAAGAGGTTGGTTCTTTAATTCATAATTCATTCTTAGAGGTAATTGCGTATATCGGTGTACCCTTGGGATTTCTTTACTTTTGTGCAATTTTAAAAGTCGTTGGTGGATATTATACTCCTAATAATTATAAATTTATTTTTCCCTATTTATTTTTCTGTTTATTCTTACATAGCGGGCTTCAAGGGCTTGCTCCCCTACTTTTCGTCAGCATTTTAGCAATGTCAGTTGAAGATAATAAAGTAAAGGTTATATCTCCATATTAATTACAAGATTGACTAGAACAGTCAACAATAACTATTGAGATAAAAGTAAAAGTAAATAAAACAAAAAATGCAGCCCAAAATATCGATAATAACACCAAGTTTTAATTCCGAAAAAACCATTGAAAAAACAATTATTAGCGTTATTAATCAACAAAAAAAATCTCTAGTTGAATATATCATAATTGATGGAGGTTCTACCGATAAAACTTGCGAAATCATCAACAAATACGCTGAAAATATAAATATATTTGTATCAGAACCAGATTTGGGTGCTTACGATGCAATGAATAAAGGAATTAAACTCGCGACAGGAGAAATTATTGGTATTATAAATTCGGATGATTGGTACCTTGAAAATGCTATCAAAACAGTAGAACAAGAATTTGCTCAACATCCAGATATCGATATATTATATTCACCCATCAAGAATTATTACCAGAGTGAATATATTGCTACTTTTATTCCTGGTAAATTAGAAAAACTATCGATTCGCTTTACTTTAAATCATCCATCTTGCTTCATTAAAAAATCGGCTTACATCGCAACTGGATTATATGACTTACAATACAAAATTGCCGCCGATTACGATATGATTTTGCGTTTATTCATTAACAGATATAAATTCCATTTTATCGAGACTCCCTTAGCAGCTTACTCTCTTAATGGAATGAGTTCATCACCTTTACCTTGGGATAGAGCCAAATTAATCAAAGAATGTTGGAGAATCAGTAATAAAGCATCTGATAATTTCCCAGAAGTTTCTCAAAACCAACGCATAAAAGCTTATATATTATGGATTATCAACGAAATATTTGCATTACCAGCAAGGTATTTTTTAAAACCACCTACAGCACGTAAACTAAAATATTTTATTAAACAATTTACTAAACAATTTACAAAAACATCTGTATCTGAATATGGTAAATGGTAATCAGTTGATAGTTGATAGTTAACAGTTACCCATTACGAATTACGAATTACCGTAGACAGTTACTAAAATTTCTCAAATGTCTAAAATATTGTTTATTTCTGCCCATGCTCCAACTAATTTATACCCTCAAGCTGGACAAAAGATAGCTTTAAATAATTTAGATCAATATCGTTATTATAATACAACAGTTGATGTGGTAGTGATTGCCAATCAAGCTGAAATAAACGCTGCTACAGATTTAGTAGATAAATATAGAAATCACATTTTTATTTATCCCCTGACAAAATCAGCTAAAATTATTAACTGTTTAACTAATTTATCTATTCCGTTCAAATTTTCTACCCGTTATCAAACAAACGTCGCCGATAAAATCCAGCAATTACTAGAAAAAAACACTTATGATTTAATCCATTTTGAATATTCCCACGCTGCGGTTTATCTTAATTTAATTAAAGCAGTGATTAACTCTAACTATACTCGAACGGTAATTAATATACACGATATTGTCACTCAATCTTTTTTAAGAAAGTCCGAAACTAATTTTATCTTAGGTGTTGAAGTAGCCAGATTATTCAAATTTGAAAAAAAACTTTATTCTCATGTAAATGAATTATGGGTTTTGTCCAAAAAAGACAGCGATATTCTCACTTCCTTATTTAGCATCCCAGAAAATAAAATTATTATTAAACCTCCCCAACTTAGTTCTTTTATCTCTAAAATTAAACGTAATCCAGATAAAATTGAGAAAAAAAGCTTGTTATTTTGGGCTGCAATGAATCGATCTGAAAACGAACAAGCGGTAATCAATTTTATCCAAAAGTGTTTTACCAAGCTGCTAAAAATCGACTCAGAATACAAACTGTATGTTGTCGGTTCCAATCCTTCTGCAAAAATTATCAATCTGCAAAATAATAATAATAATATAATAGTAACCGGATTTGTCGAAGACCCTACTCCCTATTTTGAAAAAGCAGCAATCGGAATTGTACCCTTACTTCAAGGTGCGGGCATCAAACTTAAAACCTTAGAAATGCTGGCAGCAGGATTGCCGGTGATTTCTACTAATATAGGTGCTGAAGGAGTAGAATTATCAGAAAATATGTTTGTCAACGATCATCTCGATCAATGGGTAAATCTGATTATAGACTTCGCAAACAAAAATAATCAGTGATATTTATTTTCTGACCCATTGACAATTTACTCACTTTACTATCCATCCCTAATTGTCTCAGCCGTACACCCAATTTAAAAAAACTTTGCGCCCCTCTGCGTTCAAACATATAATTCCGATGCTAACAAATTTGAGATGAATTATATTTATTTACATTTTTTAGTCAATACGAAAACAATACCCGATTTTTGGCATTTTTTATTTAATGCAAAAAACCAATAAATGATAATCGAGACACATTTTAAGTTAAAATTAATAACTTGGCTTGATTTATCGGCAATACTTCTGCCTAAATATGGTTCGTTATACTATTGTTCAAAGTCCAGAAATCATCCTAACCGTTCCTGGTAAAGATTCCAACAAAGCTCGTGAAAAAGCAATGGATAAGCTGATGGAAATTATGGAAGCTGGTGATTTACCCACTCAACTCGAAGAAGGATTTGGTCCTCAGCAATTAATTGAAGTAAAAGAAGCATCAATGGATACTGCTAGCGGGGAAGATACAATTATAGAAGCTGTTCAACTTCTAAGCAATCTCGCAACTCTGAAGTTGAAAGTTCAGGAAACACGTAGCGAAGCTTTGGAAGTTCGTAAATTAGTTGATATCTTGTTTTCAGATCAATCCGTCAGTGAGGAAGAAATTTCTCACCTCAAAGAAGGTTTTAAAGTTCTGAAAAATTTTGCTCAAGCTAATCTACGCTATAAAGAAGCCCGAGAAAAAGCAGAAGAAGCTCGTCAAGTACTAGATCAAGCTTTGAAATCTCCGGATAATTAGCTTGCTCCAATAAATATCCATAACACGCTTCTAATCTTTACAAAAACCCGACTTCTTACCCCATAACAAGCATTCCTGGGATAATTACAGAAGTCGGGTTTTTACGATAAATATCCATAACACCTTTATAATCCTCATAAAAACCCGACTTCTTATCCCATACATCAAACTCACGTTAATTTATATGCTAGATAATCGAGCATTGCTACGTCTTTACAATTCTTAAGGTAATTTAACTTTACTTATTGAAGAGGAATTTCTAGACTCAACTAAATCATCTTCCCCTACCCGTCCAGCACTCATTTTATAATACTGTTGATAATTGCTTTGAGAAATCGCTGTTGATTCCTTAGACTTATTCGCTACTAAGCCTAAAATCGCAGTACCGGATACTTGAATTTCTTCTAAGGCTTGAGCAAATGCGGTACGCTTCAATTTACCCAATCCTGCCACTAACATCACACCATTTGTATTAGCAGCTAACAAATTAGCATCCGCAAAACCAACTATGGGTGTAGTGTCGTAAATGACTAAATCAAAACTATTATGCAGTTCGTTCATTAAATCCTGCATTTTTACAGATGCTAGCAATCTGGTAGAATCCGGTGGAATTGGACCTGCTGCCATCACATACAAATTATCTTCAAGTGGCGATCGCTCTATGATATTGCTCCATTCGAGTTCAGAGGAAATAACATCAGTTAACCCCTGAATATTCATTAATCCCACCCGTTGATGTATGGTAGGACAGCGAAGATTTGCATCTACTAATAATACCCGTTGTCCCATTGCTGCTGCTGCCAAAGCCAACTGGATAGCCACCGTAGTTTTACCGTCTTCTGGTGTAGCAGAACTCACCACAATTGAACGAATTGGTGTATCCGAACCCAAAAGCAGAATATTGGTGTAGAGAGAACGAAAAACTTCAAAAAATGCAGCACGAGTTGTTTGATGAACCCGACCAACTTGGGCATCTTGCTTGGCACTAGCAGCAAGTTCTTTACTGAAAGGAACTACTCCTAATAACGGTAATCTGGTAGTTTCTTTCAAGTCTTTAGAAGTATAGTAGACATTGCTCAACTTGTCCATAACCAAAGCAGCACCAACACCCAAGAGTAAACCCAAGGCTCCACCCAAAGCTAAGTTTCTTTTTGCGCTTTGGGAAACAGCTTCAGGTTGTTCAACTTTAGTCAATTGAGGATCTAATAATCTCCAAGGCTGCTGTTTCTGAGACTTCTCAATTTCCAAAGCTTGCTGCTTGCTTAAAAACTGGTTTAATCCTTCTGTAGCAATCTGTAACTCCCGCTGGATATTTTCGTAATCGCGGGTGACTGTTGCCAAATTTCTCAACTCTGCATTAAGTCTTTCTATTTTATCAGATAAAGATAAATCGCGAGCTTGTAATGTCTGGATGCGATTTTGAAATTCATTCTGGACTTTCTGTTCCTCTGCATTTAGCATCGGAATCAAGTTAGTTGTCTTTTGCTGTAAAGCCTGTATCGTGGGATTATTATCTGTAAATACAGCAGACTGACTTTTAGTCTCAATCTGAATTTTCTGGATTTCGTCGAGAATTCTCTGATAACGAGGGTTTTCGCTGAGTATGGAATTACCAACCCGCTGACTTGGCTGTTGCGCTAGTTCCCTTTGTAACTCCTGATACTGAGATGTCATTTGTTCGTACTCGACTCGATTCTCTAATTGCTGTTGCGTCAAACTCGCAATTTGAGCGGATACTTGTTGAGATTTTTGTGCTGGTTCAATTAAATTATTTACACTTCTAAGGGTTCGCAGTTTATTTTGTAACTCTTCAACTCGCTGTCTTAACCCACCGCTGGTGATTCGTTCTTGAACAAAGTTAATAGCCTGATCGATATCTTGCTGACGTTCCTGCAAGCTATAGTTTAGATAAGCATCGGCTACTTCCTTTAAGACATCGCTAACTAGCTGTCTTTCTGGGGCTACATATCCTACTGTTAAAATATCTTTTTGTTCCGAGCCAATAACCAAACCTTTAACAAATGATTCGTATTCCAGATTTGGATACTTCGTCTGAAGTTTTTCTACAACTGGATTTAATATTAACGGGCTTTGTAAAACTTGAATCGTTGTCGCGACATCTTTTTCTGTCTCCGGAGGTGCTATTGCATCTGTAGAACCCAAAGTTTGAGGAAGGTTGGCGATCGCTTTGCCTTCTCCAGTCACTGGTTGAGTTAAAATATCAAACTGACCTTGATAGATCGGAGGTTCTGACTCTGCTTTCAATACCGCAGCAGTTGCGACTACCCCCGTAACACCAAAAATTAATAATGCTCTACGTCGTAAAGCTGCTCCTACTTGTCCTAAATTCAATCCACCTTCTTCAACATCATTTAAAGGGGTACCTGCTTGAGAAAAGAGGTAAGGATTTTTTTCTGACTTCAGCATAGTCATAGTAAATGTTAATTGCTTGTATTACTTACGTAATTTTTCTCGTTCATTCCCGAAAGGCATTATATAGTTTGGTTCTCTTTAATACCTTTACAACACCGATGCACCTACACTCGGAAAAAGTTAACAAAACCTATACTCTAAAATATCTCCAAGCTTTCCTCAAACGTTGTTAACAACTTACATAACAGATACACTACCCTGGAAACAAGTTTTGAAGATGCCAGCCGACTGCTCCCGATGTCCTATGTATACAGTAACATTACGTAGCCGATATTTATTAATTCATTTACATCTATAATAAATTATAATTAAATTTTGATTACTTTTTTAATTATCAGATTTAGTTTTCACTACATTAGGATAGATTAATTTCCGTAAATTCCGAGCATCACACCCTTTATTCCTGATAAATACAGCAATTTTACCGAAATTTAGCTCAATGTAATATTACTCATCTCACAGAAATTTTTCCGGACAAAATCTGGAGTCAATAAATTTACTTGCTTTTGTTTATGACAACAGGTCAATTTGTTAAATACATCACTTTTACTCCAATCGTTTCCCCGTAGATGTTTCAATTATTTGCTTGTTAAACACAGAACTGAGTAATTAAATCAGTGAACAGTCAACAGTTATCAGTTATCACGGTTTTTAACTGATAACTGATAACTGTTGATCAATGCTTCCTATAATATGCAAATAAAATGCCAATGCTGAGAATTTAGATTCCCGACTTCTTGAAAAATTTGGGGATCTGAACACCGTAAATTCTACTAATTTCGATATTTAGTATCAGCTTCGGGTATCCACAAGGAATCAATCCGTCATAATGTTAAGGAATTAAAATTCACAAACAAAAACCTTTCTAACAATAGAAAGGTCATTACCTGCAAAATATTTAATCTTAAACTTGATCAACTGGGGCGCTAGGATTCGAACCTAGGGATGGCGAGACCAAAACCCGCTGCCTTACCGCTTGGCGACGCCCCATTAGCTTTACTTTAGTGAGTATAACAATAGGGTCGGGCAGTGTCAAGTAGTTTTGAATCAAATTTTTAAAACAGATACCATATACAGCATGATCAGATTTGCTCTGTGAAAAACTTTCTTGGGATTAAGATGGAGCCTGTAGCGGAGGTTCGCCAAACTCTAGGAATACAAAAAATCAACGCTTTATTTATTGAAGGCGAATTAATCTTGTTATTATATTGGGATTGCTTTGACCAATTTTCAGGTTAAAGGAAATCTACAAACACAGTTTCGATCTGGAAACTGCAAATTATTTTTTTTAATTATCTTATGTCTTCTAGTAAATCAGGCATCAACCCTACCGTCTTTTTTTTGTCTCTAACGGATTTAATTTTCCAAAAATTACGGTTGAAAAAAAATAAAATCCATGATTTTACTGGATGTGTTCCTGGAAGTGACTACGTATTTGAAATTGCAGAAGATCCAGCCAAAGGTTATATTACCGCACAAAGGAAAGGAGTCAGATGCGGCGACTATATTATATTACAAATTGATTCCGAACATTGTCGATATCAAGTAGAGCAAATTGATTATTACTCAAACCCATCGGATATGTGGATGGCTTTAGTTAAAAAAGTAGTATAAGTTGAATTAAAGGATGATTAATGTATTCAGTCTTTAGCTTAACTTTAATTTAACAACAATAAAAAGATTTTATAGCTAGCAATACTCAATAAATAGAACTCACATTTGCTGTAGAGAGGGCTTAAGGGCAGCCCTTTCAATGCGAACAGATGAACTATAAATTTAAGGGTTCTGAATTTTTATAAATGTTGAAATTTGAGTAGATGATTTCATCAAACGAGAACATTGGATACTGGACTATTCTCAGATTGAAGGTGAGCAATGAATTGCTCACCTCACCCTGATTAACGCAAGATACACATACACAAACTTATTTATGGTTTAGAAGTTAACATCACCGTTAGCAATTGCTTGTTGAAAGACATTGCTGAAAGTGTTCAAGGTAATGGTAAAGTCATTACCGAAATCTAATACTAGGTCGTCGTTAACTTGGTAGGCACCAGCAGAACCAAGACTGTTGACTACGCTCCATAAATCGTCAAAACTAGCAATCTGACTAACGCCAACGATACCTTCTAAACCGCCTTCAAACTTGATGATATCGCCTTCAGCAAATTTCAAATCAACGATAATATCGTTGTTTGTTTCTTGGGGTGTTAAGTCTTGGAGCCTAAATACAAATTTATCGGCACCACTACCACCGTTTAATTTGTCGTTACCCGCTCCACCGTACAATACATCGTCATCTGCGCCACCCAAAAGGGTGTCATCACCTTTACCACCGCGAAGAGTATCGTGACCTTCACCACCTGCAAGGCGGTCGTTACCAGTACCACCTCTTAATCTGTCGTTACCTTTCAAACCTTTGATATCATCATTACCATCGAATCCATCGATAGAGTCGTCACCAGCTGTTCCTGGAATAATATTCATCTCTTCCATGTTGTCTCCTGAAAATTAATGTTGGGGATTACAGATTGGCAGTTCTGCATAGCAACGATATTTTCATGAGTAAATATACTTGTGATATGTTTCCCTATAAAATACTATTACCTGCGTAACTACTTATATAAAATATAACTCTTTTAGTCAAAGTATTCACTGACTTTATCTTTACTTTCTAAAATCTTTATCTCTTTTTCAATTTGGATAAAAGAAGCTAAAGATATATCGTCAATCTTCACAAGCTAGTTCAAAAAAGATATTATCTGAGCTTTTCTAAATAAGGGTTTGAGGAATTATAAAGTCTATGAAATGCTTCCGAGCTATTTCAAGAACAACAGGATCGACCTTTTGATGAAAATTTTTTACAATTTATGTATCTTGGAAGTAATAGTATTTATGTCGATTAGTATAATTTAATGCTTATTAGTGATTCGCGTTTGCTAATAAATGTTTTTCCTCGCTAAGCACTACTCATTTTCATCCAATTTAGTAACCCAAGCTCGATTTTGATTTAAGCAACCTCAAATAAAAGAAAGCATTTTATACAGATATTGTAAAGGTACTAATTCATAAAAAAGCTCCTCGTAATGACCCTTAAAGTCATTACGAGAAAAAATAGATAGAGTTGAATTAAAGTGGACGATGTACACTTTGACTGGTTCTCAGTCTAGAAGGTGAGGAATGAGGGAATACAAGACTCATTCGATTCACAAAAGTTCATCTAATCGGTAGCTAAAAAACCTATGCTACTGAACCGTTGAGAAGACCTTGAAAGGTGATTGTGTTGTTACCACCGAAATCAAAGATTACGTCATTGTTTTGTATGAATGCACTTGTATTTTCGTTGGAATCATTGTTAAGAGCCAAGCCTAACACGAAAAAACCGAAAGGATTATCAATTTCGATATCACCACCGAAAGAAATACCAAAGACGCTCTCTAAAAGATCCCCTTTAAGAATGATGCTATCACCCTCAGCAAAATTGAAGTCACCGACAATATCATTGCCAAATTCCATTCCGAATTCAAACTTATCAGCACCGAGCCCACCAAATAATTGGTCGTTGTCTCTACCACCAACTAATAAGTCATCACCTTTACCGCCTCTGAGTATATCATCACCTTGTCCACCGCGAAGAATGTCGTCACCGTTGCCACCTTTGATTCTGTCGTTACCATTGCCGCCCTGGATTCTGTCGTCACCGCTACGACCTTCAAAATTATCGTTACCAGCAAATCCAGTGATTACGTCGTCCATGGATGTTCCAATAAATACATCATCCATCGATGTACCAATAAATGTAGTCATATTTTCTCCTGAAAATTCAAGTAAAAAGTTTAGGTATTAGTAGCTGTCCGTAGTGACTATAAATTGTTGTGGGAATGACTGAATAAACAGCATTACCCGGCAAGTTTACTGTATAAAATATATCTTGTCGTTCGAGTGAAAGTTCTTGCTTTATATTCACTTGTTAGAATCTTTATTTCTTTTTCAACTCAGATATGGCGAATTTTGAAATTTTGTCAGTTCGACAAAAACGAGATTCCAAAAGTTTGCTTGTTGGTCAAGAAGTGTTTTATCAGATTGCTCCCGTGTGTTATGCGGTTGTTTCACGTTCAAGTTGATATAAATAGACAGTAAGGGAGCTTTTAGCAGGGGATAGGGAGAGATAATTAGATATTCTGTATCAGATCCAATCGTGGAACGATATCACAGATAAATATTGATACTAAAAAAGCCCACTTCTGTATGAACAGAAGGGGTGGTTGTCATCAAATTCACGTGTAATTAGACCTCACTCCAGATCAAAGCAACACTATATTTCTCAAGAAATGCCAAGGGTTGTTCAGTAACAACTAAAACATAACTCCCTTCCCATTCTAAAATTACTAAAAAAGTGTAGGCACTTGTTGAAAGAAGGAAGCTGCGGCTCAGGCACAACTGAACACTTTGGGTTCGATTTCACTTCGCATTGCTTCGCAACATTTACATCTTTTACCGGCAAGGGAGTATTAAAAGGGAAGGTTTGTGGAGAGGGATGGGGGATGCGTGACCGGGGTTTTAAACCCCGGAGAGGGAAATTTTTCACTGTTCCTGTTTAGTATTTCTAACAGCATAACGAGTACGATAGAGACGCAATTATAACCCGTATAAAAGAATAATCAGTGGTGGAACAATAACTATCATCAATAGACTTAACGGCGCACCGACTCGCGTAAAATCAAGAAATTTATAACCACCAGGACTATAAATCATTGTGTTAGTTTGATAACCGATTGGGGTCATAAAACTACTGGAAGCTGCAAAAGTTACTACTAAAATAAAAGCCATCGGATTAAAATTAAGACTTTTTGCTACTTCCACCGCAACAGGTAACAGCAATACTACAGAAGCATTATTAGAAAGGATTTCTGTAATTAAACAAGTTACAAAATAAAAAAAAGTTAATAGCCAATAGCCAGAAAGATTTCCTCCAACCGCAACTAAATTCTGTGCCAACCATACAGTTGTTCCAGACTTATCCATTGCAATTCCCAGGGGAATTAATCCAGCTAACAGAAAAATAATATCCCAACGCACAGCTTGATAAACTTCACCAGGTTTCAGACAGCCGGTTAAAACCATTAATACTACTCCGAACATTGCACTTACCAAAATTTGGGCTATTCCTAAAGCTGCTGCTAAAACTACTCCTAAACCAATAGCTACAGCAATACCCGCTTTATCTCGTCGCAGAGTTTCTAAGTCGCGATCGCCAATAAATAATAAATCTCTGCTGGTTTGCAGTCCTAAAAAACTTTCTTTGGGTCCTTGTAACAAAAGCACATCACCAAAACTTAGTTTGACTTTACCAAGTCTTTCTCTGACTAATTCCTCTCCTCGACGAATTGCTAAAACTGTCGCATTATAGCGCTGCCTAAATCGAATATCTTTGAGAGTAGAGCCGATTAAATTGGAATTAGATAAAATTAAGACTTCTGCAATACTTTCTTCTCCAGAATTCAAATCTTTTTCCCAGGATTTATTGCAAAACTGGACATCTGATAAAAGCTCGATTCCTCTTTCATCCTTTACCTTGAGTAAACATTCCTTCCCACCCCGAACCATTAAAATATCTCCGACTTGTAAGATTTTATCTGCCAAGGGTTGGGGAAAGTGATTATCATTACGAATTATTTCTAATACGTCCAGATCGAATTTCCGTTGCAGTTGACTTTTTCGTAGGGTTTGTCCGATTAAATTAGAAGTTGGTGCAACTATAATTTCGCTGACATAATCTTTAAGGTCATAATCTGTGGTTATCGTATTACTACTTTTAATTTTGTGATTAGGCAAAAGTCGGGGTGCAACCAAAGTCAGATATACTAAACCAGCAATAAAAACAATTAACCCTAATTTGGTAAATTCAAACAAGCTAAAAGCACCATATCCCAATTTTTCAGATAAACCACTTGCTAAGACATTAGTAGAAGTACCAATTGTTGTTAACATTCCCCCCAAAATCGTCAGATAGGATAAAGGTATCAGTAATTTAGATGGAGAAATTCCTTGTTTTTTACACCAATCTTCCACTACAGGGAGAAAAACTGCAACTACCGCAGTATTATTAATTAAAGCACTTATGGGTCCAGTAATTATTCCCATCGCGAAAATTTGCCTTGTTGTATTTTTACCTCCCCATCTCAATAGCAACTCGTTTACAACCTCAATTGCTCCAGTACGAGCAATTCCAGCACTCAAAATAAACATAGCCATCACCGTAATAGTTGCCGAATTACCAAAACCAGAAATACCCTCTTCTGGAGTCACTAATCCCAAAAGCATCAACAATACCATTACCGCAAT